>CAMNQN010000137.1 GCA_946549155.1 uncultured Lachnospiraceae bacterium | reverse complement strand
ATCATCAGGATTTCCTGGCGAACTGCCCCGGTGCCCGAAAACGGAGGGCGGCTCCATCCTAGCGTTTCTTGTATCCGGAGCAGTTTTCCAGAGGCATCTGCCCGCCCGGCCCCGCCTTTTCCTGCGTCCTGGTAATTAATTATACACGAATAGAAATAAAAATTCATTCTTGAATCTTTTCCCAATCAGATTTATTATGGTAAGCGGTGTGTGAAAAAATACTTACGAAAAGGATCTGATAAAAATGATTAAGGATTTAACCGAAGGGGAACCGCAAAAAGTTTTGCTTCAGTTTACGCTGCCTATGTTTGTCAGCGTAATTTTTCAACAGCTGTATAATATAGCAGACAGCGTGATTGTGGGTAATTTTGCTGCCCATGGGAGGAGGCTCTGGCGGCGGTGGGGGCGTCTTACCCCATTACGATGATTTTTATGGCGATTGCGCTGGGGTGCAATGTGGGATGTTCCGTGGTGATTTCTCAGTTCTTTGGGGCAAGGCGTTACCGGGAGATGAAAACAGCGGTGTACACGACGTTGATTTCCTCCGCGGTGCTTTCTGTGGGATTGACAGTATTTGGACTGTTGTTTAGTCCCGGGATGCTTTGGGCATTGCAGACACCGGACAATATTTTTGGGGACGCGGGAGTTTATCTGAAGATTTATATAGGTGGTTTTCTGTTTTTGTTTCTCTACAATGTGACCACGGGCATTTTTACGTCACTGGGAGATTCCAGGACGCCGCTGTATTTTCTGATCGGTTCTTCCCTCAGCAATATTCTGCTGGACTGGGTTTTTGTGGCCTGGTGTCACTGGGATGTGGCTGGTGTGGCGTGGGCTACCTTTCTCTGTCAGGGGATTGCCTGCGTGCTGGCTATGCTTACTCTGAAAAGCCGTTTGAGAACGGTGGTTTCCGCGGAAAAGCCGAAGCTGTTTTCTTTTTCTATGCTGAAGCGGATCGGCAGGATTGCCATTCCCAGTGTCCTGCAGCAGAGCTTTATTTCGGTGGGAAATATTTTTATCCAGCGTCTGGTTAATGGCTATGGTTCCTCTGTTATTGCGGGATATTCCGCGGCCATTAAGGTCAATACCTTCGGAATTACCTGTTTCAGCACCCTGGGGAATGCCGTTTCCAATTTTACAGCTCAGAATATTGGCGCCGGGCGGAACGAACGGGTGAAGAAAGGCTTCCGGGCAGGGCTGCGCATGGGCTTTGTGATTGGGGTGCCGTTCTTTCTGCTGTGCTTTTTCGGGGGTACCTTTATGATCCGCCTGTTTATGGACGGGGAGTTTGCGGAGGCACTGGGAACGGGCGTTCAGTTTTTGCGGATTGTGTCGCCCTTTTATTTTGTGGTGTCCATGAAGCTGGTGGCTGACGGCGTCCTGCGGGGGGCCGGGGCTATGAGCTGCTTTATGATCAGTACCTTCAGCGATTTGATTTTGCGTGTGGTGCTGGGGTATGTTCTGGCGGTGCCTTTTCAGACTGCGGGCATCTGGATGTCCTGGCCGGTGGGATGGGTGATTGGTACTGTGCTGGCGCTGCTGTTTTACAGACAGGGACGCTGGAGTGCGCCGATGCCGGACGGGAAATCCTGATGAATTGTTTTTATGCTGTTGTTCAGGCACCACTGTTTCCCCGGAGGCTTGCTTCCGGGGATTTTTAATGACAAAATGTGGATGGGATGATAAGATGAAGGGGAGAAAACAAACAATAAAACTCCGGAGTATACGGCTTGGTCTTTCGGCGAAGAGGCGGATGAGCTGGCCTGGCTGGTGGCTTGCGGACGGAAGACGGCAACCTCCTCGGCCTATGATCTTTACCGGGAATGGCAGGAAGATTTGCCTCAGCCGGGTGCTTACAGTGTCATTCTGGATTCTGCCGGGAGGGCCAGGTGTCTGATTCAAACCACAAAGGTGTATGTGACGCCTTTTTGCCAGGTGAGAGCTTCTCATGCCCGGATGGAGGGAGAAGGGGACGGGAGCCTTTCCTACTGGAGGCAGGTTCACCGGAAGTTTTTTGCGGAATGTCTGGCGGAGGCGGGGATAGACTTCACTGAAGACACGAAAGTGGTGTGTGAGGAATTTCGCCTGGTGTATGTACCGGAGGAGCCGATCACGGAAAAGTTTGATGATAATTTGAAAAAAGGGCCTGGGAACGGGACGGAGGAAGAAGGAATATGAAGAGAAGAAAATTGGCGACAGGATTTGCTGCGGCGTTGGCGGGCGCGGTCATTCTGGCTGGAATGACAATGGCGGGGACAGAGGTGACGAAGATGACGGCGGGAGAGCGGACAGAGAAGGAGAAAACGGAAGCGCCGGACGCTGCGGCGGATCAGAGGGTGGATGTGATGTTTCTTCATGATACCCATTCCCACCTGAATGAATTCGAGACGGTGGAGGACGGGGAGTCCAGACTGTTGGGAGGATTTTCACGGATTAAGACGCTGATCAATGAGAAGAAGGAGGAAAGTCCGGAGCTGCTTCTGCTGGATGCGGGTGATTTCTCCATGGGTACGCTGATTCAGGTGGTTTTCGAGGAGGAGGCCGCTGAGCTTCGGATGCTGGGAGAGCTGGGCTTTGATGCGACGACGCTTGGCAATCACGAATTTGATTACCGTTCCAGTGGTCTGGCGAATATGCTGGATGGAGCGTTAGCCAGCGGCGATCCCCTTCCGGCCATGGTGGTCTGCAACGTGGATTGGGAAGGAATGCAGGCGGCGGGCCTGACGGAGGACCAGCAGCTGCTCTATGATGCCTTTGAGAGATTCGGTGTGAGGGACTATATTGTCACGGAGAAAGCCGGGGTAAAAATCGCGGTGACGGGGGTTTTCGGGGAGGACAGTCTGGCCTGCGCCCCCACCTGCGTGCTGGAATTTAAAAGTACCGTGGATGCGGTGCGGGAGACGGTGAAAAAGATTCAGAGGCAGGAGGAGGCGGACATGATTGTCTGTGTTTCCCACAGCGGAACCAATGAGGAGGAAGCAAAGTCGGAGGACGAGATCCTGGCTAAGGAGGTGCCTCAGCTGGATCTGATTATCAGCGGCCACACCCACACGAAGCTGGAGGAGCCCATTGTGCATGGGGATACGTATATTGTTTCCGCAGCGGAATATGGGAAATACCTGGGCAGTCTTTCCATGTCCAGGAAGGAGAACGGCAGATGGAATATGGATTCCTATGAATTGCTTCCGGTGGAAGCTTCTGTTGCGGAGGATGGAGTAACCCAGGAGAAGGTGGACGGCCTGATGGCGCAGGTGGACAGCAAATATCTGAAGCAGTACGGCTACACCAGGGATCAGGTGCTTTGCACCAATGAAATTACCTTTGCAGCGATTTCAGACACTGCAAAGCGGCACACAGAGATTAACCTGGGAAGTATTATGGCGGATGCCTACACCTATGGGGTGGAGCAGCTTACGGCAGGGGAGCCGCCGGTGGATGTGACGGTGGTGCCCTCCGGAACGATTCGCGACACTTACGCTCTGGGAGAGATTACGGTGGAGGATGTGTTTCAGTCTTTTTCCCTGGGAATTGGGGAGGATGGGATTCCCGGCTATCCGCTGATCAGCGTGTACCTGACGGGGAAGGAACTGAAAACGGCGGCGGAGGTCGATGCCAGCGTCTCGGACTTTATGACTACGGCCCGGCTGTACACGGACGGATTGTATTGGAGCTATAATCCGCACCGCATGATTTTAAATAAGGTGACGGACGTATGGCTCTGCGACGGGGAAGAGCAGAGGGTGGAGCTGGAGGATGACAGGCTTTACCGGGTAGTTACCGATTACTATACCTCCCAGATGCTTGGCAGTGTGACGGATTTGTCTTACGGGCTTTTGTCCATCGTGCCCAAGCATGCGGACGGGACGCCTGTTACTGATTTTGCGGATGCCATTATCATGGACGGTGACCAGGAACTGAAGGCCTGGGTGGCTATAGCCCGGTATATGGAATCCTTCGAGGATACGGATGGAGACGGCGTTGGAAATGTGCCGGCGAAATATGATGCTTTGGAGGGCAGAAAAGTGGTGGAGGAGAGCAGGAATATTGTTGATTTGCTGAAACACCCGAATAAGTTTTTCTTTTTGATTGTGGGGGCAGCGCTGGCAGTTATTCTGCTGGCGGTGCTGGTGATTTTCCTGATTGTGAGGCTTGCGAAGAGGTGCTTAAAGAGAGGGCAGTAACAGCGCGGTGTATGAAGGAGAGCAGTATGCAGCAGATGTCTTTATTTGAAAACCAGGTGCCGGAGCCTTTGGCGGCCAGGCTCCGGCCCGGAACCTTGGAGGAATATGTGGGGCAGAGTCATCTTTTAGGTCCGGGAAAGGTGCTGCGCCGTCTGATTGAGAGTGATCAGATTTCTTCCATGATTTTCTGGGGGCCGCCAGGCGTGGGGAAGACCACACTGGCCAGAATCATCGCCAACCGGACCCATTCGGCTTTCATTGATTTTTCCGCTGTGACCAGCGGCATCAAGGAGATACGGACCGTCATGCAGCAGGCGGAGCAGAACCGTTTCTGCGGGGAACGCACCATTGTTTTTGTGGACGAGATTCATCGTTTTAATAAGGCTCAGCAGGACGCGTTTCTGCCTTTTGTGGAGAAGGGGAGCATCATATTGATCGGTGCAACCACGGAGAATCCCTCCTTTGAGATCAACAGCGCGCTGCTCTCCCGGTGCAAGGTTTTTGTGCTGCAGTCCCTGACCCGGGAGGAGTTAAAGGGCCTGCTGGCCCGGGCGCTGAAGGACCCAAAGGGTTTTGGCGGTCAGGATATCCGCATGGAGGAGGATATTTTGGACTTTATCGCGGCCTTTGCCAATGGGGATGCCAGGTCCGCCCTTTCCACGCTGGAAATGGTGGTGTTAAACGGGGAACTGGACAGCTCGGGGATCGTAACGGTTACCCGGGAGGCGGTGGAGCAGTGCACTTCGAAAAAGTCCCTGCTCTATGACAAAAAGGGGGAGGAGCACTACAATCTGATTTCCGCTCTTCACAAATCCATGCGAAATTCCGATCCGGATGCCGCGGTTTACTGGCTGGCACGGATGCTGGAGGCGGGGGAGGATCCCCTCTATGTGGCCCGCCGGGTGATTCGGTTTGCCAGCGAGGATATCGGGCTGGCGGATCCGCAGGCGCTTCCCATGGCTGTGGCGGCTTATCAGGCCTGCCATTTCCTGGGGATGCCGGAGTGCACGGTGCACCTGACAGAAGCGGTGGTTTATTTGTCCCTGGCGCCCAAATCCAATGCCATCTACAGAGCGTATGAGGCGGCAAAGGAGGATGCGGTGAGCCAGCTGGCGGAGCCGGTGCCCCTGGTGATCCGCAATGGAGTGACCGGATTGATGCGGGACTTAAATTATGGCAAGGGTTATCAGTACGCCCACGATACGAAGGAGAAGCTGACCCATATGCAGTGCCTGCCGGATTCTTTGCTGGGACGGGAGTATTACCAGCCCACGGATCAGGGCAGGGAGAGCCAGTATAAGGAGCGCCTGGAGCAGATTAAGGAGTGGAAGATCTATGATAAAAGCGGTTTTTCTGGATATTGACAATACGCTGCTGGATTTTGACGCTTATGTGAGGGAAAGTATGCGGCAGGGGTTTGAAAAATATCAGCTGCGGCCCTATGAAGAGCGGATGTTTTCGGTGTTTATGAAGATTAACAATGAAATGTGGGAGAGAATCGAGCGGGGGACGCTGACCTTTGAGGAACTGCTGCAGATTCGGTGGAATACGGTTTTCGGGGAGCTGGGAATTGAGTTTGACGGCTGCCGGTTTGAAACCTATTTCCGGGAAGGTCTGTGCCACAGTGCGATTCCGGTGGAGGGCTCCCGGGAGCTTCTGGATTACCTGAGGGGCCGCTATGTACTGTGCGCTGCCAGCAACGGTCCCTACAGGCAGCAGGTGAACCGCCTGAGACTGGCGGGAATGCTGGGGTACTTCGGGCATTTGTTTGTTTCAGAGAAGGTGGGGGCGTCAAAGCCCTCTCGGGAATTTTTTAATCACTGCCTGCGGGAACTGAACGCGGGCGGGCAGCAGCAGGGCAGGGCGGGGATTTTGCCCGGGGAAATCCTGATGATCGGGGATTCGCTGACCTCAGATATGGCGGGAGGCATCGCCAATGGGCTGAAAACCTGTTTTTTTGACCGGAAGCATACCGGAAATACGGGGGAACTGCAGCCTGATTATGTGGTGGAAAGCTTGTCCCAGATCAGGGATTTTCTTTGACGAAGGGCGGAGCTGCATTTTTAATACATAGGAAAGGAAGAAAACGGTATGGCAGGATATTTAATTAAAGATACGACCAGAGAAGAGAGAGAACGAATTGTGGAGGAGGCGCTGGGAAATATTTCGGGAACCTGTGACGGATGCAGCGCCGGGCTGGCGGAAATGTACCAGGATTATATTGACGGAAAAAAAGAAATCCGGGAAATCAATATGGAATTTCAGGCCCGCTATGTTTCCGGAGAGGAAGCACCCGGGCGGGGCGGATGTGGGTATATCTGAGAAATATCGGCTTTTTAGACAAAAACAAAGGCCTTTTTTTGGAATAGGTTACGCGTTTAACCTATTGTGCATTCCCGAAGCTTTGGTTATGATAGAGAAAAATGAGTGACGGAAGAGGGGGTGCGGTGAGGATGAAGGGAGACAGAGTCCGGATTAAGGATCTTGCAGAGGAGCTGGGGCTGAGCACGGCTACCGTTTCTAATGTGCTTCATGGAAAGACGGGAAAGATTTCCGGTGAGACGGTGCGGCGGGTGCAGGAGCTGGTGGAGAGAAGGCAGTATGTGCCGAACATGGCAGGAATCCTGCTGGCTCAGAACAGCTCGAAGATTGTGGGAATTGTCATCAATGATCATGAAAAGTATGAGGGGTGTGTGCTGGAGGACCCTTTTGTGGCGTCTGCGCTGAATGCCTTGTCCAGGGAATTGGAGGAGGCGGGTTTTTTTATGATGATTCGGGTGACGGCGAACTGGAATGAGATTGTCCGCATTGCATCCATGTGGAATATGGAGGGGCTGGTGCTTATCGGATTCTGTGAGCAGGATTACCGGAAGCTGCGGGAGTCCATGCATATTCCTTTTGTGGTGTATGACGGGTATTTTCAGGAGGCGGAGAGAATCTGCAATCTGGTGATCGATGATTATGACGGCGGTTATCAGGTGGGGACGTATTTGAAGCGGATGGGGCACAGAAGAATCCTCTGCCTGGCGGATAATTATGACTGCATGGACAGAGACCGGGTGGAGGGATGCCGTGCAGCGGTGGAAAATACACAGACAGAGGGCGTCGGTCTGGAAAAACGGTGGAAATGGGGAGGTGCAAAAGGAAAGGAGCCTGTTAAGGAGCAGGCAGAACAAGGGGAACCGGAAGGAGAAGGGGTGGACTTTCTGCGGCTTCCCATGGCGAGGGAGCTTCGGCTGAATTTTTACCGGGATAAATTTGCAAGGATCATGGCTCATACAGCGGTTTTTGCGGTATCGGACTTTTATGCCGTAGAGATGATTCATTTTCTGCAGGGCCAGGGGATCCGGGTACCGGAGGATATTTCCGTGGTGGGCTTTGATGACAGTCCCTGGTGCAAAATGGTCTTTCCGGCGCTGACCACGGTAAAGCAGGATCCGGCGCGGCGGGCCCGGCTGGCGGTGGAGATTCTGCAGGATATGAAAAGGGGCGACTATTCGCGGGAAACGGTGAAACTGCCGGTGTGGCTGATAGAACGGGACAGCGTACGCAATATCATGGAAGCAGGCGGGGGTCAGGCAGGAGAGGACAGCGGAGGCGCAGGTGCGCTGGGCGGAGAGAAAAGGAAATGGCGAGAGGGTATAGAAACGGGGGATAAGAAAGATGGCACAGAATAAATTTGGCAGGACGGCGGCGGCTATCGCCCTGCCGGTGACTTTGCAGTCTCTTCTGCAGTCCTCCTTCAGCGTTATTGACCAGCTGATGATTGGGAGGCTGGGAAGCGGAAGCATTGCGGGAGTGGGGCTGGGAGGAAAATTTTCCTCCATTTACACAGTGCTGCTGGGAGCAGTGACGGCGGCTGCCGGTATCATGATTTCACAGTATGCGGGACAAAGGCAGGAGCGGGAGGTTAGCAGAAGCTTTTTTGTCAATCTGCTGCTGGCGGGGGCGCTGGCTCTTACTTTTATGGCGGTGAGCATTCTGTTTCCGGAGGAAATAATGGGGCTTTACACGAAGGATCGTGAGACCGGGGCCATTGCGGCGGGATATCTCACGATTGTCGCATTTTCTTATCTGCCCATGGCAGTGTGCAGCCTGGCAGCAGCCTTTTTGCGCTGCATGGAGGCAGCTGCGCTTCCTCTGTACGCCAGCATCGCGGGTGCGGTGATGAATACGGGGCTGAATTATCTGCTGATTTTTGGAAAGGCGGGCTTCCCCGAACTTGGTGTAAAGGGCGCTGCCATCGCCACGGTGGTTTCCCAGATGGCAGCCTGCGGGCTGACGCTTCTCTTCTTTTTCATGCACAATCGGAAGCATAAAAGAAAGCTGCCCTTCCTCTGGCGTTTCACAGCCGGGAGAAGAGCCCAGTTCCTGGGAATCCTTGCTCCCATGATTCTCTGTGAATTTTTCTGGAGCCTGGGGGAAAATGTATATACAGCCATCTACGGAAATCTGGGGACGGCAGCCTGCGCCGCCATGACGCTGACGGTGCCCGTCCAGATGTTGACCATCGGGGCATTAAGCGGAGTGGCCCAGGCGGCGGGTATTCTGATTGGAAAAACACTGGGCAGCAGGGAATATGAAAAAGCTTATCAGGAATCCAAAAAGCTGATGCTATACGGGCTGGGCGGCGCCGCCTTGCTGTCATTGCTTTTGCTGGTGTTTGGGCACTATTATGTGGATATTTATCAGGTGGAGCCGGAGGTGAAGCGTATGGCCTGCCGGATATTGGCGGCTTTCGCGGTGATTGCACCGGTGAAGGTACAGAATATGATCCTGGGCGGCGGGATTATCCGCAGCGGCGGCAGAACCAGATATGTGATGGTGATTGATTTTATCGGAACCTGGCTGTTTGGAGTACCTCTTGGGCTGTTGGCGGCTTTTGTATGGAGGCTGCCGATTCCCTGGGTTTATTTTCTGCTTTCGCTGGAGGAGTGCGTCCGACTGGGGATTTCCCTGGCGTTGTTCCGGAAAAAGATCTGGATGCGGAGCCTCGGGTAGTAGCCTTATTCGTGTTTTGTTAATTAGGAGGACGCAGGAAGAGGGGGGGGGGGGGGGGGGGGGGGGGGGGGGGGGGGGGGGG
>CAMNQN010000136.1 GCA_946549155.1 uncultured Lachnospiraceae bacterium | reverse complement strand
TTGTGGCCCTGTGCGCCCGCCTCTTCCTGCGTCCTCTTACTTAACAAAACACGAAGAACATTAACACCGGAACAGTGGTGTCGGCATAGTAGCATTTTTTGTCTCCGGGGATTTACACCAAAACTTTGCGCAGATTTTACAAAAGAATGGTTTTGAATTTTACGCGCCGGATTTATTGTAGGTGTGTACTTAAGAGGTACGGAATAGAAGAAGAGGCACGGCGGGGACGCTTTGGATGGGCGGCTGCAGGAAGGACCGTGCGGATAAAAAAGGAGAGTTTAAGATTATGAAAAAAAGGACAAATGCAATGATGGCTTTCGCGTTGACAGCAGCCTGTGCTGCCGGTACGGTGATGACCGCTTCCGCGGCAGATTTTGATACGGCTGCGGAGATTTCCGTATTTTCCAGAGAGGATGGCTCCGGCACGAGAGGCGCTTTTATTGAGCTATTTGGCATCGAGCAGAAGGATGCGGATGGAAATAAGATGGATATGACCACAGAGGAAGCGGCGATCACCAACAGTACCTCCGTCATGATGACCTCCGTGGCAAATGATGAGTACGCCATTGGATATATCTCCCTTGGTTCCCTCAATGATACGGTGAAAGCGGTGTCCATCGATGGCGCGGCCCCTTCCGTTGATACGGTAAAGGACGGCAGCTATAAGGTGGTCAGGCCCTTCAACATCGTGGTGAAGGAGGATACCCTGACTGCTGTGGATCAGGATTTCATCAACTACATTCTCAGCGCCGACGGCCAGGCTGTGGTTTCTGAGAATGGGTACATTGCGCTGGATACCCAGGAGGCTTTTGAGTCCGATCTGTCTGAGGGAAAGATTGTGGTGGGCGGTTCCTCCTCCGTATCCCCTGTAATGGAGAAGCTTGCGGAGGCTTATCAGGAAATCAATACCAACGCAGAGATCGAAATTCAGACCACCGACAGCAGCACCGGCGTTTCCTCCACCCTGGACGGCACCTACAATATCGGTATGGCTTCCCGAGAACTGAAGGATACTGAGACGGAGCAGGGCGCTGCCGCAGTGAAGATTGCGGATGACGGCATCGCGGTGATTGTAAACAATGACAATCCTGCAAGTGATTTATCTTCCGATCAGGTACTGGCAGTTTACACCGGCGAAGTGACCACCTGGGCAGAGCTGAGTGAAAATTAAAGAAGGATAAGAGCTCATGATTGCAGCAGTTGAGTATTGGAGAAGACATAAGGAAGGGATTATGCAGGCCGTCTTTCTGGCGACGGCCTGCGTATCCATTCTGGCCGTGGCGCTGATCTGCATTTTCCTGTTTGGAAACGGCATTCCCGCCATCGCGAAAATCGGGCCCCTGAAGTTCCTCCTGGGGACGAAATGGAAGCCTGGCAATAATATTTACGGAATCTTCCCCATGATCCTGGGCAGTATTTATGTGACGGCCGGGGCCATTTTGGTGGGGGTTCCCATTGGATTTCTGACAGCGGTGTTTATGGCAAAGTTCTGCCCTCCCGGAATTTACCGGTTCCTTAAACCCATGGTGGATCTGCTGGCGGGTATCCCTTCCGTGGTATACGGATTTTTTGGAGTGGTGGTGATCGTGCCCTTTGTAAGAGAAGTGTTCGGAGGAAAGGGGCAGAGTATCCTGTCTACGTCCCTTTTGCTGGGATTGATGATCCTTCCCACCATTATCAGTGTGTCCGAGGCCGCTATCCGGGCGGTTCCGGAAAGCTATTATGAGGGCTCTCTGGCGCTGGGGGCCACCCACGAACGCAGCGTGTTTGCGGCCATGCTGCCGGCAGCAAAATCCGGTATCATGGCGGGGGTTATCCTGGGAGTGGGCCGGGCCATCGGCGAGACCATGGCGGTGATTATGGTGGCGGGCAATCAGCCCAGAATCCCGGACAGTATTCTGGAGGGTGTAAGAACCCTTACGGCAAATATTGTCATGGAGATGGGATACGCCACAGACCTGCACCGGGAGGCGCTGATTGCCACCGGCGTTGTGCTCTTTGCCTTTATTCTGATGATTAATCTGCTGTTTTCAATTTTGAAGGCCCGCGGGGAAAGGAGCTAGGCTATGGAGGGAAATATAAACACCGCTGCAGAGGTGAAGCTGAATGGGCTTCACGGCAATGCGCAGGCCATAAATCATCAGACCTGGAGGGAGCGGCTGAAATCCTACCGGCGCACGCCGGGCTCCCTGCTTTTATTTCTTCTGGTGGGGCTGGCGGCTCTGGTTACCGCTGCCATGCTGATTTTCCTGGTGGGCTATATCCTGGTAAACGGGGTTCCCTATCTGACGCCGGAGCTGTTTTCCTGGACGTACACCTCCGATAACTGTTCGGTGGTTCCGGCTATGATAAATACGCTGCTGATGACGCTGCTGTCCTTGCTGGTGGCGGTGCCTTTGGGTGTGCTGTCCGCGGTATATCTGGTGGAATATGCGAAAAAGGGAAACAGGCTGGTGAAGGTGATTCGGGTGACGGCGGAGACGCTGACCGGTATTCCTTCCATTGTATACGGGCTCTTTGGCATGCTGTTTTTTGTGTCGGCACTGAAATGGGGGTATTCCCTTCTGGCCGGCGCCTGTACCCTCTCTATCATGATCCTGCCGGTGATTTTGAGAACCACGGAGGAGGCGCTTTTGTCTGTCCCGGATTCCTTCCGGGAGGGCAGCTTTGGACTGGGCGCTGGAAAGCTGCGCACCGTATTTCGTATCGTGCTTCCCCCGGCGGTGCCAGGAATCCTCTCCGGAATTATTCTGGCCACAGGGCGAATCGTGGGAGAGACGGCAGCATTGATCTACACGGCGGGCTCCGTGGCAAAGGTGCCCTCCGGCGTGTTTGGCTCTGCCCGAACGCTGGCAGTGCATATGTATAACCTTTCCAATGAGGGGCTGCATGTGAATCAGGCCTACGCCACGGCGGTGGTACTGCTGGCTGTGGTGATTCTTATCAACCTGATTTCTTCCAGGCTGGCGAGACGGATTGCCGGATCCTGAGCCGGCAGAGCGGGAATTGACGACAGGATATGAGGAAAACAATATGAATAAAATGACCATTGAAAATGTGGAGTTATATTATGGAAGCTTTCATGCGCTGAAAAATGTGTCCATGGATATTCCGGAGAAGAAAATCACAGCGTTTATCGGCCCCTCCGGCTGCGGAAAATCTACCCTGTTAAAATCCTTAAACCGCATGAATGACCTGGTGGAGGGATGCCGGATCACGGGAAAGATACTGCTGGATCATCAGGATATTTACCGGGATGTGGATGTGAATCTGCTGAGAAAGCGGGTGGGCATGGTTTTTCAGAAGCCGAACCCCTTTCCCATGAGCGTGTATGACAATATTGCTTACGGTCCCAGGACCCACGGAATCCGTGGCAGGGCGAAGCTCGATGAGATTGTGGAGAAATCCCTGCGGGATGCCGCCATCTGGGATGAGGTGAAGGACCGCTTAAAGAAGAGCGCGCTGGGGTTATCCGGAGGACAGCAGCAGAGGCTTTGCATTGCCAGAGCGCTGGCAGTGCAGCCGGAGGTGCTTTTGATGGATGAGCCTACTTCGGCGCTGGATCCCATCTCCACCTCAAAGATTGAGGATCTGGCCATGGAGCTGCGGAAGAATTACACGATTATTATGGTGACCCACAATATGCAGCAGGCGGTGCGTATCTCCGACCGGACCGTGTTCTTCCTTCTGGGAGAGGTGATCGAGACCGGGGATACGGAGGAACTGTTCTCCATGCCAAAGGACAAGAGAACAGAGGATTATATCACAGGGAGGTTTGGTTGATATGCGGAATCGGTTTGACGAACAGCTGGCGCAGTTGAATAAAGAGATTATTTCCATGGGCGGTATGATCGAGCAGGCCATTGAGATGGCGGTGGACGCTTTGATCCATCAGGATGTGAAAAAAGCCCGGATTGCCATGGACAGCGACAAGGAAATCGATCATCAGGAGAAAACCATTGAGAATCTTTGCCTTCGGCTTTTACTGCAGCAGCAGCCGGTGGCCAGAGACCTGCGGGTAATCTCCGCGGCGCTGAAAATGATCACAGATATGGAGCGAATCGGGGATCACGCGGTGGATCTGTCGGAGCTTACCCTGGTGATGGCGGGGAAACCCTACATGAAGCGTCTGGAGCATATCGAGCAGATGGCGAAGGAGACCATGGTGATGCTGATCAGCAGCCTGGAGGCTTATGTAAACAAAAATCTGGAGCAGGCAAAGCAGGTGATTGAGCACGATGATATTGTGGATGACCTGTTTGTGCAGGTGAAAACCGAGCTGATTGCCCTGATTCACCAGAATGCGGATAATGGCGAGCAGGCCGCGGATCTTTTGATGGCGGCCAAATATTTTGAACGGATCGGGGATCACGCCACCAATATTGCGGAGTGGGTAATTTTCTCTATTACGGGAAAGCATAAGGCGTGAAATGATTGACTGAAATTCTCCGGAATGTTATACTATTCACAAAGGGCGGGGCCCCGGACAGAACGACGTATGGGTCCCGCCTTAAAATGGCATAAACGGAGGATAAATCTATGAAAAAACTTGTGGTAACTGATAAGAAGGGCTGTATGGCATGCCTGGCGTGCGTGGACGCCTGCTCCAACGCATTTTACAAAGAGTTCGATCCGGCGAAATCCTGCATCCAGATCGTGGCGGGAAAAGATGGGGAGCCGAAACCCAACACCTGCATCCAGTGTGGAAAGTGTGCCCGTACCTGTAAGCAGGGCGCCATCAAGCAGAACGCCAAGGGCGTGTATATGATCGACAAGAAGCTGTGTAATGGCTGCGGCGAGTGCGTGGAAGTCTGCCCCATGAAGGTGATGGTAAAGGTGGAGAGCTCACCGGTGACCACGAAGTGTATCGCCTGCGGTATCTGCGCGAAGGCATGTCCTGTAGGAATTCTGGAGATTCAGGAGAAATAGGATCAGCAAAGAGAAAAAGTAAGACCACACCGAAGAGGCAAATATTCCTGCGGTGTGGTCTTTTTTTGTATTGCTCTGGTATCAGGCTGGGCGACAGCTTGGGAGCTGCTGATGAATTCAGCGTTTCCCTTACAGCTTAATCTTGGCAAACAGGGAGCCTAAGGATGTGGTGGCTGCTTCTGATTTCGGAAGCTCGAAAACCTCCTCCTCGATTTCCTTTGCAGTCACGTCCTCCAGCGCTTTCATGCTCAGGCTGATTTTGCCGTCCTTTACGCCGATGATCTTTACCTTTACCTTCTGTCCCTCTTTCAGCACTGCACCGGGATGCTTGATTCTCTGCTGGCTGATCTGGGATACATGCAGCAGGCCGGAGAGGCCGCCGCCCAGGTTTACAAATGCTCCGTAGTCCTTGATGGTCTCCACGATCCCTTCTGTCACCAGGCCGATTTCCACATTGGAGATCTTCCTGGCCCGCTCTGCATCAGCGGCTTCCCGCAGGATGTCCCTGGCGGACATAACCAGACGTTTTCCCTCTTCCTCCGCAGTGATGACGCGCACTTCCAGCTCCTTATTCAGATAATTCTGCAGGTCGTCCTCCTCCACATAGTTTAACGCCAGCTTGGAGGCGGGGATGAAGCCCCGGATCCCTTCCAGATAAGCTACAACGCCGCTGCGGGTCACACCGGTGATCTTTACGGTGACATTCTGCTGGCTGTCCTTTAATTCCTTCAGCTTATCCCAGGCCAGTACCGCGGCTGCTTCCTTCATAGACAGCAGGATGTGTCCCGCGCCGTCGTCCCGCTTGATCACGGTGGCGGAGAGGGTCTGCCCCATCTCGATGCTGTTTTTGATGGAGAAGGCGGGATCGTCACTGGCATCCTCCAGGCGGATAATGCCGTCGGTGTAGTAACCAAAGTCCAGGGTAATCTCTGTCTCGGAGATGCCGATTACCGTGCCGGTGAGAATATCTCCCTCATAAATCTTTTTGAAAGAAGCCTCCAGCTCCTGAGCGTAGTCGGCCATGGATTCAGCGGGAGCAGCTTCGTCGGCCGTTGCCGCCGCAGCGGGAACAGCTTTCTCAGCTTCCGCGCTGCCCTCCGGCGCCGGAGCTTCTGCCGCTGCGATATCGGCTGCTTCGGGCACTGCGGTTTCCGCCGCTTTTTCTTCCGTTTCTGTTACGTTCATTTCTTCCAGTTCCATAGATGTAACCTCCTCTTTCTGGGTATGGCCCCTGCCCTGCGGGAGGGGCAGTCCGTCGGAAGGCAGTCCGTCCATGGGCTGTGTTTGCCTTCCTTTTTTGCACTGTCATCAGTATACCACAGAATAAGGAAAACCGGGGAAATTATTTCCTAAAAATATTACTGTTTGAGTGGCAATGTTTTTTGCGTCCTGCTATTAACAAAACACGAATATGTCCCTCCTAAAAAAAGGTTTTCAGAATGAGTGGATGGTGGTATAATGTACGGAAAGGGCAGAGCCAGAATGGAAAATCGTATGTCCGCAGGCGCGGGCGAAAAGGAGAGGCGACAATACATATGGAGACGATCATGTGGAACATGACTTCGGGTGTGGATGAGGCGGCGATGCTTCAGGCCGGGGAGATCATAAGGAAAGGCGGCCTGGTGGCGTTCCCCACGGAGACGGTATATGGTTTGGGGGCGAACGCGCTGGACGCGGAAGCGGCGGCGAAAATCTACGCCGCCAAGGGACGGCCCTCCGATAATCCGCTGATTGTTCATATCGCGGATTTTTCTGCGCTGGAGGCCATTGCGGAGGAGATTCCGGAGGCTGCCATGAAGCTGGCGAAAGCCTTCTGGCCAGGGCCGCTGACCATGATTTTCAGGAAGAAGGATGCGGTGCCCTACGGTACCACCGGAGGATTGGATACGGTGGCGGTGCGGATGCCGGATCATCCCGTGGCACTGGCGCTGATTCGGGCAGGCGGCGGCTATATTGCGGCGCCCAGCGCCAACACCTCCGGCAGGCCCAGTCCCACAAAAGCCTCCCATGTGGCGGATGACATGGATGGGAAAATTGACGCGATTATTGACGGAGGCAGCGTAGGCATCGGCCTGGAGTCCACCATCGTGGATCTGACAGAGAAAAATCCGGTGATTTTGCGGCCGGGGTATATAAATGAAGAGATGCTGGGGAAAATAATAGGGCCGGTGCATCTGGATGAGGCGCTGTTAAAGGATGATCCGAACCTTCGCCCAAAAGCGCCGGGGATGAAATACCGCCATTATGCCCCCAGGGCCAGTCTGACCATCGTGGAGGGCGAGGCGGAGGCGGTCCGGAGGAAGATTAATGAACTGGTAGCGCAGGAGTCTGCGAAGGGCCGCCAGGCAGGCATTATTGCCACGGATGAGTCGGCGGCGTTTTATTCCAGGGGTATTGTGAAATCGGTGGGCACACGGTCGGAGGAGATCACCATCGCCGCACATTTATATAGTATTTTGCGGGAGTTTGACGAGCTGGAGGTGTCGAAGATTTACTCCGAGGCATTCGAGACGCCACAGATGGGCCAGGCTATTATGAACCGGCTGATCAAGGCGGCAGGGCATCAAATTCTTCACGCGGAGTGAAAAAACGGATAGTCCGGTAAAAGGAGCAGTTAGTTTGAAAAAGTATGATAAGCTTATTTTTGTAAGCGGAAGCGATACGTCTACCAGTCCTATGGCGGAGGCAATTTTACAAAGTAAATATCTTCTGGAGGATATCCTGATTGATTCCAAGGGCCTGGTGGTTCTTTTTCCGGAGCCGATTAATCCCAAGGCGGAGGCGATTCTGGCCGGAAACGGCCTGTCCATGAAGAATCACACCAGCGAACCTTTGATATGGGAGGACTTTGACGAGCGGACGCTGATCCTCACCATGGATCATGCGCAGAAAGAGAAGATTCTGCTGGATTATGAAGGGGTCAAAAATCTGTATGTCCTGACGGAGTATATCAGTGAGGCCGAAGAGGTGAAGGATCCCTACGGCGGCGATCTGGCCGATTACGGAAGGTGTTTTGAACAGCTGAAGGAGCTGATTAATAAACTGGTGATTGTGCTGAACGAAGAGGAGCTCCTGGCGTAGCGCAGGAAGGGGCAGATAATAAGTAATTCTGCAGGTTTATATTTATTTGTATATATACATTCACAAAAGGAGGAAACAGTAATGTCAAAAGTAACGGTATTGGATCATCCGCTGATTCAGCATAAGGTAGGTATGATTCGCAGAAAAGAGGTAGGTTCTAAGGACTTCCGAACGATTATCAGCGAGATTGCGAAGCTGATGTGTTTTGAGGCCACCCGGAATCTGAAGCTGGTGGATGTGGAGATTGAGACGCCTATCTGTAAGACTACCGTAAAGGAGCTGAGCGGAAAGAAGCTGGCGGTGGTACCGATCCTGCGGGCCGGGCTGGGAATGGTGGATGGTATGCTGGATATGATTCCGGCGGCAAAGGTGGGGCATATTGGCCTGTACCGTGATCCGGCCACCCTGGAGCCGGTGGAGTATTACTGTAAGCTTCCGGCGGATTGTGCCGAGCGGGAGGTATTTGTGGTGGATCCCATGCTGGCCACCGGCGGCTCTTCTGTGGCAGCGATCAAGATGCTGAAGGATAAGGGCTGTAAAAATATCCGCTTTATGTGCATCATTGCCGCGCCGGAGGGCGTGAAGCGGATGCAGGAGGTTCATCCGGATGTGGATATCTATATTGCGGCGCTGGATGACCATCTCAATGACCACGGCTATATTGTCCCCGGTCTGGGTGACGCGGGTGATCGTATATTCGGTACGAAATAAACAGGGAGAAGGGGGAACACGGTATGAGGGACAAGAGAGAGAACTATATTTCCTGGGATGAGTATTTTATGGGCGTGGCGAAGCTGTCCGGGATGCGTTCCAAGGATCCTAATTCTCAGGTGGGCGCCTGTATCGTGAGTCCGGACAATAAGATTCTCTCCATGGGTTATAACGGGTTCCCCAGGGCGTGCTCTGATGACGAGTTTCCCTGGGGCCGGGATGGGGAAGCGATGGATACAAAGTACGTCTATGTGGTGCACAGTGAGCTGAACGCGATTTTAAACTACCGGGGCGGCAGCCTGGAGGGAGCCAAGCTCTATGTTTCCATGTTCCCCTGCAATGAGTGTGCCAAGGCAATTATCCAGTCCGGTATCAGGACGGTGATCTATGATATCAATAAATATCCGGATTCCGTATCGGTGCTGGCCTCCAAACGGATGCTGAATGCGGCGGGGGTGCGCTATTACCAGTACCAGCATTCCGGGCGCAGGATCGAGATTGAACTGTAGCTTCGCACCCTTTGCGGCTGGCTGACCGTAATCCATATGTGGAAGAACGCATGTTATTGTACTGCAAAGGATACTGTTCAGGTACCACTGTTCCGCGAGGTGTTCAGGTGCAGAATTGCACCTGAA
>CAMNQN010000135.1 GCA_946549155.1 uncultured Lachnospiraceae bacterium | reverse complement strand
CCGGAGTTATTTTCCAGATGCTTGTGGCCCTGCACGCCCGCCTCTTCCTGCGTCCGGGTAATTAACAAAACACGAACAGCCCTCTCAAAATAATCGCTTAGCCGCACTTCTTAGGTTTCCAGCCGCACCCGGCTTCCTCCGGTCCGCTCCTTTGTAACCACGATCTGCCGGTCGATTCTCTGCTTCAGTTCTCCCACATGGGAGATAATCCCCACCAGACGGTTTCCCTCTGTCAGGTCTCCCAGAGCCCGCAGCGCCTGGCTTAAGGCTTCCTCGTCCAGGGCCCCAAAGCCCTCGTCCACAAACATGGTATCCAGCTGAATGCCCCCGGCAGATGCCTGAATCTCATCGGACAGTCCCAGGGCCAGCGCCAGGGACGCCTGAAAGGCCTCCCCGCCGGAGAGCGTCTGTACGCTGCGCTTCGTCCCATTATAATGATCGATGACATCCAGCTCCAGACCGCTTTGGCTCTTCTGGTTGGCTGCCTCCAGCCTTCGGATCAGCTCATACTGGCCTCCCGTCATCGTCATAAGGCGCAGGTTTGCCCGGCGCAGTGTCCGGTCGAAGTAGGTCATCTGGATGTAGGTTTCCAGCATGATCTTGTCTTTTCCGGGCACATTACCATTGGCGGTGTTGGAGAGGGCCCGCATCCAGACCCAGCGCTGTTCCACCCGTTCCATGGCGTCCTGCTGTTTCTTTATGCTGGACAAAATCTGCTGATTGCCGCTGATGCGGGTATCCAGTCCGGTTTTACGCCCCGTAAGCTCCCGCTTTTTTGCAAGCAGGCCCTCCTGCCGGCCATGCAGCGATTCCCCGTCCGGCTCCTTCTCCATCTGCAGCTGCTCCTTCAGAACTTTAACAGCCGACCGGCCATTCTCCACAGCCCTTTGGCCCAGCTCCAGCGCCTCCTGTACTTTTTGAGCCGTTTGTTCCATCTCTGCCTTTTGATCCGTAAGCTTTCGAATAACGTTTTCTGCGATTTCCCTGCTTTCATATTTTAACGCCGCCGTTCCTTTCTCTATCTGCTCCCGCAAAGCCCGGGACCGCTCGGTAAGAATCGCCTGCTCCCGGCGAATATCCTCTGTTTCCTGGCGCACGCTCTGCCGCCTTGCCTCCAGCCTTGGCAGCTCCTCCTCCAGCGTTTTCCTGCGCCGGCGCCGGCTTTCCATCTCCTGTAAGGTGCGAAAAAGCTCGGCCTGCTCCCGGGCATTTTCCGCAATCTCCTCCTCCAGAAGCACAGCCCTGTCCCGGAAAAACTGTTCCAACGACTCTTTCGTTCCATACAGGCTTTCCTCCTGCTTCCTCTTTGCCGCTGTCCCAAGAAGCGCTTCCATACGCTCCGCCAGATTCTGACACAGTGAATCCGTCTTTCCTTTTAACTCACCTGCCTGCAGGCTGTACTGGCCAGCCGCTTCCTCTTCCCGCTGGAGCGCCTCCCTGGCCTGCTTCAGTTCCTCCCGGGTAACCACTGTCAGGCTCATCCCGGCAGGGGCCGGATGGGTTCTGGAGCCGCACACAGGACAGGGCTGCCCCTCCTCCAGGTTTGCCGCCAAAATTCCGGCCTGCTCGTCGAGGAAGGCCCGCTCCTTCTGCCCATAGGAGCTGCGCATCCGCTCTGTCCGCTCCGCCTGCTGCCGGTACTTTTGCTGAAGCCGTTTCAATTTTTCCGCAGTCTGCTCAAAGATTCCCTGCTGTGCCTTCAGCTCCTGCAGCTGTTTGCCCCGCTGCTTTGCCTGCTCCCCTTGCTGGTGCAGCTCCAGATATCCCTGATCCGCATCCTGGAGTCCGGAAATCTCCTCCTTCCTGGCGGCAATACGCTCCTCCAGTGCCAGTGCCTCCCTCTGCTTTTCCTCCGCCAGTCCGCTCTTCTTATGGTATTCCTTTTCCAGGCGCCGCAGCTGATCCCTTTGCTCCTGGACCTCATCATATTTTTTCAGCCCCAGCTGTTCCTCGTGAATCCGCAGCGTCAGCTTAGCCAGCACCGGTTTCTGCTCCTGCTGCCGCTCCCATTCCGCCTTCGCCTGCTCATATTTCGGCTCCCACAGCGCCAGCCGGGCCTCCTGCTCGGCCAGGCTCGCCCAGGATCTGGCTATAGCCTGGGCCTTCCCCAGCTCCCGGTTCACTTCCTCCAGCTGCCGCTCCAGCAGACTCAGCTCCTGCTCCGCTTCTTTGGCAGCCGCCTCATCCTCCTTCAATATCTCCCTTAGTATTTCCAGCGTCTCCCCAAGGGATACCTCCTGGTTTTTCCCGCCTGCCTTCTCCAGCCTGGCGCGAAACGGACTGTTCTCCCCGCAGCGGATGCCCTGCACATACTGCCGGATGCTGCGGCTTACCTCCTCATACTCCAGGCGCAGGCTGCCGGAGGCGCCCTTCAGCTGTTCCTGCAGAACCTGATAGGGCCTGGTGTGAAAAATCTCCCGGAAAATCCTGCCCCGCTCCTCCGTTTTCGCCAGCAGCAGCTTCAAAAACTCTCCCTGGGCAATCATGGCCACCTGAGTAAACTGCTGCTTATCCAACCCCAGCAGCTCCTCCACTGCCCGGGTCACATCCCTGGACTTCGTGATGGGGGGGTGGCCGTCAGGAAAGGTGAGCACCGCTTCCGCCCGCTGCTTTGTCAGCCCCTCCCCCCTGTCCTTGGGCCGCAGATATTCCGGACTTCTCCGGACCTTATAAACCTCCCCCCGATAGAGAAACTCCATCTCCACATAGGTAGGGGTCTGCGGCTGGGCATACATGCTCCGCAGCATCTCCGGCTCCCGGCTGTTTCCGCTGGCCTCCCCGTACAGGGCAAAGGTAATCGCGTCAAAAATCGTGGTTTTCCCCGCTCCCGTATCCCCGGTAATCAGGTACAGCCCGCTGCTTCCCAGCCTGTCCATATTCAGTTCCGTCAGGCCCGCATAGGGACCGAAGGCGGATATGGTTAATTTACATGGTCTCATAATTTCCGCTCCTGATGCTTCCCAGTCGTTTTACTATCATTTCCTGTGCATACTTCCGGTCTGTTTTCCTCTTCAGCCGCTCTCCTGTCCGCTCCAGATTTTCTCAATCATTTTCTCCGCGAATTTCCGCTGCTCCAAACTCATCTCCTGGTTGTTCTGCAGCCGGTACAGCTCCTCGAAAAGCTCCAGGGGACGCTTCTGCTCCAATTCCTCCGCAGCCGCAATGCTCCGGCTGCTTCTTGTCCGCAGGTTGTCATAGTCCAGCTTCATAATATTGGGATAAATACTCCGCAGCTTGCCCAGAGCATCCGGCACATCCTCCTCGTCCGTAAGAGTAATGTGCAGATAATCCTCCACCGCCGTCCCTTTATAATTTTCCAATGCCGTCAGCTCCATATAGGTACCCCGGATTTCCCGCAGGTCCCGCCTGGGCTTCAATGGAACCGTATACCAGGCTGTCTCCCCCTTCGCCTTCAATTCCACCACCGTGACAGACTTTTCATCCTTCGCCTCAGAAAAAGAGTATTTCAGGGGAGTGCCGCAATAGCGGATATGGTTCTCCCCCACCGTCTGCGGCGTGTGGAGATGCCCCAGCGCCACATAATCAAAATCCCGGAACAGCTCCGCCGAAATCTGATCCAGACCGCCCACGGACAGCTCCTCCGATTCACACCGGGCCGCGCCTGTGAGAAACTGATGCGCTAAAATCACATTGCGGCAGGCCGGGTCCCAGGGAAGCATATCCGCTCCACCCACGGGAGCCTGCCCGGGCCGGCCGCCGTCAGTTTCCACCTCCGCCGCGGCCTCCCATTCCCCTCGCCCGTATATCCGGTCCATCACCAGGGCGATTGCCTCCTGGCTGCTTTCTATCTGCGCCTCCGGATAAGCCTGCCTTACATGAGCCGGCTTCAGGAAAGGAAGAAGATAAATGCGAAACGGCCCATAAGCATCCTCCAGCTCCACCACCCGGACATCTCCCCCGAAAACCGGAGACAGGTACACGCCGCTGCGGTTCATCAGCCGGCTTCCGAAGGCGATACGTTCCGCAGAATCATGATTGCCGCTGATAATAAAACACTGCAGCCCCCGCTTCACCAGTCCGGTCAGAAAATCATCGAACAGCTGTACCGCCTCTGCGGAGGGAACCGCCTTATCATAAATATCACCGGCAATCCATACCCCATCCACCTTTTCTCTGTCAGCCAAAGCCAAAATCTGCTCCAGAATATAACGCTGATCCTCCAGCATGGGAAACTCATTCACCCGTTTTCCAATATGGAGGTCAGACAAATGTATAAATTTCGACATTTATTATTCCTCCAGCTTTGTCTCCTCGATAATGTTCTGCAGCTCTGCCATCATCTCCTCATCCTTCAGCCGGAATTTCACTTCCACACGGCGGGAAGCGTCCATATCCACATTTCCGTTTTCGTCCAGAATTGGATTGCTCATGGAGCGGCCATTGGCCGTCAGCTTCTCCGTGAGAATCTCACTCTCCGCGCCGGACAGAAAAGAGTCCTTCATATTAATCAGATACTCCGCCACCGCAAAGGCCCTGCGCTGGGACAGGTCCAGATTCGTAATATAGTTTCCGGTGGTATCCGTATATCCATCAATGATTACCTCTGCCAGGTAAGGTTCATACTCCTGGCTGAGCAGCACCTTGCAGTACACCGGCAAAATCTGAGCTAAAATCGAAGCGCCCGCCTCTGTCAGAACGCTCTCATTGTAGTCGAAGAGCACACTGGAATCCAGTACAATCGCGCCGGTCTGGTAATCAATCTCCACATTGATCTGGTTAGCCTTAAATTCATCATTCAGGGAGGCAATCAGATCCGCCTTCACACCGATAATCTGGTCAATCTTCTCCTGCTGCTGGGTCATCAGCGTGGTCTGCTCGTCCAGCTTCTGCTGACTGGCTGTCAGCGCCGCCTCCTGCTGAAGCAGCAGGCTGTTTTGCTCGTCCAGCTTCTGCTGGCTGGTCAGAAGATCCTTTTCCTTCGTCTCCAGCTCCGCAGCCTGGGCCGACAGGGTGCTTTGCAGAGCCTCCAGCGCCGCCGCCTGTTCATCCAGGGTACTCTGCTGGGTGGCCAGCTGGCTGGCCTGCTCATCGATCTGGCTCTGGCTGGCGTCCAGCGCATTTTGCGTCTGTAACTGCTTGGCCTGCTCCGCCAGCTTCTCCGTATAATTTTTCTGCGCCTGCATCAGGCACACGGCCATAATCAGCACGAAAAGCAGCAGCAGCCCGGACATCATATCAGAGTAGGAACGCCAGACATTGTGACTGGACGTATCCCGCATTTTTCTGCGGTTCACCTGTTTCATCCAAACCACCTCCTACTTTCCGGAACGAAAAAGACCCTTTTTTCCGTTCTGAGACAGCTGTTTTTGCTGCTTTTCCATCAGCGTAACCAGCCGGTCCATTTTTTCCATCAGCTCGCCCAGCTCCGGATTCTCCGGCGCCGAAACCTCCTTTAACTGCCTCGTCACCTGATCCAGCGTGCGGTTGCTCATCTCATTAAGCACCACCATTTTTTCCATTACCTGAGCCATATAGTCCACAAATTCCCGCAGATTTTCCTGCTGGGTCCGCATTGCCTTCAGACACTCCTCCTGGCTGGCGCTGGTCACCCGCATACATTCCTCCTGGCTGACGCTGGTGGCTTGCATCACCCGTGCCAGTTCCTTCTCCCCTGCCAGGAAATCCTTCTGGAACCGTCCCTGGGCCTCCGACATAAACTGCAGATAATCCTTCTGGGCGGAGTTAGAAGCCTTTAACAACGTCCGCATCTCCGTAAACTCCGACATCATCTCCCGCTTCATGCTGTCCATGACACGCCTGGTAATGTTCTCCAAAAGCTGCTCCTGATTTAAGGTAACCACCTCCGTGAAGCTCTCCATGGTCTGGTTCATATGGTCCATGGCAGGCCCCACATGCTCCTCAAAGCTGGCCGCCACCTGCTCCGCCAGCTCCGCCGCCATGCTTTTCATCACCTTAGTCTGTTCCCTCTGGTTGGACAGCACATGATTCATGGCTGTGGCATCCGTGGGCGGAACCGCGCAGAGATAATATTTATCCAGAAAATTGTCCAGGCTCTCAGACACCTCAGACAGCGCGCCCCGCAGCCAGTACCCGAAGGCCATGGACAGGACAATACCGTAAATAGAGGTAATAAACGCCACCTTGATACCATTTACCAGGGAGGACACGGAAGAAGTCATGGCCTCGTAGGTCTGTGGATCAAAACCGCGAAGTCCCCATACCAGGCCCACGAAGGTTCCCAGGATACCCAAACTGGTCAGAATGTCCGGCACCATCTCCACCAGCTTCCGGTGGATGTAATTATTGATCTCATATTCACCGATATAATCCCCGATATCGCAGGGGCTGTTGGTTTTTCTCAGATATGCCAGATACTCCTGATACTTGTGGTCCAGATATTCCACCCCGAAAATCTGTGAACCCGGTACTGTGATCTCGGAAATACCGCCCTTATTTTTGTAGATCTCCACCAGCTTGCCTGACGCCTGCTCCATCCCTCTGACCGTCTGATGCATCCGCCGGAACCCAAAGATCCAGGCGCAGAAAATAATCACCAGCATAATCCCCAGAAATACCAGATTATAGATCATGGTATAGACATCCGACTCCACGGCCATCAGCGAAATAAAGACACACACTGCCGCCGCCAAAACCCCTGTTAACACATTGGAAACCTTCCTCATGCCCAAATACCCCCTTTGTATCTTTCTATTTTTTCTTCACAGTCACCTTTTTCGCCTTACTCCAGGCGCTGTAATATTTCTTGCCGCTTACCTTTTTGTAGCTGCGCACCCGCACATAATACACCTTGCCCTTCGCCAGCTTGCTGATCGTCTTTGACGAAGCCGAGGAGCCCGCCGTGACAGACTTTACACTGCTGAAATTACTTTTTAAAGAATACTGAATCTGGTATCCGCTGACTCCGGACACTCTTTTCCAGGATGCGGTCAGCTTGCCCCTGGAAGAGGATTTCACCTTGGACAGAGTCGGCGTTTTGGGGACAATAGTAAAGTATATCTTCTTTGTTCCCGTATAATTCCCCTTACCCTTGATGGTAATTACCGCCT
Organism: uncultured Lachnospiraceae bacterium; assembly: GCA_946549155.1. Classification (GTDB taxonomy): domain Bacteria; phylum Bacillota; class Clostridia; order Lachnospirales; family Lachnospiraceae; genus Merdiplasma. The sequence goes on along the minus strand of CAMNQN010000135.1, from coordinate 2,336 downwards.
GGCCGATACTCTTATTCTTTGAATAGCTGACGGTGTAATCCCTGTTCTTTGTCAGCTTCACGCCGTTGTTCCTGACCGTCACCGACGGCTTCTGTGTCTTGCCCGTATAAGTGCGGTCCTTAATGGCCGAAATCGTCAGCTTGGAAACGGATTTGCGCACAATCTGAAAGGTCTTTGTGACCGTGCCCCTGTAAATTCCAATTCCGGTTACCGTCGCGGAGGCAGTGCCCAGCTTTGTATTATTTTTGTAAGTCACCGTGTAATCCGTGCCATTCTTCAGCACATTCGTGCCAAACTTCACCGTTACTGCCGGGGTAAGGGCCTTGGCTCCATAAGCTTGGCTGGATATGGCGGAGACAACGGCGCTTGTTATGCTGTTTCCGATGCCGCAGCGGACACAGATGCCGTTGCTGTAGCTGTGAGTGGACTCTGTTGCCTTGCAGCGGGTACAGACTCCTCTGCTGTAGGCATGGCCCAGCGCCGCCTTTTCGTTTCCTCTATACGAATAGCCGCACCTGCCGCAGGTATATATGGTATACCCCTGCGCAGTGCAGGTGGGCGCCACCACCTGCCCCGCCACCGCCATATGCCTCATTCCCTCACAGTAGGCAAGAGCTTCCGTCTCCAGCTGCGGATAGACAAATATGGTGCTAAGCTCAGCGCCGCCAAAATTTCCGGAGCTGGTTCTTCCAGGCAGATTGTTTCCCACCATAAAATATTGATAGGAAATCGCCCCACTGTCGTCATCCCAGGTCACATCCATCAGATACCATTTCGCGTTTAGCTGCACGCCGTTCCACATGTGGCCCTCCGTCCCGGTACTCTGCACGACGCTTCCCCCGATCAGCACGCAGGGAATCCCCAGCTGGTCGCAGATCACCTTAAAGGCCTTCGCATAGCCCTCACAGACCACGCCGGTTCCCACACTGTCCAGAAACGCCCCTGCAGAACAGAAAATCCGGTAATCCCCTGTATACTCATAATTGACGTACGCGTCATGATCATAATAGAAGCGCTGGCACAGGTAATCGTGGGCCGCCATAAGCAGCTCCAGCTGCTCCACGGTTCCATCCCCGTTCCTATCCGCCCCTGCACGAATCTGCTTCACCACCCGGGACACTGCCGCATCATACTGTGCCACCAGGGAAGCCGCCCCCGGGAACGCCGCCGTGGGAGCATAGCACAGCTCCGACACGTATCCCACATATCCCTTGCCGGCACTTCCCACCGCGCTGACCTTATAGCTGACGCTCCCGCCTCTCAGCCAGAAAATTTCCGGATGATCATAGACAAACGCGTCCAGAGAGGACTGCAGGTCAAACATTACCTGCTGCATGAGCGCACTGTATTCCTCTGTGTCTTTATTAATCCCTGTTCCGTCCTCTGTAAGCTCCGCAGCGAAGGTGTAGGGGCTGGTACTGCTGGTATAATCCAATACCATCTGACCGATCTTCCGGTCCGTGACATAATATTTCACCCGGGCGTCATAAAACGTCCGCGCAGAACCGGAAAGCTGATTTCCAAAACAGCCGTTGTACTGCGCTGCCAGCCGGAACCTGCGAATGCCCACAGAAGAGCCTTGTCCGGATGCCACGAACGGGTCCTCCAGCTCCACTGTCTCCGTAAAAGAAAACTCCTGCAGCTCCTCCTCATCCGGATCCTCCAGAATACCCTCCGCATCCTGCGCCAAATTCCCGGAAACAGCCCCGGTCTCCTGCAGCAGTCCCTCTCCATCCTGGCCATCTGATATGCCCCCGATCTGACCATCTGACGCACTCCCCGGCTGATCCTCTGACACACTCCCCGGCTGACTGCCGTCCGGCGCATCCTCATCCATCAGCAGGCCATCCTCCGGGCTGGCCTCTTCCGCAGCGCCCGCCCCCGCCGTCTGACTCTCCATCTGCAGGCGGTCCTCCATCCGGGGGGACTGTCCGTCAGCATCTCCAAGGTCTGCCTCTTCCAAAACATCCGCCGAAAGGAAGCTCTCCTCTCCGGCGGCAGCCAGATCCTCTCCCCGGGCCAGCGCTCCCGTCTGAAAAACGATAGCCAGACAAAGAAATATACTAGCAAATTTTTTTCGTCCAACACGTTTCCTCATAATGCCTCCTCTTTATCTGCCTGACATTCCGTGTCAGAATCCAGATTCGCAAAAAGCGATAATTCTCCTGATAGTTTATCATAAATCATCTTTTCCAATAAATCCACCACTTTCCTCCAAATTCACAGAAAATACACGCCGGTTACCGTTCACAGCGGCACAGACTGTCCCGCGAAATGGATCCCATTCCTGTCAATCTACAGAAGGGGGGGCCGGTGGGGTTTTTTATAATTTGTAA
>CAMNQN010000134.1 GCA_946549155.1 uncultured Lachnospiraceae bacterium | reverse complement strand
AGCAGTTTTCCAGAGGCATCTGCCCGCCCGGCCCCGTCTTTTCCTGCGTCCTGATCCTTAACAAAACACGAAAACATTATCACCTGAACAATCACCAATATCGAACTCTGTCGAAATCCTGATTATGGTAAAATTTGACAATTTCTGCATTTTCATATAAACTAGGGAGCAGGGGAAGAAAGGATCTTGTATGAAAACATTTTTATTGGGGTATTTAATCGCCATCAATGTGCTTGGTTTTTTTCTGATGGGACTGGACAAATGGAAAGCCCGCAGAAAACGCTGGCGCATTCCGGAAAAGACTCTTTTTCTCACTGCCCTTCTGGGGGGAAGCATCGGCAGTCTGATCGGCATGTACCTGTTCCGCCACAAAACCAGAAAGCTGCGCTTTAGCATTGGGCTTCCGGTTCTTCTGGTGCTGCAGATTCTCTGCGTGGTTTTCTTTTTTATCTACCGGAACGAGCAGATGGAAAGTCCCAGCGCTGCCGTCAGCCGGGAGCTGTCCCTGATCCAGGAGCTGGATGAGACCACTATACAGAATTTTATCTCCTATGAGAATTTAATGAGCACACCGCCCTCAGACACGAAACCGGGCGAAGAAACGACAGAAGCGGTAAAGCTTTTCTTCAAAAATTTTCAATACCATATCCATTCTGAAAAGATTTCCGGCGATACGGCCACAGTCAGCGCAGAGATTATCAATATCGATACCCGCGCACTGGCAAAGGAACTGTGCCTGGCCCTCACTGCCCGCAATCTCAAACTGGCAGCCGACGCTCCCGCGCCGGAATCCTTCAACGATTATTTTGCGCTGTTACGGGACGCCCTGGAACATAATTCCTATGGCCTGACAGCCACCACTGCGTATTTCCATCTGAAAAAAATGAATAATATCTGGGTGATTCAGGCGGACGAAACGCTCCAGGACCAACTGGTCAGCGGATTCATCTCCTGGATTAACGATCCCACACTGCTGGCTCCCCAGGAGGTTCTGACTCTTTATATGGAAGAATTTTCTTCATTAAACGCTCAGGAATGGATCGATTATCTTAAAATCGACGATGTTTTTTCCACCGGAAGCCCCACCTACAGTTCCCAGGCAGATCAGGTCTACATGGAAAAAATTGCGGAATATTTTTCCTATTCCATCGAAAACTGCGAAACTGACGGCAGCAACGCCACCGCCAGTCTCACAATCACCAGTATCAATTTGTCCCACGTGCTGAGCGCTTATAAGGAAAAACTGCTAAACTACGCCCGGACCACGGAATCCATCACAAGTGACGAGCAGGCCCTGGCAGACTCCTCCGCCAAATACCTGCTGGAGGCCCTGAAGGAAGACGCCCCCTCCACGGTCATCCCCGTCACTGTGACCCTCTATAACGACGGCCACACCTGGCAGTTGGAAATCTCCGAAGAATTGACCAACGCGCTGCTGGGAAACCTGTCGGAGGCGCTGAAGGCCTTTGCTTCGGAATAAAAAACAGCAAATCTGCCCATTTCCGGGCCTCAGGGCAAGCTTCACTCTGCTTCCGGCACAGCCAGCCCCAGCTCCTCCAGCTGTTTTTTCGACACCGGCGCAGGCGCCTGGGTCATCAGGCAGGAAGAATCCTTCACCTTCGGGAATGCAATCACGTCCCGGATGCTGTCCAGACCCAGCATCAGCATCACCACACGGTCCAGTCCGTAGGCTAATCCGGCGTGAGGCGGAACCCCGTATTTAAAAGCAGAAAGCAGGAAGCTGAACTGCTCCTGTGCCTGCTCCTTCGTAAATCCCAGACACTCAAACATCTTCTCCTGAATATCATTCTGATGAATACGAACGGAACCTCCGCCAATCTCACATCCATTCAATACGATATCGTAAGCCTTCGCCCGCACCCGTCCGGGATCGCTGTCAAGATATTGCAAATCCTCCTCCATGGGCATAGTGAAGGGATGATGCATGGCGGTGAAGCGTCCCTCCTCCTCACTGTACTCCAGCAGCGGGAACTCCACCACCCACAGAAACTCAAATTTGGAATTATCGATCAATTCCAGCCTCCTGGCCAGCTCACAGCGCAGCGCGCCCATGGTCTCCAGAGCCAGCTTATCCTTATCCGCCGCAAACAGCAGCAAATCTCCCGGCTCTCCTTCCATGGTCTTTACCAGCGCATCCAGCTCCTGGGGCGTCATAAACTTTGCAAAGGAAGACTTGTAGGCCCCATCCTCCAGCACCGCCAAATAGGCCAGTCCCTTCAGTCCGTAGCCCTTCACAAAATCCACCAGCGCGTCGATCTTCTTTCTGGGCATTCCAGCCTGTCCCTTAACATTGATTCCCCGCACGGAACCGCCCGCCTGAAGCGCCCCGGTAAACACACCAAAGCCACAGTCCTTCACCACCTCAGACACGTTATGCAGCTCCATGCCAAAACGCAGGTCCGGCTTATCGGAGCCAAAACGGTCCATGGCCTCTCTCCAGGTCATGCGGCGGAAGGGCGTCTGCAGGTTAATACCCAAAATTTCCTTCCACAGATGCTTCAACAGCTTCTCGTTCACCTGAATCACATCATCCACATCCACAAAGGAAAGCTCCATATCCATCTGGGTAAATTCCGGCTGGCGGTCCGCCCGCAGGTCCTCATCCCGGAAGCACCGGGCGATCTGGAAATAACGGTCATAACCGGAACACATCAAAAGCTGCTTAAACAGCTGGGGAGACTGCGGCAGCGCGAAAAAGCTGCCCGGATAGATCCGGCTGGGCACCAGATAGTCCCTGGCTCCCTCCGGCGTGCTTTTGCCCAGCATCGGCGTCTCGATCTCCAGAAAGCCCTGCTCTGCCATAAAGTTTCTGGAAAGAGTAGCTACTCTGCTCTTCACCATCAGGTTTCTCTGGATATCCGGCCTTCTCAAATCCAGGTAACGGTATTTCAGGCGCAGCTCCTCCTTGGTCTGGCTGTTTTCCTCAATGGGGAAGGGCGGTGTCTCCGCCTCAGACAGAATGCGCAGCGCTGTGGCACGGATCTCCAGCTCTCCGGTAGCCATCTTCTCATTGACCGCGCCGGAACGTTTTTCCACGTTTCCCACCACCGCCAGCACATATTCACTTCTCACAGAACCGGCCTTCGCAAAGCCCTCCGCTCCGATATCATTTTCGTCAAATACAATCTGCATCAGCCCGCTTCTGTCTCTCAGATCGACAAAGATCAAACTGCCCAGATTTCTTCTTTTCTGTACCCACCCCATCAGTGTCACTGTTGTGCCGATATCGGCTTTGGTTACCTCCGCACATCTGTGGGTCCGTTTCAGACCCTGCATTGATTCTGCCATTTTCTTTTTCCTCCATTTTCTATTGTTCGTGCTTTTCTATGTCTGGTTTTTCCTCTCTGGTAAAAAAACGCCCCAGGTACTCCCTCTGCGTCTGGTTATCCAGAAGCTTATCCAGATCTTCCTCATGAATCACATCCAGGAATGCCAGAAAAACCCGGATATCATAGATCTTCGCTTCCTCAATCATCAGATCCACCGCCGTTTTCGCGTCAAACGCCTTCCGGTAGGAACGGTCAGCAGTCAAAGCCGCAAACACATCGCAGACCCGGATGATTCTGGCCTCCAGCGGGATTTCCTCCCGCGTCAGGTTTCCGGGATAGCCGGAGCCGTCACAGTTCTCATGATGGCAGTACACCCAACGGGTCATTTCCTCCGGATATCCCTGCTCCCGCAGAATCTGAGCTCCAATTCCGGCATGCATCCGCACGTACCGCAGTTCCTCCACCACCAGAGTTTCCTTCTCATTGCCGCGCACATAATGATTCAGTCTCAGCTTTCCCACGTCGTGAAGGAAACCCGCCACCGCCAGATCGTAGCACTTCTTTTCCGGAAGTTCCAGCTTCCGGGCCACCAGACGGGTCAAATTACTGACGCAGACGCCATGACTGATTTCCTTGACCAGATCCAGCTGTATAATGCGCAGCTTCTTTTTGCTTCCGGGGACCTCACTCATCGCATCTTCTTCTTTCTTTCAATCATTTCATCGATTCTCTCCATATAATTTTTAATATCCTTCACATTTTCAATCCGCTGAATACGGTTTCCCGGCCACACCAGCTTCGTGGAAGCGCCGGCTCCCAGGGCCAGTATACTCTGAACTTCCTCCATAATCAAGATGTTATAGATTCCGGCCTTCCCCTCCCTGGCATAGCCCACGTTTTCAAAATTTCCGGCCATATTTTTCTGCCGATACAGATAATAGGGCGCCATCCCCATCTGCTGGCAGTACCGGGCGGTCATATCCATGATCTCACTGCTGTTTTGGAAAGAAATCTCCCGATACTCCTCCTTAAACAGATTCAAACGGGTAGCCCGCTTCAATGCCAGCGAGTGTACCGTAACACTGTCCGGTTCAAGCTTTCTCAGCTCTTCCATAGTATATCGAACTTCATCAATACCTTCCCCCGGAAGTCCCACAATCAGATCCATATTGATATTGTCAAAGCCCATGCTTCTGGCCAGCCGGAACGCAGCGACCGTTTCCTCCACCGTGTGCCTCCGTCCGATGATATCCAGCGTTTTCTGATTCATGGTCTGAGGATTAATGGAAATCCGGCTGATTCCGTGGGCCCGCAATACCTGCAGCTTTTCCCGGGTAATGCTGTCCGGCCTTCCCGCTTCCACTGTAAATTCCCGCAGATGGCTGTAGGCAAACCGCTCCTCCAGCTTCTTCAGCAGACGCTCCATCTGTTCCGGCTCCAGCGTGGTGGGAGTACCGCCCCCGATGTACACGGTATTCAGCTCCCGGCCCGCAAACAGCTCCGACACCGCGTCGATCTCATGGCACAGTGCATCCAGATAAGTATCCACCTGATTCCTCCAGAGGTGAATGGGGCTGGAGCTAAAGGAACAATACAGGCAGATACTGGGGCAGAAGGGGATACCCACATAAAGGCTGTAGCCGTTCTCATAATTAATATCCTTCAAAATATGCCGCTCTCTGTTGGCGATGGAAACAGCCAGCGCCGTTTTCTCGCTGCTGGTATAATAGGTGTCCCGCATATACCGGGCAATATCCACATTCCTCCAGCCCTGCTCCAGAAACATCATGGGAATTTTCGTGGGCCGGATACCAGTCAGCGTTCCCCAGGGCAGCTCCTGCCCCGTAAAGTCCCGAAGCAGCTGATACAGCAGGCGCTTAAGCTGATTCTTCGCCTCTTTCCGGTCCGCGTCCTCCCGAAGAGTGACACATTTTTCCTCCATCGGGCGCTGATTTTCCGGCAGCCTGACCGCAACGCTTATCCGGCAGCCTCCATAATCTTTCGCATCCCTCTCATCAGCTTCTTTTCTACAGGACACCGCGCCCTGCTCTTCCTGCGCTTTTCCGCGGCTTTCCTTGCCTTCCTGTGTTCTCTCACACTTTTCCGCGCTCTCCCGGCACTGATCCGTGCTTTCCGGAGAGCCCTCTTTTTCCTCAAAAAAAACCGAGATTTTCAGCTTCGCGTCCTCCCCGGTCTCCCCGCAAAGGACGCTGACATCCTCCCCAGGATAAAATGCTTTCACCAGAGAATGAATGTCATACTCAAAATCCCGCTTGTTCAACTGTACTGCAATCATAGCCGAAGCTCCTTTTCCTCTCCATTTCCCGTCTGTATTTTCCTGGTAAAGTATCCTTTATCAGGCTGCACACTTTTACAGAAACGGATTGTATCTCTTCTCCTGTCCGATGGTGGTTTTCTCATTATGCCCCGGATATACGTCTGTCTCCTCCGGCAGCACCATCAGCTTTTCCTTTATGGAACGCACCAGTGCGGACATACTTCCTGTGGGAAAATCAGATCGTCCCACAGACTGACAAAACAGCGTGTCACCGGAAAACAGCACACGCTCCGCCGGAATGTAATAGCAGCCCCCGCCCTGGGTATGCCCCGGCGTATGATACGCGGTGATGGAAAAACCCGCCAGCGTAATCTGCTCCCCGTCCTTCAGCAGATGATCTGCCTGCACCGTCAGGGGGCAGCCAAACATCCGGGACAAATTCAGCTGCATGGAGGAGAGCACCTGTGCTTCCGCTTCCATGGCATATATCGGAATCTCATACGCGGTCCTCAATTCCTCTGCCGCGCCAATATGATCGAAATGCCCGTGAGTTAACAGCACCGCCGCCGGCCTTCCGTCAAGCTCCTCAATCCTGCGCCGGATCCCGTCCCCGTCGTCCGCAGGGTCAATAATCAGCAGCTCCCCTGTATTTTCATTCATCGCCAGATAGCAGTTGGTCGCCACCTGTCCCAGCACCATATGTTCTATCCTCATCATTTAAAGCTTTACCGGCAGCCTCCGCTCCTTCAGCCGGTACTCCTCTCTATATCAATCACACTGTCCACCTGCCGGATCTTGTCAATCAGGTAGTTTAACGTCGCCTTGCCGGACACCTGAAATTCCATCACGATGGTGGCCAGTCCCTGTTTGCTGGTTCTGGAATTAACGGAATTCACATCAATCTTGCGCTCCGTAAAAATCTTAGTGATATCCACCAGAAGACCGGTACGGTTGTTGGCAAAGATACGGATCTCCGCCATGTAAAGGCCCTTGTCCTGGTTATCCTCCGTCTGCTGCCATTCCGCGTCAATCAGACGGGCCCGCTCGCTCTCCGGAAGGTTCACCACATTGATGCAGTCAGTCCGATGAATGGATACGCCGCGGCCTCTGGTAACGAAGCCCACGATCTCATCCCCCGGAACAGGGCTGCAGCACTTGGAAAAACGCACCGCCACATCATCAATCCCCTTGACCGTGATGCCGCTTTTGGACTTTGCAATGCGCATCTTCTCCTTGGAGCTCTGCGCCTCCGCCAAAATCTGCTCGTCCGTAACGCTCTTCTTGTGATCCCGGTCATAACCCTCCATCAGCTTGTTGATAATCTGGCCTTCCTTCAGGCCGCCGTGTCCCACTGCCGCCATCACAGAATCCCAGTCCCGGAACCCATACTTTCTGGTCACACCCGCAATATACTCCGGCTTCAGCAGGTCAGAGAGCACCAGGGATTTCGCCTTGCAGTATGCCTGCATCAGCTCCTTGCCCTTGACAATATTGTCTTCCTTCCGCTCCTGCTTAAACCATTGGTTAATCTTATTTTTCGCCTGGGTGCTCTTGACAATCTTCAGCCAGTCCCGGCTTGGCCCTTTGGAATTTTGGGAGGTAATGATCTCAATGCGGTCGCCATTCTGAATCACGTAATCAATGGTCACCAGCTTCCCGTTAACCCGGGCACCGATCATCCGGTTTCCCACCGCGCTGTGAATGCTGTAGGCAAAATCGATGGGGGTCGACCCATTCGGCAGATTCTTCACATCCCCCGCAGGAGTAAAGCAGTATACGCTCTCGCTGAACAAATCCAGATCACTTTTTAACAGGCTCATAAACTCCCGGTTATCGGACATATCCTTCTGCCACTCCAGGATCTGGCGCAGCCAGGTCAGCTTTTCTTCCTCCTTCTGGGCGCCTGTTTTCTTTCCATCCGCCGCTTCCTTATATTTCCAGTGGGCAGCGATACCATACTCGGCGATCCGGTGCATCTCAAAGGTGCGGATCTGAATCTCAAAGGGAGAGCCATTGGGGCCGATCAGTGTAGTATGCAGTGACTGATACATATTCTGCTTCGGCATGGCAATATAGTCCTTGAAACGGCCCGGTATGGGCTTATACATCTCATGAATCACTCCCAGCGCCGCATAACAGTCCTTCACGGTGTCCACAATAATGCGCACGGCAAACAAATCATAAATCTGATCCAGCGTTTTCTGCTGGTTTACCATCTTCTTATAAATGCTGAAAAAATGCTTCGCACGCCCGTCAATCTGAGCCCTGATTCCGGCGGCCTCGATATGTTTGCTCACATCCGCCACGATGCAGTTCACGAAATCCTGGCGTTCTCCCTTTTTCAGGGCAATCTTCTCCACCAGATCGTAATAAACCTCCGGCTCCAGATATTTCAGCGAAAGATCATCCAGCTCCACCTTGATTTTGGAAATACCCAGCCTGTGGGCAATGGGCGCATAGATATCCATGGTCTCTCTGGCCTTCTCCTTCTGCTTGGCCGGAGACCAGTACTTGGCAGTCCGCATATTGTGAAGCCGGTCCGCCAGCTTCACCAGTATGACCCGAATGTCCTTGGCCATAGCCAGGAACATCTTTCTTAAGTTCTCTGCCTGCACCTCAACCTTGTCCGCCGAATAACTGAGCTGACCCAGCTTGGTTACGCCGTCCACAATCAGCTCCACCTCTGCGCCAAACTCCTCCCGCAGCTGTTCGGAGGTCATGATCGTATCCTCCACCACATCGTGGAGAAGGCCGGCCACAATGGTCTCCTTATCCAGCTCCAGGTCAGCCAGAATAATCGCAACGCACAGCGGATGAATGATATAAGGCTCGCCCGATTTTCTGCGCTGCTCCCTGTGGGCCTCATCCGCCACCCGGTAAGCCTTCTCAATCATGGAAATGTCCGCGGAGGGATGGTACTTATTCACACTGGCAATCAGCTCCTTGTACAACACCTCCGGGCTGGTAAAATCCTCCATGGTCTTTACACTGGCGTCTGCTTTTTTTATTTCCTCAATCTTTTCCCGCTTCTTCTCTTCCGCATTAGGCATAATCTGTCCACCGTCTTTTTATCTGCTTCTATTTTTATTTACCTTCGTAACAAATAACGGACTCCACATCGTAGCCCTTAAGCCTCTCGCGTCCCTTCAGGCCGGCCAGCTCCATCAGGAATACCACCTTAACTACCACGCCGCCCAGCTCCTCAATCATCTTGATCGCCGCCTCAATGGTACCGCCTGTGGCGATCAGGTCATCAATGATCACTACCCGCTGGCCAGGCCGGATGGAATCCTTGTGCATCTCGATCGTAGCCGTGCCGTACTCCAGGGCATACTCTCTGGAAATAGTCTCACAGGGAAGCTTTCCCTTCTTCCGTACCATCACAAAGGGCTTGTGAAGATTGTACGCCACCGGCATACCGAAAACAAATCCCCGGGACTCCGTTCCCACAATCACATCCACATCGTCCGCATTCCCAATTCTCTCCATGATCCCGTCAATTGCCAGGTGCAGCCCGTCCGCATCCTGCAGGACGCTGGTCACATCCCGGAAAATAATTCCCGGCTCCGGAAAATCCGGAATACTTCTTACGTACTCTTCTAATTTTTTCATCTTCCTCGCTCCTTTATTCACTGTTCCGAAATAAATCCCAATTTTTCCCTGAATTGGTTCAGTTTTTTCCTAACGAAGTGCCGGAAAAGCAAACACTTTCCTGTTAGTATAGCATTACCGATTAAAATTATCAACCGTAGATTTCTTATCCGTCTCACAGACAGTATGTTGAAAGCAGCTATTCCGATGGCTGGTTTATTCTTTTCGTGTTTTGTTAAGTAAGAGGACGCAGAAAGAGGCGGGCGCAC
>CAMNQN010000133.1 GCA_946549155.1 uncultured Lachnospiraceae bacterium | reverse complement strand
GGGCCAGCGCCAGATTATCATCGGCCTCTCTTCTTCCCTGATGCACGGCCCCGGGATCCGTCGTTCCGCCGTGTCCCGCATCAATCACAACTTTAGCCATAAAAATACCCGCATATCCTTTTTATCAGAATATGCGGGGATCAGACAGGTGTTGACACTCTCCCGAAATATTTTGCGACAGCCGGCTCTACTTTAACAGGGGATGCAGCAGCAGCTGTATCTTGGACTTCACGATGTCGAACGCCACATCATTCATACCACTGTTGATAATAATATCCGCCATCGCCTTTGTGGGCTCCACATACAGGTAATGCATGGGCTTCACCGTAGTCAGATACTGCTCCACGATATTATCCAGATCACGGCCCCGCTCCTTCACATCCCGCACAATACGGCGCAGGATGCGCTCATCCGCGTCCGCCTCCACGAAAATCTTAATATCAATCAGCTCCCGCACTCTGGGATCCGCCAGCAGAAGGATACCCTCCACCAGGATGATTTTCTTCGGCACAATATGCTGCATCTTATTGGAACGGTTGTGCTGGCTGTAGTCATAGACGGGACATTCCACCGCCTGCCCTGCCTTCAGAAGCTTCAGATGCTTCACCAGAAGATCCGTCTCCAGGGAATCCGGATGATCATAATTCACCTTCTTGCGCTCCTCAAAGGGGACATCGTCCTGCCTGCGGTAGTAATTATCGTGGTAAACCACCGCCACATCCTCCCCGAACTCCTTTTTCAGTCGGTTCGTGAAGGTAGATTTTCCCGATCCGGTCCCTCCTGCAATTCCAATAATCATACATTCCATACCCATTCCCCCGTTTATCTCAAAGTATCTCTCACTGTTATTCCCGATTTGCAAAACCATCCGGCCGCTTTGCCTTTCGCGCTGCGTCCTTCAGATCAGAACCATTTTAGTATACTTTGCACAAAAATACAATGCCAATCTTGCTTCAATCTGAAAAGAACGGAAATCTGTGGCGAGCCGCAATTAATACCGCCCTTTTTCATGCTCGTACAGCTTCCGTTCGTCCCGCATGATTACGGTACCTACCCCCAGGATACTGAAAAGCTCCAGCAAAAGCGCGTGCTGCATCCGGCCACCCAGCAGATGGGCGCGCCAGACACCGCCGTCCAGGGCCAAAATCGCATTGTCCAGAATCTTTTTCAAATCCGGCTCCATGGCCTGCGCTTCCATGTAGATTTTCAGCTCGCTCTCCGTCATGGAGCGAATCTTATTCCGGTTTTCCGCCCAGGTGACGCCCTCGTGGCGGCTGATATAAATCAGCTTCTCTGCCTGCAGCAAAACGGCAATCTCTCTGGCTGTGTCCGCAGGATTTAAATTGATCATCTCTGTATCGATATCATTGGGCGTTACCACCGGAATGTAGCCGTTTTCCAATGTCATATTCAGCGTCTGGGAATCGATGCCGCAGATTCCCACTGCCTTAGTACCGCACAATTCCACCAGCTTGGCAATCCGCTTATTTTCCCGGAATTTATCCGCCCCCATTCTGGAATCGTGCACGATCACCGGTTTCATGCCCACGCTTTTAAGAAGAGCGATATCCTGCATCACCCTCTGCTCTTCCTCGCCTCCAAGGAAGTTGCTGCAAAGATAGCCGATCACGATGATCTTCTGATTAAAGTCCCTGAGATAAGGGAGCGCATCCGCCAGAATGGCCGCTTTCTCCCGAATCTCTTTCATATCTCCGTCCATTTTACTTTTCCTCCGATAAACGGCCAGCCCATTCTGCCTCCTTGAAGCCCACCAGCACAAAATCTTCTCCAATCAGCAAGGGGCGCTTCACCAGCATTCCGTCAGACTCCAGCAGCGCGTACTGCTCCTCTTCCGTCATAGAGGGCAGCCGATCCTTCAGTTTCATTTCCTTATAGAGAAGGCCGCTGGTATTAAAAAATTTTTTCAACGGCAATCCGCTTTTTTCTTTCCAGGCTCTCAGTTCCTCCGCTGTAGGGTTTTCTTCTTTTATATGGCGATCCGTATAGGAGCTTCCATTGGCGTCCAGCCATTTTTTCGCTTTTTGACAAGTGGTACATTTGGGATATTCTATAAACAGCATACTATCTTCCTCCATTTTCTATTTTTATTTGACACATGGCCATGGCTTTCAGGGCATTTTCGTGGCTTTCCGGCGTCACTCCGGCACAGCAGGCGGCATCCACCGCCACCGGCGTCTCCGGCAGAAAGGCTTTGATCAAAAGGGCGTTGGATATCACACAGATATCCGTGCAAAGCCCCACCAGCGTAATGCTCCCGATCTCTTCCTCTTTATTTCTGACCGCCAGCTTTTCGGCCAGTTCCCTGGAACCAAAGGTATTCTTGTCGATAGGCTCCGTCTTTCTGAGGGCATCCAGTTCCGCCCGGATCTCCCACCCCTTCGTTCCCCGGATACAGTGAGGCACCGGCAGATTCCTTCCCTCCTGGGTATCCGGATAATTCGTCCCGTGGGTGTCTCTGGTAAAGAACACCGGCCCTTCAAACTCCTCTATTTTCTTCTTCACTTCAGGCACGATGGAGAGGGCTTCTCCGGTCCTCAGCGCCCCATCAATAAAATCATTCTGCATATCCACCACAACTAAAATATTCTGCATTTCACACCTTCCTCTCACATCTGTTTCCGGACCACCCGGTACTCATCTCCGTTTCGAAAATAGGGACAGTCATAATAGGAATCCGACAGAAAACGCACCATCTCATCCTCGTCCAGATTGATGTCGCAGACGTAGCACTCCCAGTCCTCATCGTAAATATAATTGGCGCACAGCTCACAGCTCGTCTTTCCCGCCATAACCTTCCTCCTTCAAATACTTTTCCAGCAGCCAGATCAGATACAGCGGAACACTGTAAGTAATCGTCTCCCCCACCTGATTCTTCCCCACATTTTTCATGGAAAATTTAAATCCGACAGAAGGCTGATACTTCCTGCAAAACTGCTGATAACTCTTGGCCCGCGTATGCAGCTTAGCCTTCGCCTCCACCGGAATGATTTTATCCTCATACTCAAACACAAAATCCAGCTCCGCCGTATTTTGGGACTTCCAGAAGTAGGGATGTATCTCCTGAGCAATCAACTCATTCAACACAAAATTCTCCGTAAAAGCACCCTTGAAATTTTTATACAACTCTGAATCCTCCAGGATTGTCTGGTGAGAAACTCCGGATTTTCTGCGCAGCAATCCCACATCGGCCAAATACACCTTAAAAAAAGCGGCATCCGCATAAAAAGCCAGCGGAAGCTCTGGATTTTTCACCAGTTCCAGACGATACACCAATCCCGCGTCAACCAGCCACTCCAGCGCATCCTCCAGTTCGCCGGAACGCTTCCCGGCTTTTACATGGGAAAACACAAATTTATTATTGTCTTTGGCCAGCTGCTTAGGGATCGATTCCCAGATCCAACCCAGCTTCGGAATATCTGTTTTCGGCGCATACTTGGCAAAATCACTGCTGTAGTCCTGCAAAATATTATCCTGAAGCTTTTCGATCTCCGCGAAATTGTGAGTTTCCACCCATTTTGCCACTATCTCCGGCATTCCTCCCACAATATAATAATAGTTCAGCGCCTTTTCCAGCGCTGCCGTATACAACTGGGGAAGCTCCCGGTCCTTTTCATATTTCCGCACTCCACGATAAATTCCCTCTCCTCCGTCCGCCCGTAAAAACTCGGAAAATGTCATGGGATACATCCGAAGCCGATCCACTTTTCCCACTGGAAAAGATATCCGCTCTCTCTTAACCGCCACTCCCAACAGTGAGCCAGCACAGATAATATGAAGCTCTCTCGCGTTCTCGCAAAAATACTTCAGGGCAGTCAACGCATTGGGACAAGCCTGCACCTCGTCAAAAATCACTAATGTTTTCCCCGGAATGATCCGCTTTCCCCGAATAATATTTCCAAGCTCATCCAAAATCCGCTCTACATCAAAATTGTAATCGAACACGGAAGACAGCGCCTTATTCCCCTCAAAATAGAAATAGGCCACATCCTCGAAGTAGATTCGGCCAAATTCCTTACAGACGTAGGTTTTTCCACACTGTCGTACTCCGGTAAGCAGCAGCGGCTTCCTGTCCGCAGAATCCTTCCACGCCACCAGCCTTTTCATAATATCTCTTTCCACCCGTTCACCTTCTTTCCTATAGCCATACCCTTTTTCTGTCCTTAGCACTATAACTCTACTTTATCACAGCATTTTGCGTCATGCAATAAAATATTTGCGTTTTTCATAGGAACTTTTGTGTTTTTTCTACGTTTTTCATAGGAACTTTTACATTTCCTTTGAAACCAAAGCCCCCGCACTAGGCTCATTACTCGTGGAAATAAAAATTGCCGCAGACGGAAGCTTTTTCTTCACCGTCTGCGGCAATCTTATACGATTAAAGCGTTTTCCTAATTTCCACGGATTTCCTGTCTCATAAACTTCACATAGGAAATCGTAAATGCCCCCAGCGTCAGGGCGATCAGCCCCAGCAGATGGGGCCATACCAGCAGCAGGCTCTGTCCCAGAGACAGATAGCTGCTCAGCGCGCCCACAAGCTGTGACATGGTAACCGCATTCACGGCCCGCACCGACGGGTTCATGATGGTGCTCACCGCCTCTGAATACAGGTAGTAGGGGGAAATCCGGTTCAGATACAGGTTGCAGTTATAATTACTCAGTGAATTATACAGCGCATTGTACTGCGTATCCACCGGATACGCCAGGTTTGCGATGATTCCCGCCAGCAGGCTCATGAAGATGGCAAAGAAAATCCACAGGGCAATAGCAGCCAGCGCCGAGGTGGCAGAATGCCTGCACACCACGGAAAACAGCATGGCCATGGCCAGCCAGAAGCTGATGTAAACGATGGTATAAATCAGATAAACCAGCACCCGGAACAGTTCCTCCGCACTGGGAAGAATGCCGATGGACAAAAATCCCGCCGTCCCGATCAGAATGCCTGTGGAGAACACCATAATGGAAATCAGGGATACTCCCGCCAGGAATTTTCCGATAATCACGGAGTCCCGGTAAATAGGCTGGGACAGCAGACGGTTCAGTGTACCGTTGTTCCGCTCGCTGTTGATGGCGTCAAAGCCCAAAATCAATCCCACAAAGGGCCCGATCAGCGCCATAAAGGACAGATAGGAGGGAACGGAATTGCTTCCCGTGGTGTACAGCTTCAGGAAAATGAAATTGCTGTCGTTAGCGATGGCATCTGCCATTCCGTTTACCGCTCCGTAAATTCCTGCAATGGTGGTGGCGGTCACCAGCAGCAATATAATCAGGAACCGTTTGCTGGTGATATGATCCGTCATCTCCTTGCGGTACAGCGCCGCCATGCTGTGATAATGAAGCTTCCTGTTTTCTTTCGGCAAAGTTCCGGTCTCAGAAGAGTTACTTTTTCCGGAAAGCACGCTTACCGTTTTTTGAGCTTCCATGTTTTTCCTCCTCTTCCGCCTTTTCAAAATAGCATCTGTAAATCTCATCCAGATCTCCACCCTTCTGACGCAGATGAAGCAGCGTGTAGTTATTCTGGCCCAGGAAGCCGGTAATATCCTTTCTCAGATCCCTGGAAGAGAGAACAATAAATTTCCGGCCCTCCTTTTCGATCCGTTTGATTCCTTCCAGGCCGTGGATAAAGCCCAGGAATTTATCGTCACAGGGCTCCGCCTCCACCTCCAGAACAAAGTGCCCCTCTCTGGCAATCTGGCGGCCCAGCTCCTCGATCTTTCCGCAGGCAATCAGGCTGCCGGATACGAAGATGCCTACCCGGTCGCAGATCTGCTGTATCTGATAGAGCTGATGGGAGGAAACCAGCACGGTACGTCCGTCCTCCACTGACAGCTGCCGGATCAGCTGCAGAAACTCCCGCATTCCCTCCGGGTCCAGCCCCAGCGTAGGTTCATCCATGATGATCACCTGCGGGTCCTTCATCAGCACGTCGGCAATGCCCAGCCGCTGCCGCATACCCTTGGAATAGGTGCCGGTTTTCTGGTCTGCGGCGTAGGTCATGCCCACCCGCTCCAGCAGCACATCGATCTTTTCCTCAATTTCTTTTTCCGAAAGGCCATTCAGCCTTCCGGTAAATTTCAGATTTTCCCTACCGGTCATATCGGGATAAAAGCCCACGTTATCAGGCAGATACCCGGTAATACGTTTTACCAGCATGGAATTTCTGGTACAGTCCAGTCCGTTGATCCAGGCACTGCCCAGGGTGGGCTCCGTCAGGCCCAGCAGCATCAGGATGGTAGTAGTTTTTCCTGCGCCGTTGGGGCCCAGCAGGCCGAATACCTCACCTCTGCGGATGGAGAGATTCAGATGATTCACCGCCACCTTACTGCCGTAGGCTCTGGTCAAATCATCAGTGCGGATAATTACATCATTTTCTGCCATACTTATCTTCTCCCATACTTACGGATAATCAATCCCAGACCGCCGCAGAGCACCACGATGATCGCCACTGCCACAATGCCCCAGGTGGTATGGTTTTTCACGGACACTCTCAGATCCATTTCGGAGGATGCGTAGTCATTGCTAACGGTAATCGCTGTCACATAGTCACCGATGATGGCCTCCTGGCTGGGCTGAACATAAGCGGTAATCTCCTTGGTGGCTCCCGCCTCCAGCAGGTCAATGGTGGTCTCATCAAAACGCACATTCCAATCCGTGGATGCGGAGGAGGTCAGCTGCAGGTTTTCCAGATCCACATTTCCTGTGTTCTGGATGCTCAGGGTTACCGGCGCTTCCTCGTTGGCGTAGGCGCTGAGGCTCAGATTCCCAGTGGGCGTGCTCAGGGATACGCCGTACGTACCGGTAATAGTAATTTTCAGTTCCAGATTCAGCGTTTCATTGGCGGATACCGCAGTACAGTTGATGGTATAATCGCCCTTTTCCACATTCTCGCCTGGAATTACAGAAACGGTAATTCCCTGACTGGAACCGGCGTCCACGGACAGGCTGGCCACCTGATTGCTCTCCCCTGAGGGCTTGAAGCTTACCTGCCATCCTTCCGGAGCCTTGGCTGCCAGACTGTAGGACTGCGCCGCGATGCCATTGTTCACCAGCGTGGTGTCAAAGCTGAAGCTGGTGCCCGTAGCCCCCTCCTGTTCCGGATATTCTGCGGTAAAGTTGCCTGCTCCGGCCTCCTCCAGCGTCACCCGGACTTCCAAATTCAAAGCAGCGGTATTTCCGGTTCCGCCGTTTGCCTTCAAAGCCACCGGGTAAGTCCCCTCTTTCGCATCCTCAGGTACGGTGAGGGAATAGCTCAGCGTGGGGCTGTCCTCCCTGGTCTGATTTGCAGATACATGCACGCTGCTCACCTGGTTGCCGTCGCCCCGGAAATAGCCCTCCCAGCCCTCCGGAAGCTCCGCGCTAAGAGCCGCATCCAGTTCCGTCTGCTCCGGATTAATCAGGTACAGATCAAAGCTGGTGCTATCACCGGGCTTCACGGAAATGCCCGGATAATCCGTGCTCATGCTCACACTGCCCGCCGCCTTTGCCGTAAAGGGCATGCACAGGCTCCACAAAACCATACATACCACGCCAAGAAAAATCATTGCTTTTTGTTTTGATGCTTGTAACTTTTCCATAAAAATGACTACTCCTTTTCTTTTCGTATTCCGTATACCGGAACCTTTTTCTTAAGAAAAAGAATAGTCTGCATTTGTGAAATAAGATTGATAAGTCTGTGTGTTTTTTTTGATAAAAGTGTGTTTTTCCTGTGATGAAACTGTATCAGGCGGCAGCCCTGCCGCTTCTGCGCCGGAAAGAGAAACGACTTCTTATCCGCGTGTCTCCTTCCAGTAATCACCCATACTGGATCCGGGCTTTCCTGTACACTCTTCCGCCAGATACGCAGCCAGCCCCGCACTCTCCGGCTGCCATTCTCTGGCCTCCTGCTCCGTATCATACTCAATCTCCGCATACCAGAAGGCGGTGGAAAGTCCCTCATCCACACTGTTTACCTCCAGGCGGTGACCGTCGGGCAGCCGATAGGTTTTCCGTACCTTCCTGATCAGAGGTTTTCCAATCAGCTTCTCCAGCTTTCCAAAAAGCTCCGCATCAATCTGGGTCTCAATCTCCTGGCGGCTGATGCCGTCCGCGCTGGGCGCCCCCTTAAAGCACAGGATCAGGGACGTAGCTCCCCCCTCCAAAGCCTCTTTTCGTATCCGGACTGTGGGCCGCACACTGATATATCCCTGGTCCATCCGGTAAGTTTCCAGCAAAGGCAGACCCTGCGGCCAGCCCTTCACCATCCATTTGCGTTCGATTTCCATATTTGCTTTCTCCTTACTGTTTTCACAATCCTGCTTTCATCAGCGTTTCCTCAATGAATTATAACATGAAATATTGATTTTTTATATGGTTCTGATAAAATAAACATATATTTACGTTTTATCTGATAGAGAAAATTTTAATGTACCGTTGGAGGAAATACTATGAAAAAGGTTCTGGTAATCGGCTCTGCCGTTGTGGATGTGATTATTACGCTGGATCATCTTCCCGGAAAAAGCGAGGATGTCCATGTCAAGACCCAGTCCATGTCTCTGGGCGGCTGTGCCTACAATACATCCGATATTATCCGCCATTTCGGCGTACCCTATATCCCCTTCTTCCCTGTCGGGAAAGGAGCCTACGGGGATTTTGTAAGAAAGCACCTGGCGCTTCGGGGCATCACCTCCCCCATCCCCACACCGGACAGCGAAAACGGCTGCTGCTACTGCTTTGTGGAGGAGGACGGGGAGCGCACCTTTATCTCCTACCATGGAGCAGAATACCGCTTTGAGCGTTCCTGGTTCGACGCCCTGGATGCCTCTGATATCAGCAGTGTCTATATCTGCGGACTGGAGATTGAGGAAACCACCGGGAAAAACATCGTGGATTATCTGGAACAGCATCCGGAGTTCACTGTATTTTTCGCCCCCGGCCCCCGGCTGGAGAAAATACAGCCGCAGTTGATGAAACGGATCTTTGACCTGCACCCGATTCTTCATCTGAATGAGGATGAAGCGTTATCCTATACAGGAAAGTCCGGTTTAGAGGATGCCGCCTGGTACTTAAGCCAGCTTTCCCACAATGCGGTGCTCATTACACTGGGAAAGGACGGCTGTTTCCTCTATCATGAGGGTCAGGGAGTCACAATCCCCGGTGTGCCGGCCATTCAGATCGACACCATCGGGGCCGGAGATTCCCATATCGGAGCAGTGATCTCCGGACTTCAGATGGGAAAAACGCTGCCGGAGGCCGTTGCCATGGCAAATCAGGTCTCGGCGAAAGTGGTGGAGACGAAAGGGGCACTGCTGTCAGAGGAAGCGTTTCAAAGCCTGGGGCTGACCAAATAGAGGGCGGAGGTTTGTTCTACTTGTGTTTAATTGGGCAAGAGGACGCAGGATGAGCCGGGGCCGCAGGGCCCTATACATCTGGAAAACATCTCCGGATACCAAGAAAAACTAAGATGGAGGCAGGCC
>CAMNQN010000132.1 GCA_946549155.1 uncultured Lachnospiraceae bacterium | reverse complement strand
AGCTGGGAAATCATCAGGATTTCCCGGCGAACCGCTCCGGTGCCCGGAATTTTCGCCCGGCTGCATCTTAGATTTTCTTGGTATCCGGAGTTATTTTCCAGATGCTTGTGGCCCTGCGCGCCCGACTCTTCCTGCGTCCTCCTAATTAACAAAACACGAAGAACATTGTTACCTGACAGTAACCGGATAAGAAACGTTCACGAAGTCTTAAGAAAATCCCCCTGTACTTTTTTTGTCCTGAATGGTAATATATCCTAAGAATTGACCGGTTAAGGAGTGGTTGGTGATGAAAAAAGGAATCGTTTTACTGGTAACGGTGGTTCTGGTGGGAGGCGCCGCAACCGGCGGATATTTTTATTTATACAAAAACGGAAAGCTTCCCGGTTCCACGGAGCGGGTGTCCTCTGACAGTGCGGATGCAGTCTATGTGGATTCCGTGGCGGAGCTGGCGGGACTGAATACCGGAGACAGCGTGATTCAGCGCTATGCCGGTGTGATTGAGGCTATGCAGACCTGGGAAGTAAAGCTGGAGAACGAGCGTACGGTGGATGAGTGCTTCGTGAAAGAGGGAGACGAGGTGAAGGAGGGGCAGAAGCTTTTCACCTACAACACCACGGACGATGAGGACAAGCTGGTTCAGGCACAGATTGAGCTGGAGCGGCTGCAGAATGAGATAGAGACGACCCAGGCCAGTAAGGCGCAGCTGGAGAAGGAAAAGCGGTCGGCATCCTCTGAGGACCAGCTTTCCTACACACAGCAGATTTTGTCAGCGGAGACGCAGATTAAGACCAGTGAGTATGAGCTGCGGCTTAAGCAGGCAGAGATGGATCAGCTGAAGGAGAAGGTGGCAGACGCTTCTGTGTATTCGGAGATCAACGGTGTGGTAAAGAGCATCAATGATCCCAATTCCAGCAGCAATAGCTATCTTTCGGACTCCTCCTCGGATTCTGCCTATATCACTGTGCTGGAGGTGGGAGATTACCGGGTGAAGGGTACCGTGAATGAGCAGAATATGAGCCAGATCACGGAGGGCATGGAGATGATTGTTCACTCCAGAGTGGATGAGTCCCTGACCTGGCATGGCGTGATTACGGAGATCAATCGGGACAAGGGAGAGACCAATTCTTCCTCTTCCTATTATGGTTATGGTGCCGCCTCGGACAACGGAACCTCCTCCACCAATTATCCTTATTATGTAGAGCTGGATTCCTCTGACGGACTGATGCTGGGACAGCATGTTTACATGGAGCCCGATGTGGGCCAGACGGAGGAACGGGATGGCATCTGGCTGGATGAGTATTACTTTGTGACAGAGGAAGACGGCAGCGCTTATGTATGGGCATCCTCCGCTGCCAATGTGCTGGAGAAGCGGGCTGTGACCCTGGGCGAGTACGATGAGGATCTGGCATCTTACCAGGTGCTGGAGGGCTTGACGGAGGAGGACTGGATTACGGTTCCCTATGAGGAGCTGGCAGAAGGGCTTCCTGTGATTTACAATGAATATACCAGCGGGGAGGCCCTAGACGGCAGTTATGACCTGGAAGGCGGCGGTCTCAGCTATGATGGTCTCAGCTACGATGGGGAAGAGTACGAAGATGGTATGAGCTATGACGGGGCAGTCTATGACGATGGCGGGATGGATGACAGCGTTCAGTATGCGGACGGGGGATTCTATGACGCGGATGCCCAGGATGGCGAGGTGTATGATGCGGATGTTCAGGACGGCGAGGTGTATGATGCGGATGTTCAGGACGGGGATGTGTATGACGCGGACGCCCTGGATGGCGGCGAGATGCTGGACGGTATGAACGATGGTGTGATAGAAGAGAAATAGGAGGAATACCGGTGATCCTGAAATTAGATCATATTTATAAAGACTATATACAGGGGAAAATGGTGGTTCCTGTTCTGAAGGATGTTTCGCTGCATGTGGAGGAGGGGGAGTACGTGGCGATTATGGGCCCCTCCGGTTCCGGTAAGTCCACGCTGATGAATATCGTAGGATGCCTGGACCGTCCCACCTCCGGCACCTACGAGCTGGCCGGACAGAATGTACTGAACCAGGATGATAAGGCCATGGCCCACATTCGCCTTCACAATCTGGGTTTCGTGTTTCAGAACTTTCAGCTGCTGCCCCGACAGTCTGCACTGGAAAACGTGTGCCTGCCGCTGGTATATGCGGGGGTGAAGAAAAAAGAGCGGGTTGCCAGGGCGTCGGAGGCCCTGACCCGGGTGGGACTGGAGGAGAGGATGTATTTTAAACCGACTCAGCTGTCCGGAGGGCAAAAGCAGAGGGTGGCCATAGCCAGGGCCATGGTGAACCGCCCCAAGATCCTTCTGGCGGACGAGCCCACAGGTGCGCTGGATTCGAAGTCCAGCACCCAGTTGATGGAATTATTTGAACAGTTAAACCGGGAGGGAGTCACCATTATTATGATTACCCATGCCCCGGAGATCGCGGCATACGCAAAGCGGGTCGTGGATATTTTTGACGGGGAAATTTCAGAACGTAAGGGGGATTCCGATGAAGGTTAAGACAGTGATTATCGCGCTGCTTGTCACAGCAGCGGCGGTGGGCGGCATCGGATATGCGGTTTATCGTTCCACCCGGGGAAAGGTCAGCCCGGTGAACGTGGTTCCGGTACAGAATGTCAACTATGGTTACTGGGGGGACAGCTCCACAATGTATGGCAGTATTGTGGCCATGGATTCCCAGAATGTGCAGCTAAATTCGGACTATGAACTGGTGAAGGTGTATGTGGAGACCGGGGATGAAGTGAAGATCGGCGATCCGCTGCTGGAGTACGATATGACGCTGACGGAATTGAAAAATGAAATGGAGGAGCTGACGAAGATGGGCCTGGAGATTAATCTGGAGTCCATGGAGAAGGAGCTGAAAAAGCTGCAGAACACGTCGCCCACGGCTTCTTTGGAGCTGAATACGGGGGTTATGACGGCCTCCGATGACGGTTTGCTGGAGGATGGCGGGCAGGTTCAGAGCAATGGCGGAGCGGGAAGCAGTGAGATATCCGGCGGCGGACAGAGCTTAACGGAGGGCACAGGAAGCGGAGAGGATACCGGAGGCGCTGCAAATGACGGTGCTTCAGAAACCGTATCCCAGGGGGGTATCGACGATGATACGCTTCTGGATGAACCTGCCGGTGGCCAGGACGAGTCCGAAGGCTCTGCCGGCGGGGAGGATACGCCGGATGACAGCGTGATTTTGGGCGGCGATGATTCCGATGGGGAGAATGTGGCGGATCAGGAGGAAGTGATAGCCCGGATTAACAGCTTCTTAACCCGTGTAAATCAGCTTTCCACCCAGGAGCTGGACAGCCTGATTCCCTCTGATATCAGCGAGGCGCTGCGCATTTTCCGGGAGGATTTATCGGTGAGCGAGACGACGGAGCAGGCGGATGTCTTTGGCGACACCCGGGAGATTGTCAGCTATTCTGTGGATCCGGCGGTGGCACAGACGGCGGGCGAGGGTACAGCGCTGGTGCTGCAGCAGGCCTATGACCGGGTTTGTGTTTATCAGCTGATCTACTGTATGCAGCAGCTGAATCCGGATCAGCGCTCTGTGGATGAGATGACGGACGAGGAGGTCCGGGCTCTTGAGGAGAAGATCCGGGCAGCGGCGGATGCCTGGTACAGCCTGCAGCAGGGGGCCTACTCAGAGCATCAGGAGATCATAGACAGATATACAGAGCAGCTGTCCGCCTTTGTGGCGAGGCTGAATCATATGGATGTAGTGGAGGAGACGGAACCCTCCACGGAGCCTGTGACGGAATTTCCTTCTGACAACTTTGGGGACTTCGGCGGTTTTGGGGACGGAGACGGGATGTCCTATACGGCGGAGGAATTAAAGGCGGCCATTGAGGAGCAGCAGCGCACGATAAAAGAGTGCAAGCTGCAGATCCGGGAGTCTGAGCTGAAGCTGAAACAGTATCAGAGGGAGCTGGACAACAAAGTTGTAAAGAGCATTATGAACGGAGTGGTAAAAACAGCAGGTACTGTGGACGATGCGGTGACGGAGGATGATTTTATCGTGATTGCGGGGGCCACCGGTATGTATGTGCAGGGCACTCTCAATGAGCTGAAGCTGGATTCCGTGAAGGTGGGGGATCTGGTACAGGCCACCTCCTACGATGCAGGCATGACCTTTACCGCCACCATTACGGAGATTTCTCCCTATCCGGTGGATTCAGACAATTATTATGGTTACGGTTCCGAAAATACCAACGCATCCTACTATCCCTTTCTGGCCTATGTTGAGGGTACGGAGGGGCTGACGGAGGGCGATGCGGAGATTCAGATCGTGGAGAGCGCTCCTTCCACCGACATTTACCTGGAGAAATATTTTATCCAGGAGGAGAGCAGCGGAAAGGAATATGTCTACATTCAGGACGAGAACGGACTGCTGAAAAAGCAGTATGTGCAGACGGGAATTGATATTTACGGAAGCGCTACGGAGATCAGAGCCGGTCTGACCCTGCAGGATAAGATTGCGTTCCCCTACGGAAAAAACGTGGTGGAGGGTGCGCCCACGCAGGAGGTGGACAATCTGTTCTCCGGTGTATATTACGGTTAGGAGGCGGGACTGTGTTTGAAAATATTAGACTTGCGTTTCAGGGTATCTGGTCCCACAAGATGAGGTCTTTTCTTACCATGCTGGGTATTATCATCGGTATCGCGGCTATTATTGCCATAGTGGCCACCATTACCGGCACCAACGAGGAGATTAAAAACAAGCTGGTGGGTTCTGGAAATAATACGGTGAACGTGAAATTAAGCCAGGGAGGCTACGATTACACCATTTATTCCGGAGATGAAATTCCCTGGGGAATTCCTGCGGTGACGCAGGAAACCAAGGATAAGATTCTGGAGCTGGACGAGGTGGAGTCTGTGACCACCTACAGCAGCAGGTATCTGTATGACGGCGTTTATTACGGAACGGCCTCCGTGTCCAGCCTGATGATTATGGGGGTGGACACCAGTTATTTTTCCACCTGCAGCTATAGGATGAAGTCCGGGCGGGGCTTTGACCAGGAGGATTATGATCTGTACCGCAAGGTGCTGATTATTGACGATGTAGCGGCCAAGGGATTGTTTAAGAAGGAGAATCCTTTGGGGAAAACGGTGGAGATTTCTGGTACGCCCTTTACGGTGATCGGTGTGGTGAAGAAGCAATCCGATTTTGAACCGGAGATTTCTTCTATCGAGGATTACTACACCTACGCCAGCGACTCCAACGGCCTGCTGTTTATCCCTAAGGCCTCCTGGCCCATTGTCTATTCCTATGATGAGCCGGAGAATGTGGTGATCAGGGCCAGAAGCACGGATGACATGACCCAGGCGGGCCAAAAGACGGCGAAAATTCTAAATGCCACTATCACCAATTCTGAAACAAATATCAAGTACCGGGCAGAGGATCTTTTAGGGCAGGCTCAGCAGCTTCAGGACTTGAGCAACGCCACCAATATGCAGTTGGTGTGGATTGCCGGTATTTCTCTGCTGGTGGGCGGTATCGGTGTGATGAATATTATGCTGGTTTCCGTCACGGAACGTATCAGTGAGATTGGCCTGAAAAAGGCTATTGGCGCAAGGAAAGGAACAATTCTGGCTCAGTTTTTGACAGAGGCGGCGGTTCTGACCAGCCTTGGGGGCCTCCTTGGCGTGGCGGCCGGAGCCGGAGCCGCCCAGGTGATTCACAAGGTGTCCGGGGTAGCGGTGGGAGTCAGCGTGCCGGCGGCAGTGATCGCGGTGGTATTCTCCACGGTCATCGGTGTGGTGTTCGGCTTCCTTCCATCTGTGCAGGCGGCGAATCTGGATCCGATTGAGGCACTGCGCAGAGAGTGATGGAGTGCATTTCCCCGCCTCATCCTGCTGTTGTCTGGCTGGCAGCAGAATGGCAAATATTGATTATAATTGATAATTGATTTTTGACACAATTCATGGAAAAAGGGCTTGCGCATCGCAGGCCCTTATGTTATACTGAAAAAGTTGCAAAATAATTCACGCGGGCGGATTCTGACATTGGTGCCGGAAGGTTTTCGAGGAAGTCTGATGCTCGCGGAAGAAGAACCAAAAGGAGAAAAGATATGAGCGTTATTTCAATGAAACAGTTACTTGAAGCAGGTGTTCATTTCGGACATCAGACCAGAAGATGGAACCCCAAAATGGCTCCCTACATTTACACCGAGAGAAACGGTATCTACATTATTGACCTGCAGAAATCAGTAGGCAAGGTGGACGAGGCTTACCGTGCGGTGGCGGATATTGCGGCTAACGGCGGCACCATCCTGTTTGTAGGTACGAAGAAGCAGGCGCAGGACGCGGTTCAGGTAGAGGCCGAAAGATGCGGTATGTTCTATGTAAACGAGAGATGGCTGGGCGGTATGCTGACCAACTTCAAGACCATCCAGAGCCGTATCAGACGTCTGAAAGATATTGAGACCATGCAGGAGGATGGAACCTTCGATGTGCTGCCGAAAAAGGAAGTTATTGCTCTGAAGAAAGAGATGGAGAAGCTTCAGAAGAACCTGGGCGGTATCAAGGAAATGAAGAGAATTCCGGACGCTATCTTTGTAGTAGACCCGAAGAAGGAAAGAATCTGTGTGCAGGAAGCGCATACCCTGGGTATTCCGCTGATCGGTATTGCGGACACCAACTGTGATCCGGAGGAACTGGATTATGTGATCCCGGGCAATGACGATGCGATCCGTGCTGTAAAACTGATCGTTTCCAAGATGGCGGACGCAGTGATCGAGGCAAATCAGGGTGCTGAGGAAGAGGCGGCCGAAGGCGAATATATGGAAGAAGAAGTACCTGTTGAAGCTGTTGCGGATGCAGAGTAATCAGGACTAGGAGGAAGAACACAATGGCTATCACAGCAGGAATGGTAAAAGAGTTAAGAGAAATGACCGGTGCAGGTATGATGGATTGCAAGAAGGCCCTGACAGCCACCGAAGGAGATATGGAGAAGGCCGTAGAATGGCTGAGAGAAAAAGGACTGGCTACTGCACAGAAGAAGGCCGGACGTATCGCGGCGGAAGGTCTGGTAAAACTGATCGTATCCGATGACGAGAAGAAGGCTGTAGCGGTGGAAGTAAATGCGGAGACCGATTTCGTGGCGAAGAACGAGAAGTTCCAGGGCTATGTAGCGCAGGTAGCGGAGCAGGCGATGGATACCACTGCCGCAGATATCGATGCTTTCCTGGCAGAGCCGTGGAAATTCGATACCACCAAGACCGTGAAAGAGGCTCTTGCCGGACAGATCGCGGTGATCGGTGAGAATATGAATATCAGAAGATTTGTACAGGTGACCGAGGAGAATGGTTTCGTTGCTTCCTATACCCATATGGGCGGCAAGATCGGTGTGCTTGTGGATGTAGTGACCAATGTGGTAAACGATGACATCAAGGAGATGGCAAAGAATGTTGCCATGCAGATCGCGGCATTAAAGCCCCAGTATGTGACCGATGCAGAGGTGCCGGAGGAGTACAAGCAGCATGAGATGGAGATCCTTGCTGCACAGATCGCCAACGATCCGAAGATGGCCGGAAAGCCGGAAAAGGTAATCCAGGGCGCAGTGCTGGGCCGTCTGAACAAGGAGCTGAAAGAGATCTGCCTGATGGATCAGGTATATGTAAAGGCCGAGGATGGAAAGCAGCCTGTTGGCAAGTATATTGCAGAGGTTGCGAAAGCAAACGGCGCTGACATTACGGTGAAGTCCTTCGTTCGCTGGGAGACCGGTGAGGGTATCGAGAAGAAAGAAGAGGATTTCGCGGCGGAAGTAGCGAAGCAGATCAACGGCTAAGCAGAACTTCGCAAAACAGATGGGGGCTATGTAGTCTTTAGAATATTGAATTTTGTAATGATTTTTGAAGAGCTTCGGAGAAATCCGGGGCTCTTTTTCTAGCTTTCTTAAAATAAAGTATAAAAGATGATACATAGAAAATTTGTTTTGAACAATATTGGGCTTAAAATTTTCGTAAGGACAAATTTTATGCGCTCTTACCCATCAAGATTGAGGGGCAGGGGAATTGAGATGCCGAAGGAATTTTTTACCTTTTTTGCCTTTTTTGTGAAAGCAGGTGAAATCCTGAGGTTTTTGTGATTCAATAAATTGAACAGATAATGAAATAAAATTGAATTATTGAGGATGAACGTATGTTGAAAAACAATGTGGAAATAGATGTAAAAGTAAAATGCGTCGAAGAACAGACTACTCAGGCAGAGCTTGCTGAGAAGGCTGGCACATCACCTTCTTATGTAAACAGACTCATTAAGAACCCAGAAAAGATTGTTAATAAGACGTTTGTTGTAATGCTGGAACAGCTTGGCTACGATATTGAACTTACCTACGTTAAAAGATAAGCGGGGAGTTCAGAAATTTCATGCTTCAGTGTAGAAACATGAAAGGAACAAAAGATGATTAAATGGAAAGATGTGATCCTCTAAAAAATAAAGCTTTAACATGGGCTTGGAAAGGAATTAGTTATGAGTGACCTAACACCTTACAGTGAACAATTTGAAAAAGTTGCAAATATTATCGAATGTGCAAAAGAGCGCGCATACCGCAAAGTGAATGAAGAACTGATTTCTATGTATCGTGATGTAGGTGAATACATTAGTAAACAGTCGGATAATGCTCAATACGGAGATGCGTTCGTACAAAAGCTTGCTGATTTTTTTGCGGAGAATTATCCTGATTTAAAAGGATTTAATCGGCGTGGTTTTTATAGAATGAAGCAGTTTTATGAGCTTTATAAGGACAATGAAAAAGTGTCACCGGTGGTGACACAATTGAGCTGGACAAATCATCTCAAAATCATGTCAGCGTGTAAGAGCATGGATGAGCGTGTCTTTTATATGAATATGTGTATCAAGGAGCGTCTTTCAAAAAGAGAATTGGAACGGCAGATTGACAGCGGATATTACGAAAGATATATGCTTTCATAGAAGCCGCTTACACCTGCCATTGATGAATCAAAACAAGCAACAGGTTCCGGACGCTGTTTCAGAACATGATTTACAGAAATCAATCATACGAAACTTAAAGGATTTTATACTTGAAATTGGTAAGGATTTTACTTTTATTGGAGAAGAGTATCGTGTGCAGGTCGGCAATCACGATTATTATATAGATCTGCTGTTCTCTCACAGAGGACTTTCCTGCTTTGTGGCTTTTGAACTGAAAATAGGAGAATTCAAGCCAGAGTAAAATGTCATTTCCCTCCTTTTTCGGTTTTGTGCCTTGGCGTCATCATGTAGAAATTGTTTCAAAATGCAATTCTGTGGAAGAGGCACTGTTCTACCTTCAGAGAACAATTGAAGAAGGATGGAGCAGAAATGCTTTAATTGATTGTATAAAAGCTGATTTATACCATAATATGGGAGTGGCAAATACAAATTTTGCGGAAAAGCTCCCAGGAATACAGGGAAAGATAGCACAGGAGATTGTGAAAGATACCTATGATTTCAGCTTTATTTCCTTGCCACGAGGATATGATGAGACAGCATT
>CAMNQN010000131.1 GCA_946549155.1 uncultured Lachnospiraceae bacterium | reverse complement strand
TTTTCCAGATGCTTGTGGCCCTGTGCGCCCGCCTCTTCCTGCGTCCTGATAATTACCCAAACACGAAGAACATTGGCACCTGAACAGTAAGCATTGCTATTTTATTTCAGAAATTGAATTTTGACGCCATAGATTTTCCTCTCTTCGTATGTTATACTTCTTACATCAAGGAAGGAGGGATTTCATGACAGACAGAGAATTATTAGAACAACTGCTTGCAAATCAATTAGTCATGCAGAAGGATATATCTTCTTTAAAAACAGATGTGTCTTCTCTAAAAGCCCAAACAGACGCTTTGGTATCTGAGGTTTCTGTTCTGAAATCAGACGTATCTGAAATCAAGGAAACCGTAAATAGGAACTATGACAAAACCTTAGAATTCTACGGCAGATACAAGGAAGACATGTGCGAAGTAAGAGAACAGCTTTCCGAGCTCCAGGCAAGCAGGAAATTTTCGAAAATCAGACAATTAAAAATACAGAAAAACTGAAATTAATCAAAAAAGAGTGTGAAGCCCTGCCCCGGTTCCATACCGCTTGATCAGGGATCACACTCTTTTTCTTTTGCTTAAACCTCAAATCCGTTATTCTTTATAACTTCTGAGAACCAATAAGCACTGCTTTTCGGAATGCGTTTCTGAGTTTTATAATCCACAAAAACCAGCCCAAACCGGCAGGTCTTTCCCCAGGCCCACTCGAAATTATCGGTGAAGGTCCATATGTAATATCCCTTCAGGGGAACTCCCTCCTCCATAGCCCGATAAGCGGCGCCTATATACTGCTTTAAATAATTGATGCGGTTCGGATCCTCCACCTTTCCGTCCGCCCCTATCCAGTCATTGCAGGCACAGCCATTCTCCGTTATAAAAATCTGCTTTGGATGATATTCCGCATGAACCCATTTCAGGAGGTCATACATTCCTTCCGGTACCACTTCCCAGCCACAGTCAGTGACAAAACCGTCCTGCTGTACCATTTTCCCCTGTAGCGGCCAGCGTTCCTCGTCGTACCGGACATAATCCGACCAGTAGGTATTCAGCCCCAAAAAGTCAATGGGCTGGCCAATCAGCTCCATATCCCCCTCCTGGATTTCCGGCAGTACCACCCGCCTTCCACTCAGATACTCAAACAATTCCTGGGGATATACTTTTTTAAAGATCGGATCCGCGTACAGCTGGTTTGTCTGCTGCTGGAAAAGCCGCGCCATCCTGATATCCGCCGGATTTCCCTCCTCCACCGGATAGAACATATGCATATCCAGCACAATTCCAATTTCCGCAGTCAGTCCCATCTCCCGGTAGGCCTTCACCGCTTTTCCATGGGCCCGCAATAAATTGTGAACCACCTGCAGCGCAGAGGAATAGTCCCGGATTCCCGGTGCATGACCCCCGGAAGCATGGCCTCCCATGGCGGTGCTCTGCGGCTCATTGAGTGTAATCCACTGATCCACCAGATCCCCGAACGCTTCAAAGCAAGTCCGGGCGAAGGCCTCAAACCAGTCCGCGCTCTGCCGATTCATCCATCCTCCCTGATATTGGAGCTTCTGGGGTAAATCCCAGTGATACAGAGTCACGGAAGCTTTGATCCCGTTTTTCTTTAAACACTCCAGCACCTTCCGATAATACTCTATACCTGCCCGATTTACCGTTCCTGTACCCTCGGGAAAAATACGCGGCCAGTTAATGGATAGCCGAAACAGCGGAATGCCCAGCTCCTTCGCAAGCCTGATATCTTCCTCATAGCGCTCATAAAACTCACAAGCGTCATCTCCATCCCCTTCTCCACGGATATTCCCCGGGATATGGCTAAAACGGTCCCAGATGCTCTCGCCCTTTCCATCCGCATTCCAGGCCCCTTCAATCTGGTAAGCCGCTGTCGCCACCCCCCATTGAAAATCTTCAGGGAAACAATATTTCATACTCCTACCTCCTATCCTTTTAATGCGCCTGCCATCATTCCATCTATAAAATTTTTCTGCAGAACTAAAAATAAAATCAGGATGGGCGCCAGTGAAATACACGCCCCCAGCAAAACTGCTCCATATTTGATGGCGGTTCCCGGTGTAATCATCAGAGCTAATGTCACCGGCATGGTCTGATTCTCATTCGTCCGCAGTACAATCATAGGCCACAAATAATCTCCCCAGCGCTGGACAAAAGAAAGAATACTCAGTGCGGCAATGGAGGGTTTTAGAACAGGCAGTACAATCTGGAGAAAAATGCGCAGTTCACTGGCCCCGTCCATTCTCGCTGACTCCAATAATTCATCCGGATAATCCATCAGGCTCTGCCGCATAAAAAATACACCGAAGATCCCGGCCCCCGCAGGCAGGATCACCCCCCAGGCACTATCCACCAGCTTCATGCCTGACATCATGATATACAGCGGAATCATCGTCACGGAGGCCGGAATAAACAATGCCGTCATACAGAGAAAGAAGATGGCCTCCCGGCCTTTAAATACAAATTTGGCAAATGCGTATCCGGCCATAGCATCCACAATACACACCAGCACCGTATAGACAATGGCGATCACCGCACTGTTCCACATATTTTTCCACAAATGAGTATACTGCAGAAGGTCCTGATAATTCTGTCTCAGATTACCGCCAAAATGAAAGGCCATCCCCGTCTGCCAGATCTGTGTGCTGTTCTGGGTCGCAGAAAAAAATGTCCATACAAAGGGAACGACACAGATGATACACATTATAATAAGGAAAGCATACTCCACCACCGTTCCTGCATTCCATCTTCTCTTGTCTGCCATCATGTATCCCTCCTCGAAACCCTAAGCTGCATCCAGGTGAGCATCCCAATAGCCACTGCCAACAGATAAGCCCCCGCCGAAGCCACGCCATAATTGAATTTCTTGAATCCCATATTGTACAGATACTGTACAATCGTCATCGTTTTATTCAGCGGTCCTCCATTTGTAATCAGATAGGGCTCCGTAAAAAGCTGCAGAGTCCCGTTCACTGCCAGAATCACTGCAAAGATCAGCACCGGCCATACTCCCGGTATGGTGATATAAAAGAACTTTTTTATTCTCCCCGCACCGTCTATGCTGGCCGCCTCATACAGCTCCTTAGGGATCGCCTGAAGCCCGCTGAGCAGGATAATCATATTATATCCCACCCAGCGCCATGTCACCGCAATCACAATAATGGCCTTTGCCAGCGTTCCGTCATTCATCCAGGGCAGAGCGCCGATTCCGATCATACTCAGAAAAGTATTCACCAATCCGGTTTCCTTATTGTTAAAGAGCAGCGAAAACTCAATCGAATAACTCACCGTATCGATTAAAATCGGGAGAAAAATGCACAACCGGAAAAACGCTTTGCCCCTCAGCTCTTTCCCGTTCAGGATGCAGGCCAGAATCAAAGCCAGCCCAATCATAACAGGGACCTGAAAAACCAGAATCACCACCGTATTAAAAATGCACTGCTTAAACAGCGGATCACCCAGCAGATACCGGTAATTGGAAAGCCCCACCGCGGAAAAATTTCCTGCCTTGTACTTCATAAAGCTAATGGCAAAGGAGTAAAACATAGGGTAAATCATAAAGACAAAAAACAGGAGCAAAAACGGAAGCAAAAAAAGGTAAGGCGTCGCTTTCTTCCAGAAGGATTTCTTCATTTTTCTCCACTCCATTTCCTATTACTTTACTCTACTATTTTGTTGCAATAATAGCGTTTACCGCTTCCGTATGGGCATCCAGAGTCTCGTCCATATCAGCTCCCGATACAATTTCACCTACGATCTCCATCAGATGCGGCTGAATATCCGTAAAATAAGGACCGTAATCCGTCACCGGGCCATTTGCCACCTCTGTAAAGAATTTGTTTACCTCCTGGCCTCCAAAATACTCGCTGGCCTCGTCAAAATAGCTTTCCGTATAACAGGGCATGTAGGAGGGGAAATCTCCATATTTCAGGTTAATTTCATTTCCCTTCGCCGTCATCATGGAATAGCGGAGAAAATCCAGAGCCAGCTCCTGTTCTTCACAGGAAGCGGAAATCATCAGATAACCTCCGCCCAGGATAGAATTTACATTGCCTTCCTCCTCGAAGGCGGGAAGAAGCGTAACCGCCCACTGTCCGGATTGGTCTGCGCAGGACTCCTCCATGGTAGCTGTATACCAGGACGCGTAGGGAAGTGCCGCGATGCTGCCGCTGCTCATAGCCTGAATCCGGTCATCCCAGGCATTGGGAAGATCACAGACAATCCCTGCATCGTACATCTCCTTCATTAATTCCAGCGTCTGGTGCATCTGCGGTGTATTTAACTGCACGGAACCATCCTCACTGTAATAGCTGCCCGCCAGCTGATTAAACCACATCATCATCTCGTCGCATCCGGTGCCATTGGTATTAAATGCGGCAAAATATTTTCCTGTTTTCTCTTTTACAGTTTTTCCCGCTTCGATATAAGCATCCCAGGTGGTCAGCGTAGACACATCAATGCCGCATTCCTCCAGGACCGCCGGCTGGTAATACAGGACACAGGGGCCGCTGTTCCAGGGGATCGCATAATAGGAACCATCCTCCGCCAAAGCCGGCTTAATCATTCCTTCCACAAAATTCTCCTCTTCCCCTTTCAGGATAGAATCCAGGCTGACAAACATCTCTGTACCATAGGTGGTATAGAAAGAGCCCACATCCCGGGACTGAATCTCAAACACATCCGGGATTCCCTCTCCGGAAGCCAGGGAAGGCAGCAGCGAAGTGTAGGAACCATCTCCGATATCCACCACGACCGTACCCTTTCTTTCCTCCAGGCCATTGTAAATATCCGCCGTTTCCTGGATATTATTTGCTGTTGTGCCGTAAGCCAGCACATGAATGGTGGCCTCCGCCTCCTCCGCAAAGCTGGCAGTGCAAAGCGCTGCCGTCATAGATACTGTTATCAATGCTGCCAAACTTTTTTTCTTCATAAAAAGACCTCCTTGTATAATAATAAAGCCATAATCCACTTTTTAAATCGATAAAAGCCGTTCTATTGTTCCTCCCAATACTGCCTCTTCTTCCCCCTGCTTCAACACCCTCCTCATCTTGCTGATTTCCTGTTCCAGCCCGCAATAGGGACTGTCAGAGCCCCAGATTACCTTCCCGGGCCCGGCTCCCTCCAGGATTTTCCCTGTCTCGTATTCCGGTACGCGGGAGGTTTCTAAAAAAAGATTGGGGTTTTCCGCCGCCAGCTCCACCGCCTGTTCCCACTCCCAGAAATATCCGCTGTGAGCCATAATCAGCGGCACTTTGGGAAAACGTCTCGCCATACGGTCAAACTCCAACGGGCAGTTGTACAAATCCGCCGTGCCGTGGGCAATCACAATTCCTTTATATTCCTGGACAAGTTCAAATAACCCATCATTCAAATGGCTGCTCAGGTTCAGGCCGTGTAAAAATGGATGCAGCTTCAGTCCGCGGAATCCCTTCTTAAAACAACGCTCCAGTTTTGCCGGAGCATCTTCATCAAAAGGATTGACCGCACAGATACCCATTATTTTGTCCGGATACTGCTCCATGGCGCTTTCCACCGCGTCATTGGTAAAGGATCCGCCCAGAAAGGGGAACACCAGCGCCTTTTCTATTCCGTTTTGTTCCATCCTCTCCATCAGCTGCCTGGCGGATAGCTCCGAGCCCTCCGGGCCGATATGTACATGGGCGTCTATCATTTTCCGTCCCACACCTTCTGCAGATACGCAATCGCGCTTTCATAGGCCTTCCTGTCCGGCAAATGCTCCACGAATACCGGAAGATCCTGATCCAGCTTATTGACCAGAGCGAATACCTGCCGAAAATCAATGTGTCCCGTCCCCGGCAGCGTCTCATTAATACATACCGGAGGGATCGGCTTCAGAATCACATCCTTCGCGTGAACGCTTTTGATATAAGGTCCCAGCAATCCGAAGCACCTGTCCAAAAAAGCCCCGCAATGATGATACTTTTCAAAGCTGGTGATCATATTGGCGTAATCCATATGAACCGCAAAGCGGTCACGGTCAATATCCTGCAGCATTTTCAAGTAATCCTCCGGGCTGTCCGGATGCATCCAGTACATAGGCTCCAGCGTGAAATAGGTGCGTTTTGGCTTCACCGCATCGATAATCTCTCTGACGGTATCCACAATGCAGGTATATATCTCCGCTGAATAATTTTCCGGATAATATCCATCCCAGATTTCCCCGGCACTGCCCCCTGTATTTACGCAGCAGCAGGCGCCAATCTCCTCCGCAAAGGCCAGCTGTTCCTTGGCATACTCTATATTCGCTTTCCTGCGTTTCTCGTCCCGGTCCACCACATTGCGCCAGATTCCCACTTCACCGATAACAATATCGTTTTCCCGGGCCAGCCGCAGATACTCTCTTCGCACTTCTTCCGGCTCATCCTTTGTCATTGGCGCCACCGCTGCCCGCAGCCGGTATTTCTGAATCAGACTGATCCATTCCTCTGGATTCTGGTGTCCCAAATGATCATTTATCCCCAGTCTCATTCTTTTTCTCTCCTCCAAAAGCATCCTGCTTCTGATTCGGACTGCTTCTCTTCTCCAGTCTTACTCTTCTGCCCTCCAGAGCCGCCATGGAAATCTCGATATCCTCCCTGGCTTCCTCCTCGTTAAAGCATCCCACTGTCACCATGTCGCAGTCACGAATCGTGGCCCAAGAAAAATTAAGCCCCACAAAGGGAGTGCACCGTCCCGCTGCCATAGACTTGATGGTCATCACCGGCTTTTTCGCATCATGAATGATCTGATTCACCGTTTCGATCTCCACCTGCATCATAAATCCCATGCAGTTGTAAATCTGAATATAGGTCTGCACATCATATCCATTTTTATCACTGTACACAATCAGCTCCGGCATGTGGGCCGACAATCCCGGAATCATCCCCGCATCCCGAATCATTGACGTATAATCATCCAGACGCTCTATGGTCTGCCTGCCCTTATTCACTAACTGCTCCGCACTGGAATGATGAATCAGGCAAATTTTCGCGCCCAGGGCCTTCCCCTTTCGGATGAGGGCCTCCGCTTCCCTTCTTGCCTCCCTGCTGTCCTCTACATTAATGATAGGCGTATCGATCATAATAAATTCTTTTCCGCTCTTCTCCTGTACCCGCTCCAACGCCTGGCAAATAACCGGAAGCTGGGAAAAGGGCGCCATGATCGTATCGACTCCAACCCCCTGAAAGGTCTCCAGCATAGGGATCATGCTCTCACAGCCGGCATGGGTTTTCTGAATCATGCGGTCTGCCGCCGGGCTGGTATGACTCCACCCTGCAAGCCAATTCGTCCCGATAATCATACGGGACAGAGACAATCCCTCCACCTCTGTCCTGGGAAATCTGTCTTTCACTGTCCTTACCTCCATCTTCAATTATCCTTTTACCGCTCCCACCATCATGCCTTCAATGAAATTCCTCTGGAAAATCAGGAAGAAAACCATGATGGGCAAGACTGCCATACAGGCCCCCAGCATCAGCGCTCCGTAATTAATATCAAAATTCGGCTGCGCCAGCAAAGATATGGCCACAGGAATGGTATATTTTTCTTTTGTGTTTAAAAGAACCAACGGTACATAATAATTTCCCCACTGATTCACAAAAGAAAGAATGGCAAGGGAAGTCAATGCCGGCTTCATATTGGGAATCACAATGGTGAAAAAGGTCTTTGCTTCCCCCGACCCGTCGATACGGGCTGCTTCGATCAGTTCCCTGGGAAAAGACAGCATAGACTGACGCATCAGGAAAACACCGAAAGCTCCCGGCAATCCCGACAGGATAATGCCTGCATAGGTATCCGTCAGAGCCATCTTGGAAAACTGAATGTACAAAGGCACCATCAGCACCTGCGCCGGAATCATCATGGCCGCCAAGATAATCACGAACAGAATATTTCTGCCCGGAAACCGGTACTGCGCAAATCCATAGCCTGCCATGGAATCCAGCAGCAGTACAAGAACAGTATATACCGTGGCGACAAACAGGGAACTGAACAAATTATTCCAAATAGGAAGCTCCTCCAGAAGATCATGATAATTCTGGATCAGATTAGTTCCCAGCCGGAACGTATAATCGAAATGGAATACCTGGGCATTCGTATGAGTCGCCGCCAAAAATGTCCAGAGATAGGGAAACAGAGCGCAGATCACGCACACAAACAGAACCGCGTAAGATACTGCCGCCGCCAGCCTGCTCTTCTTCATGCAGCATCCTCCTTCCCTGCCCTCAGTTGAATCAGTGTCAAAACCACCACAATCAGCACTATCACATAGGAACCCGCACAGGCGATTCCGAAATTAAAGTTCTTGAAGCCCATATCGTAGAGGTACTTCATCACCGTGGTGGTGCTTCCGGTGGGCCCTCCGTGAGTGATGATATTTGGCTCCGTAAACATCTGAACCGCGCCGTTTACGGAAGTCACCATAACCATCAGGATCATATTTTTCAGCAACGGAATGGTGATGGAAAAAAACTGCTGTATCCGGCCCGCTCCATCGATTGCCGCCGCCTCATACAGCTCCGAAGGAATATTCTGCAGTCCCGACAGAATGATAATCGTATTGTATCCGGTCCATTTCCAGGTCTGTGCAATAACAATCATCATCGTGGCCAGCCATGGATTTGTATACCAGGAGGCTGGGGTAAACCCCAGCCTGGAAATCATATTGTTGATAAAGCCCTGGTCATTAAACAGCAGGGAAAAAATAACCGAATAGCTCACTGCATCGATCAGCACCGGAATAAAGATGGCCATCCGGAAAAATCCTTTTCCCTTTACCAGCTTGGAATTCAGCAGGCAGGCAAACACAAGCGCCAATATAATCATGAGGGGCACCTGGATGATCCCGATTTTGAATGTATTCAGGATGGACTGCAGAAAAGTTTTATCCGACAGAAGATAGCGATAATTTCTCAATCCGAAAAACTTCACGCTTCCTGCCTTATAGGTTCCGAAGCTCAGTGCCACGGAATAAAACACCGGATAAACCGTAAACAGAAGAAATACGATAAGAAACGGCCCTATAAAGCACCAGGGTGCCAGTTTCATTTTTCGTTTATAGCTCATGCCTGTTCTCATTCCCCTCTGAGAAATTCTAACTGAGTCTGTGCCTTTTCTGTAGCTGCCGTCAGAACGGTATCCACATCCCCGCCGCCTACAAACACGGGACCAATCGCATCAGACTGGAAAATCTGTCCGATATCCGTAAAGTAAGCCGGGAACGGAAGATCCGGAATTTGAGCGCAAAGCTCTGCCGCCAGGGCTGCCGGAGACATTCCGAAATACTCATCCTCCGCCGTATAGCAGTCAATGCCATAAGCCGGCATATAGGAATTAAACAGGGTGGATACTTCCATGTTGATCCTGCTGCCTTCCTCGGAAAGAAGGAACCACTCAATAAATCCCTTGCAGAGCTCCGGATATTTCGTATCCGCATACACCATAACGGTGGAACCGCCGGAGTTTGCCTGATTGATGCCGCCCTCTTCCACAGACGGAAGCGCCATGCAGCCCCATTTACCGGCCTGATCCGCCAGGTTTTCTTTCAGTGTACCGGCAAAC
>CAMNQN010000130.1 GCA_946549155.1 uncultured Lachnospiraceae bacterium | reverse complement strand
GTTAGAGGATTAAAAGCACATGACAGGGAGGGCGGGCTTGCCACCGCTCCCCATCGAAGAAAGTATAGCACGGAAGGGTGCTGAAAAGCAATCTTTTTTGTTTGTAGAAAAAAGAAGACCAGCGGCAGAGCTCCCGCCGCTGGATACCACAATCCTGAAATATTATCTATATTAACACTTCTATACGGTACCGCAATAAGGGTACCGTATCGCACTAGCATATACCCATCTGTTACAGTGATAAGGCCCTCCGTACTGGCTGATAATAATCTGTGCGATTTTCGCATTGGGTGTCGTGATATTGACTGGATATTCCAGTCGTTTTTCATAATTCCACATAAATCAGCAGACACCTCCTTCCCAGGGCCAGGGCTGCATGGCCCATTGCCAGCGGTCGTTGGCGGTGGCTGAGTCACAGTCGATGGTCAGGGGGCCAAACTGTCTCCCGTATTCCGCCATGGCCTCCTTTCGTTTCTGTGTCATTTCGCGGAAATATTCCAGCGCGGCCTGGTCCTCCTGGTGGGTATCCAGGTAGAGCAGGGTATCGTAGGCAGCAAAGCTGAATTCATTGATCTGATCTAAAAGATCTCTTCTTGCATTGTTCATCTGCAGGCACCTCCTTTTCCGCAGAACGGTTTAAACAAATCCGAAAAAATGGTTCCGTTTTGCAGACCCCGGCAGAGGGGAAGCGGCTGGCTCCATACCTGCATAGGAACGTAACCCATGGCCAGCGGTTTTCCGGCGGGCCATTTTTCCATGTGCCATTCGTTCATACAGCAGCTCTCTTCCCTTTTTTCCGGAGATTGATTTTCCATACAGGGCTCCTTTAGGGGGCGGCGCTCTATGGGCATATTTCTTTGCGCACTGCGGCGGTAATTGTAGCCGCAGCCGCGGGAGTATTGATTATTCATAACAGCTCCTTAATAAATGGTTTGTTATAGTTTATGGAAACCGGAAAAAATGGTGAGCGAATTCAGGATATTTGAAATTAAGAGGTGGAAATCCGATGGAAAATGTGTTATAGTGGACGATAGTCTTGAGGAAAAGACGCGGCGGTGACGGTGGCTTATGTTTATTAGAAGGACAGGAATGTTATGGCAGAAAGACGAAGATCTGCTGCTGCGGGAAACCGCAGCAGCAGTACGCAGCTTCGGCGGGTACAGGGGAAAAAGAAGAGCGGTGAGGGCAGGGATTATTACGACTATAATCTGCTGGCGGCGGTTATCCTTCTGACCTGTTTTGGGCTGGTGATGCTCTACAGCACCAGTGCCTATGAGGCTTCTGTAAATTATGATGGAAACGATGCCTATTATTTTACCAAGCAGGCACTGATCAGTGTGGCATCCTTTGTTATGCTGCTGGTATTTTCGCAGTTTGATTATCACATTTTCGCCTATTTTTCAAAACCGCTTTATTATATTTCCGTGGCGCTGCTGATCGCGACAAAGCTTATCGGAAGAACGGTGAACGGAGCGAGACGGTGGATTTACATTGGCCCCATTTCCTTCCAGCCGGCGGAAATGGCAAAGCTGGCGATTATACTGTTTTTGCCCTGCATTATTATAAGGCTGGGCAGCAGGCTGTCCACCCTGAAAGGCTTCGGGGAGGCGCTGGGTTACGGCGCAGTGGCATCCTTTTGTACTTACTATTTCACAGACAATTTGAGCACCGCGATTATCATTGCGGGAATCACCGTAGTGCTGATTTTTATTGTGCATCCGAAAACGGCGCCCTTTTTGGCTGCGGCCGGCATTGGTGTGGCGCTGGTGGGTGTTGCCGTGTGGGTGATTGCGGGGATGGTGTCTGATTCCAGCAGCTTCCGTCTGAAACGTGTTATGGTATGGCTGGATCCGGAGGCTCATGCCAGCCAGGGCGGATACCAGGTGATGCAGGCACTGTATGCGATTGGCTCCGGCGGCTTTTTCGGAAAAGGTCTGGGCAATAGTGCCCAGAAGCTGGGGGCGGTGCCGGAGGCCCAGAATGATATGATCTTCTCGATCATCTGCGAGGAACTGGGGGTATTTGGCGCGGCACTGGTGATCCTGCTTTTTGTATTTCTGCTTTACCGCCTGTTTTTTATTGCCCAGAATGCGCCGGATCTTTTAGGCTCGCTGATTGCGTCAGGTATTTTTGTGCATATCGCCCTGCAGGTGATTTTAAATATTGCTGTGGTAATCAACCTGATTCCCACCACAGGGATCACACTTCCTTTTGTCAGCTACGGAGGCACCTCCATCCTGTTTTTAATGGCGGAGATGACGTTGGCTTTGAGTATCTCGAAGCGAATCACCTTCAAATGAGAAAGGCAGATGGCGGGGGCAGCCCCGATTATTATAAAATTTAGAAGGAGAATGAAAAATGTCAAAGGTGAAAACGAGATTTGCACCCAGTCCCACAGGACGGATGCATGTAGGAAATTTGAGAACCGCGCTGTACGCGTATTTGATCGCGAAACATGAGGATGGATGCTTTATGCTCCGGATTGAGGATACGGATCAGGAACGGTATGTGGAGGGGGCGGTGGATATTATTTACCGCACGCTGGAAAAGACAGGCCTGATTCACGACGAAGGTCCGGATAAGGATGGCGGCGTGGGTCCCTACGTGCAGAGTGAGCGTCAGGCGGCGGGCATTTATATGGAGTATGCGAAAAAGCTGATTGAAAAAGGGGAGGCTTATTACTGCTTTTGCGACAAGGAGCGGCTGGAGTCCCTGAAACAGGAGGTAGCGGGCAAGGAGATCGTGGTCTACGATAAGCACTGTCTGCATTTGTCCAGGGAAGAGGTGGAGGCCAAGCTGGCGCAGGGAGTCCCCTTCGTTATCCGCCAGAATGTTCCCCAGGAGGGAACGACAAAATTTGTGGATGAGATTTATGGCGAGATCGAGGTGCCCAATGCGGAGCTGGACGATATGATTCTGATCAAATCTGACGGATATCCCACTTACAACTTTGCCAATGTGGTGGATGACCATCTGATGGGAATCACCCATGTGGTCCGCGGCAATGAGTATCTGTCCTCCGCACCGAAATATAACCGTCTTTACGAGGCCTTTGGCTGGGAGGTGCCGGTTTATGTGCACTGTCCGCTGATTACGGATGCGGAGCACAGGAAGCTGAGCAAGAGAAGCGGTCATTCCTCCTTTGAGGATCTGATTGAGCAGGGCTTCCTGACGGAGGCTGTGGTGAACTATGTAGCATTGCTTGGCTGGTGTCCGGAGGATAATCGGGAGATCTTCTCACTGGAGGAACTGGTGAAGGCCTTTGACTACCGGCATATGAGTAAGTCTCCGGCTGTGTTTGATATTCAGAAGCTGAAATGGATGAATGGAGAGTACATGAAATCCATGGATTTTGACAAATTTTATGAGATGGCGCTGCCTTACCTGAAGGAGGCGGTGACGAAGGATTACGACCTGAAAAAGATCGCCCAGATGGTAAAGAGCCGGATTGAGATTTTCCCGGATATCCCGGCGATGGTAGACTTTTTTGAAGCGCTGCCGGAGTATGATGTGTCTCTGTATACCAATAAAAAATGGAAAACCAACGCGGAGAAATCCCTGGCTGTTTTGCAGGAACTGCTCCCGGCGTTGGAGGCTTTGGAGGATTACAGCAACGATGCGCTTTACGGTGTACTGAAGGCTTATGCGGATGAGAAGGGATACAAACCGGGCTTCGTGATTTGGCCGGTGCGTATTGCCGTATCCGGAAAACAGGTGACTCCTGCCGGAG
Organism: uncultured Lachnospiraceae bacterium; assembly: GCA_946549155.1. Classification (GTDB taxonomy): domain Bacteria; phylum Bacillota; class Clostridia; order Lachnospirales; family Lachnospiraceae; genus Merdiplasma. Next base: position 5,848 of record CAMNQN010000130.1, on the reverse strand, counting down.
CTACGGAGATTATGGAAGTGATCGGCAGGGAGGAGACCGTTTCCCGGATTAAGAAGGGAATTGAGCTGCTGAGCACATTGTAGGGGAAGCGAAGGGGCGGATGAAAACCGGTGTGAACGATGCGTCGGTTTTCTCCGTTTTCAGATACAGGAGAACTATGCACATTAGCGAATCGCAATTCAGGGCAATCGCCCATGGAAAGGGACCGGCCATGGTTCTGGCAGGTCCCGGTTCCGGAAAAACCCTCGTTATTACCAATCGAACAAAGTACCTGATCGAAGAGCTGGGCGTGCGCCCGGAGGAGATTCTGGTCATCACTTTCACAAAGGCCGCAGCGCTGGAAATGCGGGAACGGTTCGGGAAGCTGTGCGGAGGGGCCCGTTACCGGGTGACCTTTGGCACGTTTCACGCAGTCTTTTTTCAGATTTTGAAGTGCGCGTATCGGTATACAGCGGCGAATATTCTGAGGGAAGAGCAGAAATACCGTTTTCTGACGGAGATTGCAGGGAAAATGAGGCTGGATTTTGAGGATGAAAAGGACTTTCTGGCGGACATTGCCTCAGAGATCAGTCTGGTAAAAAATGAGCAGATTCCGCTGGAACATTATTATTCCAGGAGCTGTCCCCAGGAGGTTTTCCGGCAGATTTTTGAGAAGTATCAGGACTTCCTGTCCGGAAAAGGCCTTATTGATTTTGATGATATGCTGGTATACTGCTATCAGCTTTTTCGGGAGCGGAAGGATATTTTAGCCCAGTGGCAGCGCCATTTCCGTTATATTTTGGTGGATGAATTTCAGGATATTAACCAGCTTCAGTATGAGATTGTGCGGATGCTGGCGGAGCCGGAACAAAACCTGTTTATTGTGGGGGATGATGATCAGTCCATCTACCGTTTCCGTGGGGCGAAGCCGGAGATTATGCTGAATTTTGGAAGAGATTACCCGCAGGCGGAGCAGATTTTGCTGGAAGAAAATTTCCGCTCTGCTTCCACGATCAAGGAGGCGGCGGATTTGGTGATCCGGGAAAATCAGAACCGGTATCCAAAGAAGATCCGGTGTGTTACCCCGGGCGGAGCGCCGGTGGAGGTGCGGGCCTTTAAGAGCCAGGAGCAGGAGGCCAATTACCTGGTGAAGTGTATCCGGGATGAGGTGAAGGCAGGATATTCCTATTCGGATCTGGCGGTGCTTACCAGAACCAATACAGGCGGGCGGTTTGCGGCGGAGAAGCTGATGGAATTTCAGATTCCCTTTCAGATGAGAGACCGTATGCCGAATTTGTATGACCACTGGATTGCCGGGGATATTCTGGCTTACCTGCGGCTGTCTCTGGGAAGGTTGGAACGGAAAGACTTTTTGCGGGTGATGAACCGGCCGAAGCGTTATATCAGCCGGGAGTGTGTGGAGGAACCGCAGGTGGATTTTGAACGGCTGCGGACCTGGTACGAGGACAAGCCCTGGATGGTGCAGCGGATCGATAAGCTGGAAGCTGATCTGAAAATCGTAAAACATATGCAGCCCTACGCGGCGGTGAATTATATCCGCCACGGTATGGAGTATGAGGAGTACCTGAAGGAATATGCGCAGTTTCGGCGGATTAAGGCGGAGGAGCTGCTGGAAACCCTGGAGGAGCTGCAGGAGAGCGCCCGGAATTTTAAGACGCATCCGGAGTGGTTCGCCCATATCCAGGAGTACAGAAGGGCGCTGGAAGAGCAGCGGCAGGAACGGGATCGGTCAGAGGACGCGGTGACACTGTCTACGTTGCACAGCTCCAAAGGGCTGGAATTTAGCCAGGTGTTTATCCTGGATGTGAATGAGGAAGTGATTCCTCACAGGAAGGCGGTGCTGGAACCGGATATTGAGGAGGAGCGCCGGCTGTTCTATGTGGGGATGACCAGGGCGAAAAAGAGGCTGCGTCTGTTTTATATCAGAGAGCGGTATGGAAAGAGAGCGGAAATATCACGCTTTTTAGAGGGGATTGGGGAGGACAAATAAAAACGGAACCGGCGAAAGGAAAGGGCCGGTCCCTGGGTATGCTTTGTATTATTTAAGAGAATTGGCTGCATTGGCCATCGGCAGGACTACTGGAACTGTGTTTCTTCCTCCCCGTCGCAGTACACCAGATCATCATATTCCTGGTCATCCAGCCACTGGTCGAAGCCATCGGAGGCTGCTTCGTACTCGTCGTCATCTTCGATATTTTCCAGGGTGGGCTGGCCGTCGGTCTGGGAGAAGCGGTACAGATAGACCTCTCCGTCCTCATTTTCTCCGTTTTCATTAAGGGGGAGCAGGGCAATGTATTCTTTGCCGGCAGCCTGATAGATAGTCAGCACGGCACATTCTACTCTGGAACCATCGTCCAGGTCTAAGGTTACGGTAGCGCCGTTTTCACCGGTGGCTGTGCAGTCGGAGCCGCAGCTTTCGCAATTTCCGTTGCAGGAATTATTCTCGCTCATTTCAGATACCTCTCAATTCATCTTTTTGTCTGGCTGCCGTTTCGGATCAGCCGGTTTGGCACAGCTTTACTCAGCAGTGCTTCGCTTGTATCAGATACACTTTAACAGATGTGGCAAAGAATTGCAATCATCTCTTAAAAAGAATTTTAACTGGGGGTAGGAAAACGGGGAAAGAAATGTTATACTAAATTTAGTATTGCTGTGTAAAGTATAGGAGAAGGAGACCAAAAATGAGACTAATTTCCTGGAATGTAAATGGACTTAGAGCCTGTGTGCAGAAGGGCTTTTTAGATTTTATGAAGGAGATTGACGCGGATATTTTCTGTATTCAGGAGAGTAAGCTTCAGGAAGGGCAGCTTGTGCTGGAAACACCGGGCTATGAGCAGTATTGGAACTATGCGGTGAAGAAGGGGTATTCCGGCACGGCGGTATTTACGAAGAAAAAGCCCCTGTCTGCAGCCTATGGCATTGGGATAGAGGAGCACGATCAGGAGGGGCGGGTAATCACCCTGGAGTATGAGACCTTTTATCTGGTGACGGTGTATACGCCCAATTCCCAGAATGAGCTGGCAAGACTGGACTACCGCATGAAGTGGGAGGATGATTTCCTGGCCTACTTAAAAGGGCTGGAGGAACGCAAGCCGGTGATTTTCTGCGGGGATTTAAATGTGGCCCATGAGGAGATTGATCTGAAAAATCCGAAAACAAACCGGAAAAATGCCGGCTTCACCGATGAGGAGCGGGCGAAGTGTACCGCTATGCTGAACGCCGGATTTATCGATACCTACCGCTATTTCTATCCGGAACAGAAGGAGGTATACAGCTGGTGGTCCTACCGTTTTAAGGCCCGGGAGAAGAACGCGGGGTGGCGGATCGACTATTTCTGTGTGTCGGAATGTTTAAAAGATAAGCTGGAGGACGCAAAGATACATACGGAGGTATTCGGTTCCGATCACTGTCCGGTGGAACTGGATATCAAGCTGCTGTAAGGAGGGAAACGCCAATGACAGGGAAGAGGGACAGACAGATTTCCGCCATACCATGCCGCTGCGGCAGTCTGGGGGCGCAGGTGGAACGGGATGGTATTCTATTTTCGGCTGAGGTGCATCTGAAAGCTGCGGCTAGTTTGATTTTATACCGGAAGGGAACCGAGGAGATTCTGGAGGAAATTCCATTTCCGGAGCAGCCCTGTATGGGGGCGGTGAGATCCATGAAGGTGAAAGGCATCTCCCCAAGATATCTGGAATACAATTTCCGCATCGGAAACCAGGTGATGGTGGATCCGATGGCCCGTCTGGTGGTGGGAAGGGAAGAGTTCGGGTATAGCGGAGAGCGAAGCGAGCATCAGATTCGGGGCGGCTTTGTATCGCCGGATTTTGAGTGGGGAACGAAGGAGCGGCAGCCGGGGATTCCCTATGAGGATGTGATTTCCTATCAGCTTCATGTGAGAGGATTTACGAAACAGAAAAATTCAAGAGTTTATCACAAGGGGACCTTTCTGGGACTGCAGGAGAAGATCCCCTATCTGAGGGAGCTGGGCGTTAATCAGGTGATTTTAATGCCGGCCTATGAATTTAACGAGATTATGGCGGACAGAGGGATCGGAAGGGTGCCGCCGTCAATGAAAATGGAAAATAGCCTCCAGGGGAGCACGGCCCTGGGGGGAGCTTCCTTTTTGACGGACAGGGAGGAAGCCGGAAAGAAGCTGAATTACTGGGGATATACGCCAGGGTATTATTTTGCGCCTAAGGCGGCCTATTGCGCCACCGGGAGGCCGGACCGGGAGTTTAAGTCCATGGTGAGAGCGTTTCACGAGAACGGGATGGAAGTGGTGATGCAGTTTTGCTTTCCTGATCCGGTGGATCTGACCATGGTGAATGACTGTCTGGTGTGGTGGCTGCAGGAGTACCATGTGGACGGCTTCCACCTCATGATGAATCAGGAGGCGGCCAACCGCGTAGCACGCAATCCTTTCCTGGAAACGGTTAAACGGATCTCCGGATATTTTCCGGTCAGTCAGCTTTATCCGGAGGGAAAGCAGATAGCGGTGCGGACACTGGCAGAATATCATGATGGCTTTAAGACGGACGTGCGGCGAATACTGAAGGGAGACGAGGACATGCTTCCGGCGTTTACGGGGCGGATGCGGTATAATCCTCAGGAGAGTGGTGTAATCAACTATATTACTGACCATGACGGGTTTACGCTGCTGGATTTGGTCTCTTATGATAAGAAGCATAACGAGGAGAACGGAGAGCTGGGGCAGGACGGCCCGGCGTATAATTACAGCTGGAACTGCGGAGCAGAAGGGAGCACCCGGAAGAAAAAAATCCTGGAGCTGCGGCTGCGTCAGATGAAAAATGCCCTCGCTGTGCTGCTGCTGGCGCAGGGCACGCCCATGATTTTGGCCGGGGATGAATTTGGCAATTCCCAGGGAGGAAATAATAATCCCTACTGCCTGGACAGTCCGGTATCCTGGGTGGACTGGAGCAGGGAAAAGGCGGGAGAGGAACTGAAGGAGTTTGTGAAGGAGCTGATCCGTTTCCGGAAGGAACACCGGATCCTTCATATGGGGCAGCCCCTGGCGGGCGGCGATACCCGTTCCATCGGATATCCGGACATTTCCTGGCATGGAAGCCGGGCCTGGTATGGAGGCTTTGAGCCGGCGAACCGGCATGTGGGGATTATGTACTGCGGACAGTATGCCGGCCAGGAGGAATTTATTTACATAGCCTGCAATTTTCATTGGGAGCCTCAGAAGATGGCTCTGCCCTATCTGCCGGAAGGGCTTGGCTGGAAAAAGGTTCTGGATACGGACAGGGCCCAGGGGGAGGAGAACCTTCTTCCCAGGCGGGAGTTTACCGTTCCGTCCCGGTGTGTTCAGATTTTAGTCAGCAGCAGGATGAAGAAAAAGAATGGAGATAATAAAACGGAAATGAAAACAGAGAGTATGGCTGCAGGAAAGTCCCAGGACTAATCCGTGTATGGGGAGTGAGGGCAGATGGAAGAAAGAAAAACGGAATTTGAACGAAAAAGCGGCGGGCAGAAAGCAATGCAGAACGGTATGATTACGCCGGAGAAGGCCCTGGGCCACTTTAAGACCATTACGGAGCACAAGCTGCTGGTCATGAAACACTGCTTCGCCGTGGGATTGTACTATCAGGGAATCATGCATGATATGTCCAAATATACACCTGCAGAATTTTTGGCAGGATGCCGGTATTATCAGAACGGAACCCGCAGTCCTAACAATGGGGAGCGGGAGGCCAGGGGCTATTCTTACGCCTGGCTGCACCACAAGGGGCGAAACCGTCACCATTTCGAGTTCTGGACGGATTACCCGTTAAAGCCGCCGAAAGATAAGAGCATGTCCTTTGTGCCGGTGAAAATGCCGCGG
>CAMNQN010000129.1 GCA_946549155.1 uncultured Lachnospiraceae bacterium | reverse complement strand
AGCCGGGAAATCATCAGGATTTCCTGGCGAATTGCCCCGGTGCCCGAAAGCGGAGAGCGGCTCCATCTTAGTGTTTCTTGTATCCGGAGCAGTTTTCCAGAGACATCTGCCCACCCGACCCCGCCTTTTCCTGCGTCCTGCTAATTAACAAAAACGCCTATAAAATCAATGGATTTTTTATGTTGTTTCAAAATATCCATTGGGCCAACATTATGTGTCGTAAAGCAAAGCTGCCCTTCCCCATATTCCATCAGATATTCTAATAAAGCACGTAGATATACATCATGAAGATTGGAATCAAACTCATCGATAAAGACAATTCCGCCCCGAACCATTTCTTTTAAGTATGCGAACAACTTAATGAGCTTTTTTATGCCGGTGCTTTCAAACTCTGCATAAATCCTGTATGTGTCATAGACCATTATCAGGCTGCAGACAAACACATCCTGATCTTCCTTTCTGTCAATCTCTATTTTCTGCAAATCCGGTTTAAAAATATGAAGAAACTCATATAAATTATCAGCTATCCTTTCGAAATTTTCATACAAATCTTTCGGTACAATGTTTTCATTAACTGATATGACATTAAGGCTTTCTCCATCCATTTCAATAAAATGGCTGATTGAAGAATCAGCATCTGAATGATTATCTTCTAAATTCGATAAATATCTAAGAGAATTTTTTACAAAATAACCCCTATGATCATCCTTCCATAAATCCAAAATAAGCAAAACAGGAGCAGCCCCTTTTTCATTTCTCCCCAAGATAATATCTCGGCTTGCCCTGTGTTTTCTTCCCATATTCAATCGCTTCGCGGGGACATCCGGCAATGCACGCCATGCAGTGCGTACATTCTTTTCCCCATGAAGGTTTTCCATTGACCAGTTTCACATTATTCAGCGGGCAGCGGATCTCGCATTTGCCGCAACCGGTGCATTTGTCAGTCGCGGTAAATCCCTTGGCGCTGATCATCATGGAATACATGATGGGATTTAGAACCTTAGACATGATCGCCTTGTCCGGCTGTTCTTTGGGCAGCGTCTGTTTATCCCGAATGGTTTCTGCGATTTTAACGATCTTTGGCTCCGCTTCTTTCAGAATTTTGTCATTGATGTCCTTTGGCTGGATGCCGCCACCGGCAATATAACCCTGGGGCATGACGACGGAGTTGAAGCCCAGTAATGCAAAGGACTTTTCTTTGCAAAGCTTTTCCACATACTGGACTGTCATCCATGGGGTTTGCGCGCATGTTCCGATGAAATAGGCGCGTTTCGTTCCCATGAAGTTTACCTTCTTGATGTATTCGTCCATGACGCGGGGCAGTCTTCCGGCGTAGATCGGTCCGACAAAAACCAACGGTTTATCCGAAGAAATGGTAGCGTAGTCCTGAGCCTTAAGCCGCTGGTTAATGGAAATGACTTCGTCGCCGGATATTTCTGCAATTTTTTGGGCAACATACCGGCTGTTGCCTGTTCCGCTAAAATATAAAATCATAGCATTGACCTCCTGTTATTAAAAGCGCATTGTATCATGCTTCTGAGAGGAATATAGCACAGTTAGAACAACTCACAGTAAACTTTGCAATATTTTAGAGGAAGGATTCAATGGCACTTGCATCTTTGTATCCTTTGTTATAGAAAAGCTTCAACGCGTCTTGGTCTTTGGTCAAGGTATCCACACCGCAGGTATCATCCGGAGAGACAATTAACACTTGACCGGATTTCTCATATTCTTTTGCAAGAGCAACTCCCTGGTTATATTGTTCCGCCCGATGACGCAGTTTTTCAGCAGCTAAAGGATATTTGCGACATATTCTGTCGGCCAGAAAATTGTCCTTTTTCGATGTACGGAGAAAATCTTTCGGTTTGGTAAGAACAAGCACGACCTTATCGCAGCCGAGTTCAAAGGCTTTCTGAATTGGAAGCGTATCTCCCAAAGCTCCGTCATAATATGAAATACCGCATACTTCGTAAGGGTGGCACACAAACGGGATAGCAGAAGATGCTTTCAGTACACTATAGTCATCTTGGTGCAAGTCATTTTTGTCAAAGTATTTTGCCTCGCCCGTTTCGGCATTTGTCGCCACGGCAATAAAATCAGTTGTACTTTTTAATATACTCTGATAATCCAGAGGGTTTTCGCCGTCTGAATTGCTTAGTGTTCCATAAATATAGTCTAAATCAAGATAGGATTTCTTAAAAACCAAATTACGAAAACCCATATACTCTTTACGGAAAGGGTATTCCGTGTAAAATGAATAGTTTCTTCTTTTTTGCCCGGCTATATAGGAAATGACATTGGCGCTTCCTGCAGAAACGCCAATGCCAAGATCAAAATGAATATCTGCATCTAAACAAAAATCAAAAATACCAGCGGCATAAACATCACGTAAGCCGCCTCCAACATCGATAATTCCTGTTTTCATGATATCCTCCGCGTGTTTTTTCATAGTATAGCACGGAAAGGACAACTCACGGTAAACTACAACGGCAAAGTGACGGTAAATGTTGTGCCCCGCCCGATGGTACTTTGGACAGAAACGGTACCGTTGCAAAGCTCCACAATTCGTTTTACCAACGGAAGGCCGAGACCGTTGCCTTCTGATTTACGGGAAGGATCTCCCTGATAAAACTTCTCAAAGATATGCTTCTTTACATCTTCAGTCATTCCCTCGCCGTGGTCGGTAATGATAACTTCTACTGCATGATCAACTGTATTCATAAATACATGAATGATACTGTTTTCCGGAGAATGTTTGATTGCATTATCAAGGATATTGCTCCACACCTGTTCGAGCAGCCGCTCGCTGCCATAATACAATTTGCGTGGCAGTCCATATCAAATTCAATATTTTTTGGCTCCCATTTCCCCTCAAGCATTAAAATCACCTTGCGGAGCTGTTCGTCTAAACGATATTCTGTTTTGTTTGGAACGACTTCCTGATTTTCCATGATTTTTTCGTCTTCGGAAACCTTAATTTCAAAATTACCTTTGGAAAGCTCGTTAAAGGCGTTGCTGATATTCTGAATGGGACGGACAAGTAACTTTCCTACATATACCGCAATGACAATTCCAAGCAAAATGCTGCCCAAAGCGAGAACAACAATCGGAATATGTCTCTCACTCAGATCAATCTGAATCAAATTCAGTTCAAACAGCGCAAACCATATGGCTGTAATTAAGGCAAAGACAGCAAAAATGGTTGCGAAGATAATTCCGGTAAAGTACAACCATAGCTTTGAATGGGGTTTTCTACTCAACCTTTTTCACCGCCTTATAACCAAGTCCCCGCACTGTAACAATCTCAAAATCGGAACAGTCTGCAAAACGATCACGCAGCCGATTGATGTGCGTGTTGACAGTACGCTCATCGGTTTCCGAGAGCATACCCCAAATTTCATCCATTAGTTGCTGACGTGTGAAAATCTTGTTGGGATAGGAAAGCAGCTTGTACAGCAGGTAAAATTCCTTTTGCGGCAAAATAGTTTCCACACCGTCGATTGTTACAGTAAGCGCATCGTAATCAAGAACAGTAGAGCCTACTGTGATTTTTTTATCGCTGGATATTTTGGCGCGGCGGAGCAGTGCCTCCACGCGCAATACCAATTCATGGACATTGATGGGTTTTACCATATAATCATCGCTTCCTAACCGAAAGCCTTTTTGCATATCTTCAAACTGATCTTTTGCAGTTACTATCAGAATAGGAAGATCATACTTCGCATCACGGATGGATCTCGTAAGCTCATAACCATCCATGACCGGCATCATAATATCGGCAATCATCAGATCTATATATTCCTTGTCCATAATTTCCAGTGCATCCATTCCGTCCTTCGCCGGAATGCTGTTATAACCATGATCGGCCAATACGGTGCAGAACAGCTCACGCATATCGGCATTGTCTTCCACCACAAGAATATTAAACATGGACGCATCTCCTTTTTTCTATTTTAACCTACAAATGTGAAATTTCAAAGTTAAGGGGGCGATTTTCTATATTATAGCAGACAAAGAACACGCCAAGATAAACTCCTATGGCACTTATAAGAGAAAAACTATGCGTTTATCTTGGGTTTATTTTCAGTTGTCCGGGGGGGTTATCTTTGTTTGCTATAATGGAGGCATCTTTTTTCAGGAGGAAGAATTATGATTCGGTTATTGCTCGTGGCAATTTTTATGATTCTGCCCCGTGCACAGGTTTCCTTTCGCTACCCGGATGCGTCTGAGGACTGTCTGAAAAACATATCGTTCACGGTAAATCCCGGGGAAACGATTGCTTTCATCGGCGCCACCGGTTCAGGTAAATCAACGCTTATTAACCTTTTGATGCGTTTCTTTGAAACAACAGGCGGCGATATTAAGATCGATGGCGTAAGCATTAAAGAATTGCGCCGCGAAAATGTTCGCAGTATGTTCGACATGGTTTTGCAGAAAACCTGGCTGTTTGAAGGTACGGTTCGTGAAAATCTTGTTTATAACTGTGAAAACATATCTGATGAAGCGACCTCCAGCGTGGATAGATAAATGAAAGAATGATTATCGCAGCGTTTCCTTAGAAGCAGGGGCTGCCGCAAAACGACAGCCCCCTTTCCGCTCTTTCTACAGCGCCGTCCCCTTCTCCGGGACAAAATACCGCCTCATATCATTTCCCTCATGGGCCAGCAGCGCAATCTTGTTTTTTATTCCTCCTCCATAGCCGGTGAGGCTCCCGTTTGTCCCCACGACTCTGTGGCAGGGAATAATGATACAGATGGGGTTCCAGCCCACCGCGCCGCCCACAGCCTGCGCTGACATCCGAGCTATGCCCCGGTTTCCGGCGATGCGGTCTGCTATGCCGCTGTAGGTCATGGTCTCTCCATAGGGAATCGCATTCATAATCTCCACCACCTCCCGCCGGAAGGGTGTCAGCCCGTTTATCCGATACGGAGGAGTAAAATCCGGATTCTTCCCCTCAAAATACAGATCCAGCCATCTGCAGGTCTCCCGGAATACGGGCAGCTCCTTTTCTTCACAATCCAGGGAATGCTTTGAAGTATCCCTGGATGCTTCAAACCATAGCCCGGTTAAACATTCTCCGTCACTGTTCATATACAGATCCGAAAAACCCTCCGGGGTCTGATATCTCCATCTGCAGGTCATTCTTTCCCTCCTTTACGCTGTAATACTGTTTCCCGTATACAGCTGATAATATTTTCCTTTCTGCTCCAGCAGCTCCTCATGGGTGCCCCGCTCGATAATACGGCCCTGCTCCAGAACCATGATACAGTTGCTGTTCTTTACCGTGGACAGCCGGTGGGCAATCACAAAGGTGGTGCGGCCCTTCATCAGCCGGTCCATACCCGCCTGCACAATGCGCTCCGTCCGGGTATCGATGGAGCTGGTAGCCTCATCCAAAATCAATACCGGCGGGTCCGCGATGGCCGCCCGGGCGATGGACAGAAGCTGCCTCTGCCCCTGGCTTAAATTGCCGCCGTTTCCGGTGAGCACAGTCTGATAGCCCTGGGGGAGCTGACGGATAAAGCCGTCCGCATTGGCCAGCTTTGCCGCGGCAATGACCTCCTCGTCGGTGGCGTTTAGCTTCCCGTAGCGGATATTCTCCATCACCGTTCCGGTAAACAGATTCGTATCCTGCAATACCATGCCCAGGGAATGACGCAGGTCATCCTTCCGGATCTTGTTGATATTGATTCCGTCGTAGCGGATCTTGCCGTCCTGGATATCGTAAAAGCGGTTGATCAGGTTCGTAATCGTAGTCTTTCCAGCTCCGGTGGTGCCCACAAAAGCGATCTTCTGCCCCGGCGTAGCGTACATCTTAATGTCATGCAGCACCATTTTTTCCGGAGTGTATCCAAAATCCACGCCATCGAACACCACATCGCCCTCCAGCAGCTTGTAATCCGTGGTGCCGTCCGCCTTATGGTAATGCTTCCAGGCCCAAACGCCGGTGCGCTCCTCTCCGGCCTCCTTCACCACGCCATTTTCCACCCGGGCATTCACCAGAGTGACATATCCCTCGTCCTGCTCCGTCTCCTCGTCCAGCAGCTTAAATACCCGCTCCGCGCCGGCCAGCGCCATAACAATGCTGTTGAGCTGCTGGGACACCTGGTTGATGGGCATATTAAAGCTCTTGTTAAAGGTCAGGAAGCTGGCCAGACCGCCCAGGGTAAAGCCGCCCACCTGGTAAAGAGCCAGAATCCCTCCCACAATGGCACAGAGCACATAGCTGATATTCCCGATCTGCGAGTTGATGGGCCCCAGAATATTGGCAAAGCCGTTGGCCTGCCTGGACACCTCGTACAGCTCATTGTTCAATTCATCAAAATCCTTCTTGCTTTTCTCTTCATGGCAGAATACCTTCACCACCTTCTGCCCGTTCATCATTTCCTCGATATATCCGTTTTCCCTGCCCAGCGCCGCCTGCTGCGCCACAAAATATCTGCTGCTCATTCCGGCGCACTTTTTCGTAGCTGTCAATGTCACTCCCACCATAAACAGGCTGAGAATGGTCAGCGGAACATTCAGAATAATCATGGATGCCAGCACGCTGACAATGGTGATGCTGCTGTTGATGATCTGGGGAATACTCTGGCTGATCATCTGGCGCAGCGTGTCAATATCGTTGGTGTAGATGGACATGATATCGCCATGGGAATGGGTGTCAAAATATTTGATGGGCAAATGCTCCATGTGGGTGAACACATCCACACGCAGCCGCTTCATGGTGCCCTGGGACACATTGACCATCAGCCGGGACTGGATATAAGCTGCCGCCACGCCCACGCCGTAAAAGCAGGCCACCCGCCCGATGGCCAGGGCCAGAGGACCAAAGTCCGGATTATCCGCCAGAAGCAGCGGCATGATATAGGAATCAATCAGTGTTTTCATAAACATGGTGCCCTGTACATTGGCCAGCACACTGATCACGATACAGACCAGTACAATGACACACTGCACCAGATAATTTTTCATCACATACTGCATCAGCCTCTTCAGCAGCCTGCCCGGCTGATTCACGTGGGGTCTGGGTCCCCGCCCTCTGCCGCCGGGTCCCCTCATGGGGCCTCTCATCCCCGGTCCGTTCTGTCTGCTCTGTTCTGCCATTATGCCTCACCTCCATTAGAATCAAAGTCACCGGAGCCGCTCATCTGGGACTCATACACATCGCGGTAAATTTCATTGGACGCAAGCAGCTCCTCATGGGTGCCGAAGCCGCTGATCCTTCCCGCATCCATCACAAGGATGCGGTCCGCGTGCTCCACGCTGGAAATCCGCTGCGCGATAATCAGCTTCGTGGTATCCGGAATCTCCTCCGCGAAGGCCCTGCGGATTTTCGCATCAGTGGCCGTATCCACCGCGCTGGTGGAATCATCCAAAATCAAAATCTTCGGTTTTTTCAGCAGTGCCCTGGCAATACAGAGCCGCTGCTTCTGGCCGCCGGAAACATTGGAACCGCCCTGTTCAATATAGGTATTATACTGATCCGGAAACTGCCGGATAAAATCATCGGCGCAGGCCAGCTTACAGGCCCGGACACACTCCTCTTCCGTGGCATTCTCATCACCCCAGCGCAGGTTTTCCAGAATAGTTCCAGAAAACAGCTCATTCTTCTGCAATACCACCGCCACCTGGTTTCGCAGTGTTTCCAGGTCATACTCCCGCACATCCCGGCCACCCACCAGAACACTGCCCTTCGTCACGTCATAAAGGCGGCTGATTAAATTCACCAAACTGGATTTGGAGCTTCCGGTGCCGCCGATAATGCCGATGGTCTCCCCGGATTTAATGGAAAGGTTAATATTCTCCAGCACCGGCCGTTCCGCCGTCGTATTGTAAGCAAATTCCACATTCCGGAACTGAACGCTTCCATCCGCCACCTGGTACACCGGATTCTCCGGATTCACCAGGCTGCTTTTCTCATTGAGGACCTCCGCTACCCGCTCCCCGCTGGCCATGCTCATGGTCATCATAACGAAAATCATGGAGAGCATCATCAGACTCATCAGAATGTTCATACAGTAGGTCAAAAGACTCATCATCTGCCCCGTGGTAAGAGTGTCCGCCACGATCATCTTTGCACCCAGCCAGCTGATTAACAGAATGCAGGTGTACACCGTGAACTGCATGATGGGCATGTTGCTGACCACCACCTTCTCCGCTTTCACAAACATCCAGTACAGATTCTCCGCCGCCTTTGTAAACTTCCGATCCTCGTACTCCTCCCTCACATAGGCCTTCACCACCCGGATTCCATTGATGTTCTCCTGCACGCTGGCATTCAGGTCGTCGTATTTCTCAAACACCTGGCGGAAATACCGGGTGGCCTTGCCAATCAGGAAGAACAGCACTACAGCCAGCAGCAGCACCGCCACCAGGTAGACGCTGGCCAGCCGCGCATTGATGGTAAATGCCATAATCATGGCGATAATCAGCGTGGTGGGCGCCCTAAAGCACATCCGCAAAAGCATCTGATAGGAGTTCTGCAGATTCGTCACATCCGTGGTCAGACGGGTTACCAGCCCCGCCACGCTGTACTTGTCAATGTTGGCGAAGGAAAAGGTCTGAATATTATCATACATTCCCTTCCGCAGGTTCCGCGCAAAGCCGGTGGAAGCCCGCGCACCGAAAATACCGCCCAGCACCCCCGCCATCAGGCCCAGTGCCGCCGCGATAATCATAAAAATCCCCATCTTATAGATATGCTGCATGTTTCCCTTGTTCACGCCCTCATCGATGATGGAAGCCATCATCAGCGGGATAATCATTTCCATAATCACCTCGCCCACCATACAAAGCGGCGTCAGCAGCGAAACCTTCTTAAATTCTTTAATATGAGATGCTAATGTTTTTATCATGCTGTCACTCCTCTCTCATTTTTAACTGGATATCAGCGGGATTTCCACAGCAGCAGGGCGGCGGCGCGTCACCGTCCTCCGATCCCCTTCGTCCCAGATTATCCTTCATTTTACTTAGCACCCTTCGGAAAATCTCCAGCTCCTCAGCCGGAATCCCCTGCGTGATCTCCTTCTCCAAAATCCCCTGTATTCTGATAAAATCCTGGAAGCACTTAGACTGCATTTCCCCTGCCGTTTCCGTCAGCACCAGCTTCTTCAGCCGGGCATCCCACTCCACGGAAACCCGCCGGATATATCCCTTTTTCTCCATCAGCTTCAAAATACTCGTAACTGTGGAGCTGTTAATCTGAAATTCCGCCTCCAGATCCTTTTGAAAAACATCCCGCTCCCGGTTTTTGTAAAGATACCGGAGAATCCTGGCGTGCATAACCGTCATCTGTTCCATCCCGCTTTTTATGGAAAGATTCATAATCGCTTTCCGGATCATCTGATTCAGCGTCTTGATCTCGAACGCGATATGCCTGGG
Source organism: uncultured Lachnospiraceae bacterium (assembly GCA_946549155.1). Taxonomy (GTDB): domain Bacteria; phylum Bacillota; class Clostridia; order Lachnospirales; family Lachnospiraceae; genus Merdiplasma. The sequence continues at coordinate 263 of CAMNQN010000129.1, read as the reverse complement.
TTCTTCTTCCACCTGATCTTCCCTCCCTTCTCCTGTTTCACACAATGTCCAGCCTGAAATTAGTTTGATATGAAACTGTTTGATAACGAAGTTATTATAAATACTCCCACCCATGCTGTCAAGCACAAATTACATAAAAATCCCAGGGCCGTTCCCCTGCTATTGTTCGGATGTTCTTCGGGTTTTGTTAATTACCCGGACGCAGGAAGAGGCGGCGCACAGGGCCACAAGCATCCGGAGTTATTTTCCAGATGCTTGTGGCC
>CAMNQN010000128.1 GCA_946549155.1 uncultured Lachnospiraceae bacterium | reverse complement strand
AGCTCAGCGCCCCTGAGCTGTCAGCCTTGAGGGCTGCCAGCTCTCCCGAAATTTTTGTCCGTCTCCATCTAAGATTTTCTATGGTATCCTCCGAATTATTTTCCAGATGCTTGCGGCCCTGCGCGCCCTCCTCTTCCTGCTGTTCCCTGGCTGAATTTACAGAATCACGCGAAATGTGGCATACTAAGCGACAAAAATGTAACATGCGTCCGCTTCCTTAACGAAACACAAAGAACAGCAGTAATTTTTCATATAAATCTGTGCACATCCGCCGGAGGTTCTATGGAAATGCGGAATGAATCAGCATGTCTGTAGAAAAACATGGCGAAACTTGCGAAAAAATGTGCTTGAAACTTCAGCCAAAACAGGTATGATAGGTAATGAAAGATACAAAGGCATCTTTTACAATTTTTTACAGAAGAGGGTTGGAACATTGAATTACGAAGAGGCAGTTAATTACATAGCGGAAGTACCGAAATTTACCAAGAAAAATAAGGCGGAAAATACGATAGAATTGTTGAGGAGGCTGGGGAATCCGGAGGAGAAGTTCAAGGTGATTCATGTGGCGGGAACCAATGGAAAGGGATCCGTCTGCGCCTTCACGGAATCCATTCTGCGCCATCATGGGTGGAGAACCGGACTGTTTATTTCTCCCCATCTGGTAAAATTGAATGAGAGATTTCAGATCAACCGGGAACAGGTTTCCGATGAGGTGTTTCTGGAGGCGTTTAACCAGGTGAAGGAGGCCATGGACGGGATGGTGAGGGATGGCTTTTATCATCCCACCTATTTTGAGATTTTATTTGCCGTGGGCATGGTGATCTTTGCCAGGGAGCAGGTGGAGATTCTGGTGATGGAGACGGGGCTGGGCGGACGGCTGGATGCCACCAACACAGTGGCGCATCCTATTGTCACGGTGATCACCTCCATCAGCCTGGAACATACGGAGTATCTGGGGGATACGGTGGAGCAGATCGCCTGGGAAAAGGCGGGAATCATCAAGGAGGGGGTTCCTGTGGTTTATGATGGGCGGAACCGCTCGGTGGAGCGGGTGATTTTGGACAAGGCCGCCCAAATGCATGCCCCGGCGATTCCCTACTATGGGGAAATGAGTGAAATTGTGGGCAGAACGGATAAAAGCATTGATTTTGTGCTGAATAACAGGTATTATGATTACAAAACCGTTCGGGTTCCCTATCTGGCGGATTATCAGATTGTGAACAGCGCGCTGGCGATGCTGGCTGTGCGGGCCCTGGATCCGGATAAGAGGATATCGGACCAGACGATCCTGCAGGGAATCGCGGACACCCGCTGGAGCGGACGGATGGAGACGGTGCTGCCGGGAGTAGTGCTGGACGGAGCCCACAATGCGGCAGGCATCGATGAATTTCTGAAGACTGTGCGCATGGTGCAGGAGAAACAGCCGGTCTCTCTGCTGTTTTCCGTGGTGGTGGAGAAGGATTATGACCAGATGATCCGGGAAATCTGTGAGGGAGCGGATTTTTCCTCCATTGTGGTGACCCAGATTGAGGGGGACAGAAGGGTATTGGCTGAGGATTTGGCCAGGGTATTCCGGAAATATACGAAGGCAGCCGTCACTGCCATACCCTCGGTGGGGGAGGCGTTTGCGCTTGCTTTGGAACAGAAAGGAGAGGGGATGCTGTTTTGCGCCGGTTCCCTGTATCTGATCGGGGAACTGAAGGGGATTATCAGCAGCCAGAAGGTGCAGAAGCATTGATTCTGTTCGGATAGAAAAAGGAGAGTACGAATGATTAATTACGAAGAGGAACTGAAAAAATTTCATCCCAGTATGGATGTGAATGAGGCGGAGGATGCGATTTACAGCCGTGACTTGACGGATGTGACGGATATTCTCAAGGAAATGCTTCAGGATGAAAAGAAAAAGAAGAAATAGGGGGAGCTTATGAGATGTGTTTACTGTAATACCCCCCTGGCGGTCATTGATTACTGCCCCGGCTGCGGGGCGGACGTGTCCATTCAAAAACGGATTGTCCGCATTTCTAATCTTTTGTATAATCGGGGGCTGGAAAAGGCTTCGGTCCGTGACCTGTCCGGAGCCATCACCTGCCTGAAGCAGAGTTTAAAATTTAATAAAGAAAATATCGATGCCAGAAATCTTCTGGGTCTTTGCTATTTTGAGACCGGAGAGGTGGTTTCCGCGCTGTGCGAGTGGGTGATCAGCAAGAATCTTCTGCCGGAGAATAATCTGGCGGATTACTATATTGACCAGCTTCAGAACAACAAGAACCGCCTGGATACCATCAATCAGACGATCCGCAAATATAACCAGTCCATCGGGTATTGCCGTCAGGGCAATGAGGATATGGCGGTGATTCAGTTAAAAAAGGTGGTGGCCCAGAATCCGAAACTGGTGAAGGCGTATCAGCTTCTGGCGCTGCTTTATATGAAACATGAGGATTACGAGAAGGCGAGACGGCTGCTGAAAAAGGCGGCGAACGTGGATAATACCAACACTACCACACTGCGCTATCTGACAGAGATCGAGGAGCTCACCGGAAGGAGCACCTCCTTCGGGGGACGGAAGAGACGGCAGGAGACGGAGGAAGAGGAGGGACAGGGAGGAACGCTGCGCTACGTCAGCGGAAATGAGACGATTATTCAGCCCACCACCTTCCGGGACAGCTCCACGGTGGCTACGTTTATCAATATCGCGCTGGGGATTCTTTTAGGAGGCGCCATTGTGTGGTTTTTGGTGGTGCCCTCCACCCGCCAGAGCATGAATGACAGCACAAATCAGCAGGTGACGGACGCCAATATGAAGCTGGCCTCGGAGTCGGCCAGGCTGCAGGATCTGCAGGATCAGATCGATACCTACCAGGAGAAGGCGGATCAGGCGGATTATGAGCGGAATCAGGCCCTTGAGAAGGCCGACAGCTATGAGGAACTGATGGCGGTGGCGGATCTTTATGTAACCGGGCAGCAGAGCGGCGCCGCGGACGCGGTGGGCGCGCTGAACGGGGAGGATTTCAGCGGAAATGCCAAGAAGCTGTATGATGACCTGATGGGCGCGGTCAGCAGCGCGCTGTTTACACAGTATTATACTGCGGGCACCACAGCCTATGTGGCAGGAGATTACGCCACGGCGGCCCAGCAGCTTCAGCTGGCGGTGGACAGTGACCCGCAGAGGAATAATAGCCAGTATGCGGACGCCCTGATGTATCTGGGCTTTGCCTACTATAATGTGGGGGATACGGCGAAGGCGGATCAGGCCTTTCAGAAGTTTATGGATGATTATCCCTCCCGGGCTTCGGAGGTGCAGTATTATATCAGCGGCTCCGGGGGCCAGGGCGGTGATGCCGGAAGTACGGGTACCACCCAGGGAGACGTCTCCATGCAGGGCGGGGATACCCAGGGAGCCGGTGATTCCGGGCAGGATATCACGATCTATGAGGACAATAATTCCCCCTCCTATGATCCCTCCCAGGTTGCCTGGACGGATCCCAATACGGGGCTCAATTATGATATGTATGGAAATTTGCTGGGATAGTGCCGAACCGGACCTTTGAAAAAATGAGGCAGAAAGGAAACGATTCCGGAGAATTGCAGGAAGAGAAACCTCGGAAAAGGGGCTGTGAAGCAAGCGGAGAATGCTTGCTTTGCGGTTCCTTTTTTCTTTTCCGGGGAAACGCGGATGAAAGCGTTTTCCGTGCCGGATTTGTGCTGCGAAGCAGCAATTTCCCTGACTTTAGTTTGCAGAGAGGAGTGCGCAAATATGGAAGATTTTAAGGTTTCAGGCTCCAGCCTGACGATTCATCTGCCGGCAGAGGTGGATCATCACAATGCGGAGGAATTAAAAAATACGGCGGATCGTCTGATGCAGGAAAACAATGTCCGATGTATTATCTTTGACTTTGAAAAAACGGTTTTTATGGATAGCTCCGGCATCGGCATGATTATGGGGCGGTATAAAAACCTGCGGTTTATGGGAGGCGTGGTGATGGCGGTGCGGGTAAATGAGCGGATGCGGCGTATACTCACCATGTCGGGGATTTATAAGGTGATGGACATTTATGAGGATATCCCGTTTGAGTTGAAGTGAATGGTTAAGGAGGAAAACAGATGGGGAGCAGTATGGATACGGAGAAAAGCGCGGAGAATGAGATGAAGCTGGAATTTGACAGCCGTTCCTGCAACGAGGGCTTTGCCCGGGTGGCGGTGTCGGCCTTTATGACGCAGCTGAATCCCACGCTGGAGGAGGTGGCGGATGTAAAAACCGCATTGTCGGAGGCGGTGACCAACGCGATTATTCATGGCTACGAGGGAAGGGTGGAGAAAATTGTGATTCGCTGCCGGATTGTGGAACAGACGATTCTGGTGGAGGTGGAGGATCACGGAGTGGGGATTGCGGATGTGGCAAAGGCCATGGAGCCGCTGTTCACTACGAAGGAGGACTGCGAGCGGGCCGGTATGGGATTTTCTTTCATGGAAGCCTTTATGGATACCGTGCAGGTGGATTCTGCCCCGGGTAAGGGTACCCGGGTGACGATGACAAAGAAAATCCTTCATACGGAAAACAGATATGAGAGGTGAATGGATCATTCATGGAACGAACCCTTGCATTGATTGAACAGGCGCACCAGGGGGATAAAGCCGCGAGAGAAATGCTTGTGGAAGAGAACCTGGGACTGGTCTTTACGGTAGTCCGCCGGTTTAACGGAAGAGGCTGCGAGATGGAGGACCTGATCCAGATTGGGAGTATTGGCCTGCTGAAGGCTATTGATAAGTTTGACCCGAATTACGCGGTAAAATTCAGCACCTATGCGGTGCCGCTGATTGTGGGGGAGATTAAGCGGTTTCTGAGGGATGACGGCATGATCAAGGTAAGTCGGTCCCTGAAGGAGACGGCGGCTTTGATTTACAGTACCCGGGATCTGATGGAAAAACGGCTGGGGCGGGAGCCGGATATGCAGGAGCTGGCGGCGGAACTAAAGCTTTCCGGGGAGGAAATTATGCTGGCGCTGGAAGCCTGCGCGGAGGTGGAATCCATTTACCGTCCCATCCATCAGGGAGACGGCAGTGCGGTGCTTCTGGTGGACAAGCTGGAGGAGAAGGAAAATGCCAATGAGAAGCTGCTGAATCACATGCTGCTGGAGGAGCTTTTAACGTTTCTGGGGGAGGAGGAGCGGCAGCTCATCGATCTGCGCTATTTCTGTGATAAAACCCAGATGGAGACAGCCAGGGAGCTGGGTATCTCCCAGGTGCAGGTGTCCCGGATGGAGAAGCGGATCCTGCAGAAGATGCGGGGACGGGTGTAGATAAGGGGAAGCTTTATAAAGGCATGGGGCGGATTTCTGATATCACGGAATGGGTGCATCCGGATATTCAGGAAATCCGCCCCGGTATTTTACGGCGGTTTCGGGGTTACAAAGCGGTGTCCTCCCCGGCAGCTACGTATTCTTCTTCATATCCGGTCTCAAAATCAGAGGAAGGCTCACAGAGGCTGGAGCTTTCTGTACATCCGCATTCCACGGAGGTTTCACCGATCTCCGCTTTGGCGCCGAAAACCACGGGAATTTCCACCCGCAGCCGCTGGCTGATGGTGAATTTGCATACCTGGCCGGGTTTGCCGGGGCAGTGATCGCAGCCCCGGATAATGGAGGGGCTTCCTTCGCAGCGGGTCTTGACATTGCCCACCTCGCCGAAAGGACGGATTGTAACAGGAATGCACACATCAACATCCTGATATCCCGTTGTGGAGCAGCCCACTTTTTCGATAGAGGTATCACATTCCTTTTGCATAGCAGAACTCCTTTCCAATCATTCAAAAGATCTCTGAACTATTGTATGAGAAAAGGAAAGGAATGGTTACCGGGCTGGTGAAAACCGGAAGCAGAAAGGAAGCGGAAATGTGTCGCAGGCAGGAGGGCAAACTGCGCGTCAGGACGGGAAAGGGGTCAGCAGCTCTCCGCCTAGCAGGGCTGCGTCCTCCCTGCGGTGCGTCACAAGCAGCAGGGTGCGCCCCCGCAGATTCTCCCGGATCACCCGGATCGCATTTTCTCTTGCAGCATCGTCCAGGCCAGTGAAGGGCTCATCCATCAGAACCAGCTCAGAGGGGGCAGCCAGAGCTCTGGAGATGGCGACCCGCCGCTTCATGCCGCCGCTTAGGGAAGATACGGGGCGGGTGAGCGCTTCCGGTTCCAGCAGTTGTGCCAGGAGCGGTGCGGCTTCACATTTCCCGGGGCAGACCAGCTCCACATTTTTTATGGGGGTCAGGAACTCAAACAGCCGGTTTTCCTGAAAAACCGCGCTGATTTTCAGATGCTCCGGTCTGCGGTTATGGCTGCAGTCGGGGAGTTCCAGTCCCATGATGATGCGCAGCAGCGTGGTTTTCCCGCAGCCGGAGGGCCCCGTGAGACAGTAAATGTGCCCCGGTTCCAGCGTCAGCGAAAGATTTTGCAGCACGGGATGTCCCTGGTAGGACTTGCTGATGCGGGTAAGATGCAGCGGGCGCTGGGAGTTCCCCGGCATGGAACTGGCCAGAGCGGCCCAAGGCCGGGAAGCCGCAGCGGAGGAAGTATGGGGAGGCTTACCGGAACGTTCTTCCGTGATTTTACCGGAACGCTCTTCCGCGGTTTTTCCGGAACGTCTACCGGTGGAATGGTTTACGGCTTCCCGAAGGGAAAGATCCCGCGCCGCCAGGTGTAGCAGCTTCAGAAAACACTTTTCGGACAGTTTACTGACCAGAAGGATTACGAAGGTCCAGGCAAACAGCTCTCCGGTGCCTAAATAGATTTTGGCCATGTAGAGCTTTTCGCCGATGGAATGGGCGGGTACCCCGATGACCTCGGCGGCCACACCGGATTTCCAGGCCATGCCCAGGCAGATGCGGCACCCGGTTTCCAGGTAGGGCATCAGGGCGGGGCGGTACAGATACAGAAGCCGGCGGGGGAGGCTTAAGCGGAACACCTGCGCCATTTCCAGCAGCTCTTTATCCGTCTGACGGATTCCCTCCAGCATATTCCGGTAGATCACCGGAAGCGTTACCAGAAAGGTAATCAGAACAGACAGATTTTCAGAGCCAATCCAGATCAGCGCTAAAATGACAAAGGAGGCCACCGGCACCGCCTGTAAAAATCCCAGAAAGGGTTCCAGAAACTCCCGCAGCCAGGGAAACTGTCCGGCGAAGGACGCCAGAAGGATACCGACACAAAAAGCCCCCAGAAAACCGGAGGCAATGCGAAGAAAGGAGGACAGAACCGTCCTCCAAAACTCAGGGGTTCCGATCTGGGCAGACAGCACATGCGCCGTCTCCCCGGGCCCCACAAAAAGGATTCTGTTTCCAATAGCCCAGGCAGCCAGCTGCCACAGAGCAATCCAGATAAGGAGAATCACCGCTTGTCGAAGATATTTTTTCATATATGAAACCTCAGTCCATAGCTTTCCTTAAAACCTCCGATGGATGTGCACGGATTGGCAGGGAAAACGGCTGTTTTACTGCACAAATCCGGCGCGGGGAACGCTTTGGCCAGCGTTTCCCTAAGGAATATAATAGAACGTTTCCTCCGGCATTTTTCCGCCGACCGCAGCGGGATCCATATCGCAGAGTACCTGGAGATATCCTTCTAAAGCCGCCTTCATCTCGGCACCCTGGATGCAGGTAATATTGCAGAGGGGAATCGCTTTCTTTGCGATGGGGGCCTTCGCCACAATGCCCCAGGCCGCGATCAGCTCTGCCGCTTTTTCCGGATTCTCATTGGTGTAGGCGGCAGAGGCCTCATGCTCCTTAAGAAAGCCGGCCACAGCCTCCGGATTCTCCTCTAAAAATTCATTCCTGACGATGGTGACGCCGGTTACTAGGCGGCTTCCCGTCTCCTTTTGTATCTTGTTCCATTCTTCCGTCAGATCCAGCGAGATGCGCAGATTCTCATTCTGCATACAAGCGGAGGTGACGAAGGGCTGAGGCAGCAGACCGATGGCGGTCTCATCCCCGGACAGAACCGATACCACCTCGGCGGCCTCCGATTTGTACTCCAGGGTAACGTCCTCCTTACTCAGGCCGTTCTGCGCAAGAAGATATTGGAGGATGTAATCCGGCGTGGTTCCTTTGCCGGTCAGGTATACGGTCCTGCCGGACAGGTCAGCGATGCTCTGAATCGTATCGCCGCATTCCACCACATAGAGGACGCCCAGCGTGTTGATGTCGATGACGCTGATACCGCCCTCCGTCTTATTGTAAAGAATGCTGGAAACATTGGCGGGCACCAGGGCGATATCTAGGTTTCCGCTGACCACATCCCCCAGCAGTTCCTCTGCGGCGGTCACCATAGTAAATTCATAATCACCGGCAGCTTCCCCTTCTTTTGCATTTTCCATAAGGAAAACCAGCCCCATGGAGGTGGGCCCCTTCAGAGAGCCTACCCGAAGAGTGTCCTGGGCAGCGCCTGCTGTTAAGCTAAGCATTATGGACGCAGCCATCGCGGCGGCTGTCACTGGTAAAAAAGATTTCTTCATATTGGATCCTCCCGTTGTTCAAGAAAAATAATTTCTATTATTTTAGAGTATATTCCCGTAAAATACAAGCTGGAAAGTTTATGAAAGATGGCTGGGATCTTTTCCTGCGTCCCGATAATTAACAAAACACAATGCTGGCCATTGCAACGCAGGTTTGATAAAATATAGCCGATAACAGGAAATTTGTTCTTGACTCTCACGGTGCGTGATAGCTTAAAGTGTTTTTTGGGAGGAGGATCAATGTATGAGAACGGTAAAAGAAATGTCAGATTTAACAGGTATCAGCGTGCGCACGCTCCACTACTATGATGAGATCGGTTTACTGAAGCCGACGCAGAAAAGTGAGGCGGGATACCGGCTTTATGACGATAAGGCATTGGAAACACTGCAGCAGATTTTGTTTTTCCGGGAATTTGATATTTCTTTAAAGGAAATTAAGAGGGTTATGGATAACCCCGTTCTCGACAGAAGCCAAATCCTGAAGATGCAAAGAAGTATGCTGGCGGCAAAGAAAGAGCGTATTGAGCGTTTAATTGCCGGCATCGATAATATTCTGAGAGGAGAGAACAAGATGAATTTTGAAATTTTTAATAAAACAGAGCTGGAGGAAATGTGGAACTCCATGGCGGCCAATATGAACGAAGAGCAGAAAATACGGTTCCTCGATCAATACGGAAGCATGGAGGAATGGAAAAAACAATTTTTGGAGAGCGCTTCCAGTGAGACGGTACAAAAGAATTTCGGCAAAGTGGTGGAATGGTATGGAAGCAAGGAAAAAGCCCTGGACGTGGCGAAAAATCCCAAAAATTCCGAAATTTTCTCCGCATACCAGAAACGGTTGGGGGTAATTCTGAAAAAGCTGGCGGACAAAAAAGGATGTGATGTAGCTTCCTTTGAGGTACGGGAACTGGTGGGAGAGTATGATTTTGTGTCCAGGCAGATGTACCAGATGGAGGATGTCTCCGCCATGATGCTGGAGCTGGCATCCGCATATCAAAATAATCAGGAAATCCAGAAGGCACAGGATCGCGTATACGGAGAAGGCACAACGGCATACATCGGACAGGCGATGGAGGCGTTTTATTTTAGTGTTTAGTTAATTATACGGACGCAGGATAATACACGGCCCGGAAGGCCGAACGATCTGGAAAAAAGCATCGGGTACGCAGAA
>CAMNQN010000127.1 GCA_946549155.1 uncultured Lachnospiraceae bacterium | reverse complement strand
TCATAGAGGATCTCCCCGGCAAAGGAACGCTTCACGCCGGAAATCGTCGTCAGCGTGGTGGTCTTTCCCGCCCCGTTGGCGCCAATTAACGCCACCAGCTCCCCCTCCCGGATTTCCAGGGAAATGCCGTGGAGCACCTGAATGTTATCGTATTTCACACATAAATCTTTAATTTGCAGCATTTCTTGCCCTCTTTCCTAAATAAGCTTCAATCACCCTGGGATTCTGCCGGATTTCCTCCGGCTGTCCGCTGGCAATAACCTCCCCCGCCGCCATACAGTAAATATATTCGCAGAGATTCATGACCACCTTCATGTCATGCTCAATCAGCAGAATGGTCAGATCAAACTCCTGACGGATCTTCCGGATAATCTCCACCAGCTCCCTGCTCTCCTGGGGATTCATTCCCGCCGCCGGCTCATCCAGCAAAAGAAGCTTAGGACTGCTGGCCAGGATTCTGGCAATCTCCAGTTTTCTCTGATTTCCGTAGGGAAGAGAGCCTGCCATTTCCTTTTCGAAGGCCGAAATTCCCATGATATCCAGCATCTTTCGGGCCTGCCTGCACATAGCCTCCTCGGAACGGTAAAATTTCCCGGTCTGAAAAATGGACTGCCATGCACCGCAGTCACTGTGCATCTGGGCTCCCATGAGCACATTATCCAGCACTGTCATTTTCTTAAACAGACGAAGATTCTGGTAGGTCCTGGTGATGCCCATGCGGGCGATTTTGTCGGGACGCAGACCGGTGATATCCTCTCCGAAATAGGCAATCATTCCGGAGGTGGGCTTTAAGACTCCGGATATCATATTGATAATCGTGGTCTTTCCCGCCCCGTTGGTGCCGATCAGCGCATACAGCCCTCCCGCCTCCAGTTCCATGGAAACGTTCTGTACTGCTTTCACACCCTTAAACTGCATCTCCAGGCCACTTATTTTTAGACATGTACTCAATGCTTTCTCCTCTCCGACAGGCTGCTGTCCGCCCGTCCGCTTTTTTCCTGTTCTCCCATGTGCACCTGCGATTTTCCCCATAACATCATAAATTTCGTTTTAAAAAAAGGCAAAGAACACCTTTCTGTGGCGTCTTTGCCTTCTGATCCTATCTTCCGTACACGTTCTTTTGTTCTGCGGACATGGTTCCGAATGTAATCACACGCCGCCATCGTATCTTTGCTTCGCATCAAAGAACCCAGTTCCGTGTGCTCCGTGTATATGGCACCTGCTGATTGTTTCACAATGAATCCGCCCTGAAGACCTCACTCTCTGAAGAAGTCTCAGACAGTTCATCGCAGGAAAGCTGCATCAGAGATAAATCCAGGAAAACTGCCTGTCCAGGAAACAGGTATGCAAAGTACCGATAACATATTACCGATAGCTTTTTATCTATTTTACTATCCCGACTTTACAAAGTCAATACTTTACCCTGAAAAATCAAAGGAAAACGTTAAATCAGCTTATTGCGCAGGTGTTTTGTTCCTCATCCTGCGTCCTCTTCCTTAACAAAACACAAACAGGACAGCACTCATCCCATAATCCGGATCGCGTGAATATTCCGGGTTTCCGCTCCTCCTGTGGCGGACATCCAGGTTACCATCACGTACTCGCCTTCCTTCGGCCGGGCGGGCCGCTCGATGTCCGCCTCGGAAATATCAAAGATCCGGTATATGCCGTCGGAACAGCTCAGTTCCAGCTTGCCGCCGCTGATGAAGGCCACCACGCCGTCCACGGTACAGGCTACAGGCTCCTCCCCGTCCTCGTGGCTGATGGAATCCACCACCCGGGACGCAGTATAGGGTGCTCCGGAACCGGAATAGTAAATTTCCACCCAGTCGCCCGTATAAATGGTATCTGCCAGCTCCAGCTCCGCGTAGACGGTATTAAACAGTGCGATTCCCTGGCCGTCGTCCCGCTGAATCGTCAAAGACCCGTAGGACGCCTCTGTGACCACGCCGCTGATGCGGCCGTTTTCCACGTAATTTTGGGTCACCGGCTCGGACCAGGACAGGTAATCCCCAAAAATATACCCCACATGGCCCAGATATTTTACCCGCACCCATCCATTGTCTGTGGTACCGGTGATGTCAATGCTCTGGCCTTTTGCAAGAACACCCAAAATCTCCCCGTCAGAACCGTATCTGCTTCGGATATTCACGTCCGCCACCGCATACATGGTGCCGCTTCCACTGATGGTAATTACCGGCTTTGTCTCGCTGACGTATTCGCCCCAGATATATCCGGTAGCTTCCTTATACTGCACCTGAATCCAGCCGCCGCTGGTATATCCGGTCTGGGTAACGCCGCTTCCGGCACTAAAACCGCCTAAAATCACAGCGCCAAGATCCCCGGAGGCCCGCACATTCACATCCGCCGTCACGTACACGGTACGCACCAAAGGCGTGATGGTCTCCGCCGGTTTCTCCGGCTCCAGCTCCTTATAGCCCGACAGCACCGGAAGCGCCACATTCACCATCTCCCCGCCCTGCCGGAAATCTGCCTCAATATTGCTTAAAAAGGTCTCCGAAGAATCACCGCTGGTAACCGTATAGATCATATCAATGTCCCGCTCCAGTACATGGCCCTCTTTATCTGTTTTCATGGTGCCCTGCAAAGAATCAATCACCACGCCCTGATCCCGGGAGGAGCCTCCCAAAAGCTTTCTGGAGTAATCCCCCAGCGTCTCCGGTGTGGCGGCAAATCGGTAGGTAACCGTGCCGTCCCCGGCCGTCTCAGAGCAAAGCATTTTTAAATAATTGCTGGTCATATCCAGGTAAATATGGGAATTGATTTTCTCCCACATCTCGCTGCGCTCCATCTGTTTCTTGATGTTTCCCTCCGAGGTGGTTGTGTAATAATAGCCGTCCCGATAATAGCTTTCTATGCTGCTCTCCTCCGTGGTGACCCTCATATCCGCCTTCAGGGAAGAGCCTTTGATTCCGGATACCTTCAGCTCCACATCCTTTTCCGCGAAAAGATTGGTCATAGCGGAAACCGTCCGCTCCTTCACCGTCACATCCAGGCCGTCTAAGGCGTCCTGGCTCTGCACTGCCATATTATAGGAAGTCTCTGTGGACGGTTCAAAGGCAGCCGGCACAGAAACAGCCCCTGCCAAACTCAACAAAGCAGCCATAAAAAACCCTGTCATTCTCTTTTTTCTCATACCCTGCTCCTTCTCTAGCGATCTGCCAGTTCCTTTGCAATCTCCTCCCAGGTGACTCCCTTTTCCGCCATCAGCACCATCACATGGTACAGGAAATCAGAAATCTCATATTTGATCTCCTCCGGATTTGGATTCTTCGCCGCGATGATAATCTCCGTGGCTTCCTCCCCCACCTTTTTCAGGATTTTATCAATTCCCTTCTCAAACAGGTAGTTGGTGTAGGAGCCCTCCTTCGGATGGAGCTTCCGGTCCTCAATCACCCCGTACACATCCTCAAACACCTTCAGCGGATTCCGTTCCGTATAATCCCTTTTCATCATGGTGCGGTAAAAACAGCTGCGGTTTCCTGTATGGCAGGCGGCGCCCACCTGGGCTACCTTGGCCAGGATGGTGTCATTATCACAGTCGATCTGCAGCTCCTTCACATACTGGAAGTGCCCGGAGGTCAGCCCCTTGATCCAAAGCTCCTGCCGGCTGCGGCTCCAGTAGGTCATGCGGCCGCTGCGCAGGGTCGTCTCATAGGCCTCCTGATTCATATAGGCCATCATCAGCACCTCCTGGGTCTTATAATCCTGTACGATCACCGGCACCAGGCCGTCGCCATTCGTCCGGAAATCTTCCCAGGAAAAAGAGCTTTCATAGGTATTTACCTCCATCCCCAGGCTTTTCAGCTCCGCCTTTCGCTCCATGATTTCCGCATCAGGAAGGCGCATGGCGGCATCTCCGTAGCCGATAATACTTCCCTCCAGCAAAGCCGCCACCCGGGACGGCTCCGGAGCCGGAACCCCTGTATACAAAAAGAGCGCCGGAAGCGGCCAAACGCTGTCCTTTGGCAGCTCTCCCGAGAGAATCACCAGCTCTCCGGCGTACTTTTCCAATCCAGCCTGATCTTCCAGCCTGATCGTCTCCTGATCCGACGCGATACATACCCCGATTCGCTCTTTTCCAAACCGCTTGGATACCTCCTCCAGCATCTCCCGGTTCGAGTCCTTCCCGTAGTTTAACACCGCCGCCCTGCATCCCGCGTAAATCAGCTTTTTCACATCCTCCACCCGGCGAATATTTCCGCAGCCATACATAGGGATATCCACCCGGCGGGACATCTCCTTTATCAGCCCCAGGGAAACCTCATGGTCCGCATCCCCCTCTGACAGATCAAACAGCACCAGGGCATCCGCCCCCTTATTGCTGTACAGCTCCGCCAGCTTCACGGCATCCCCGTCTGCGAAATCCCCATGATCCCGAAAACCCTTCACTGCCCTTCCATTTTTTATATATATCGTCGATACCAGCTTTTTCTGCATTCGTCTATCCTCCCGTGATACTGCCCCGCGCTTTTGCAGCACGCTTTGCCCCTTTCTTTAGAGTGTTCCTTTCGTAGACAATACATCCTGTATCCGGGGATCACAGGCTGTGGCCATGTCCAGCGCCTTTGCGAAGGCTTTGAACAGGGCCTCCGCCATATGATGGTTATTTCCCGGCGTCAGAATCTTTACATGCAGATTCATGGCCCCGCTGTAGGAGACAGCGTAGAAAAATTCCCGCACCATCTCTACGCTCATATCCCCCATCTTCCCCGGCACAAAGGGCGCCTCATAGGAAAAATAGGGACGTCCGCCCAGGTCCAGCGCGCACAGCGCCAACACCTCGTCCATAGGTAAGATCCGGTGGCCGTAGCGGCAAAGGCCCTTTTTATCTCCCACCGCTTCCCGGATTGCCGTGCCCAGCACAATACCGGTATCCTCAATGGTGTGATGGTCGTCCACCTGCAGATCGCCTTCCGCCTTCACCTCCAGATCAAACAGACCGTGCCGGGCGAACCCCTCCAGCATATGATCAAAAAAACCCACCCCCGTGGAAATATCCGCCTTTCCTGTTCCATCCAGATTGAAACGAACGAAGAGTTTCGTCTCCTTCGTATTTCTTGTCACTTCCGCAATCCTGTTCATCCTGTTTCCTCCATAGATAAGAATCCGATCCGATATCCCGTCGCAGCACAGAACCTTTTACAATTCCCCGTCATCCGAAACATCGTAAACCGTCTTGTCAAACCGGACCGCAATGGAATTGGCATGGGCCGTCAGCTGTTCTGCCTTTGCAAATTTGATGATGTCCTCATGAATGGGCTCCAGCGCCTCCCTGGAATAGTAGACGATGCTGGATTTCTTAATAAAATCATCCACCGAGAGGGGCGAGAAAAACTTCGCCGTCCCGTTGGTGGGAAGCACATGATTGGGGCCCGCAAAGTAATCCCCCAGCGGTTCGCTGCTGTACTCCCCGATAAAGATGGCTCCCGCATTTTTAATCTTCGTCATCACCTGGAAGGGATCCCGCGTCACCAGCTCCAGATGCTCGGAGGCAATATCATTGGCCACAGCAATGGCCTCCTCCATGGTATCCGCCAGCAGGATATAACCGTACTGATCCAATGATTTCTGAATAATCTCTCTTCTGGAAAGCTTTTCCACAAATTCATCCACCTGCCGGGATACCTGCTCTGCCAGTTCTTTCGACGTGGTCACCAGAATGGCAGAGGCCATCTCATCGTGCTCCGCCTGGGACAACAGATCCGCCGCCACATAGCGGGGATTGGCCGTCTCATCCGCCAGCACCATAATCTCGCTGGGGCCTGCGATGGAATCAATGCTCACATGTCCGTAAACCGCTTTTTTCGCCAGCGCCACATAAATATTTCCCGGCCCCACAATCTTATCCACCTTCGGAATACTCTCCGTGCCGTAGGCCAGCGCCGCGATGGCCTGAGCGCCTCCCACCCTGTACACCACGTCCACTCCCGCTTCCCGGGCAGCCACCAGCGTGGTGGGGTTTACCTTGCCATCCTTTCCCGGCGGCGTGGTCATGATGATCTGCTCCACACCGGCCACCTTCGCCGGAACGATATTCATGAGCACGGAGGAGGGATACACCGCCTTTCCCCCGGGGACATAGACCCCCACCCGGGAGAGAGCCGTCACCTTCTGCCCCAGGATCGTGCCGTCAGGCTGGCTGTCAAACCAGCTGTAGCGGCGCTGCTTCTCGTGGTAAGCGCGGATGTTTTTCAGCGCCCTGCGGATCACCTCCAGAAGCTCCGGCTTCACCGCCTGGTAGGCCTCCTGAATTTCCGCCTCCGTCACCTGAATCGTCGCTCTGCTCACCTCCACCCGGTCAAAACGGGCCGTAAAATCAAACAGCGCCTCATCGCCCTTCTCCTTCACGGCGTTTACAATATCCTCCACCCTGCTCTCAAACTCTTTATAGCTGTTGGGACTCCGTTTCAGCAGATTTTCCAGGATATCCTTTCTGGTTTCCGCTGTCAATTCTACGATTCGCATTCCTTTTCCTTCCTCTCTTTCTCCAAAACCGCACGGTTTAAATCCTTCAGAAGCTTCGCAATCCGTTCATTTTCCATCCTCATGCTCACCGGGTTTACCACCACCCTGGCAGATAAGGGGCATACCTCCTCCAGAACCATCAGGCCGTTTTCCCGCAGGGTAGAGCCGGTCTCCACGATATCCACGATCACCTCCGACAGCCCCACAATGGGCGCCAGCTCAATGGATCCGTTCAGCTTGATAATCTCCACCGTCTGATTTTTCTGATTATAAAAATAGTCCTTGGCAATATTGGGATACTTCGTGGCCACCCGAATCAGCTCCTGATGCTCCAGCAGCCTCGCCGCAGATTCCGGTCCGCAGACGCACATACGGCATTTTCCGAAGCCAAGATCCAGCACCTCGTAAATTTTGCGCTGCTCCTCCATAATGGTATCCTTCCCCACCACGCCGATGTCCGCCGCGCCGTACTCCACATAGGTGGGCACGTCCGGGCCCTTGGAGAGAAAAAATTTCAGCTTCAGTTCCTCGTTCACGAAGATCAGCTTCCGGGAATCCGGATCCTTCATCTCCTCACAGGTAATGCCAATCGTTTCAAACAGCTCCAGCGTCTTTTTCGCCAGGCGGCCCTTTCCCAGGGCAAAGGTCAAATATCTCATCTCATAAATCCCCCATTCTGATCACACCGGCATAGCTTCCGGAAGCCATATAGAATCCGTCAGGCCGGAGGGGTGCCTGCTGCCCATCCTCCTCCACCTGCCGCAGCTCCACATATTTTCCCTGTCTCCGGTAATCCATGGCCTTCCAAATGGCCTGCTTACGGTCCGCCTTCCGATACAGGATCAGATATCTTCCCTGCTCCGGCAGAATCTCGATTTTCTGACGGGCCATGGCGTTCATCAGCTGGCTTAACACCACCACAAATCCGATGGAGGGGGCGTCCTTCCCGAA
Source organism: uncultured Lachnospiraceae bacterium (assembly GCA_946549155.1). Classification (GTDB taxonomy): domain Bacteria; phylum Bacillota; class Clostridia; order Lachnospirales; family Lachnospiraceae; genus Merdiplasma. The sequence continues at coordinate 2,243 of CAMNQN010000127.1, read as the reverse complement.
ATGCTGCAAAAGCCGGTCATATCTTCCGCCCTTCACCACCGCGTCCCCGGTGCCGTAGGTGTAGCCCCGGAAAATAATGCCCGTATAGTACATGTAGCTGCCAAGCATCCCAAGATCAAAGGAAATATATGGATCCAGCTCATAGATTTTTAAGATTTCCAGCAGCTCCTGCAGCCGCCGCACCGCCTCCGCCGCGGGAGTCCCCTCCGTGATTGACTGTGCGCGTTCCAGCAGCTCCGGGCATCCAAAAAGGGAGGGAAGCGCCATCAGGCATTCCTTCAGGGCGGAAGAAATCTCCAGCCCGGCCAGCAGCTTCTCCACGCCGAAATTGTTTTTATTTTTAATCAGTTCCCGCAATTCCTCGCAGGCCCCCTCATCCAGTCCCGCTTCCCGCACCAGGCATTCAAAAAACTGCACATGGCCCACGCTGATCTGGAACTCCTTCAAACCGGCCTTCTGCAGCGTATTTACTACCATGGCGATGATTTCCGCATCCGCTTCCGCCGTGGTATCCCCGATCAGCTCAGCTCCCAGCTGGGTGCTCTCCTTCAGATATCCCTGATAGCTGGAATTATTCACAAACGTGTTGCCAAGATAGCAGAGGCGGATGGGCTGCTCCTCATTCCTGAAATATTTGGAAACCGCCCGGGCAATGGAAGGGGTAAAATCCGGCCGAAGCACCAGCGTATTTCCCTCCCGGTCAAAAAATTTGTAAAGCTCCCTGGAAGAAATCGTGCCCACCTCCCGGCTGAACACGTCAAAATATTCAAAGGTGGGCGTCTCAATATCCCGGTATCCGTAGGAATTAAGCACCTTCCGAAGATTGCTCTCTAAAATCAGCTTCTTTTCACATTCTTCATTATATATATCCCGCACGCCCTCCGGCGTATGTAATATTTTCTGCATATCTTATAACCTCCGTACTTTACTGTGGTAGAGTGTTAAATAGCTCAGGCTATTATACAAAATATCCCGTGCTCTGTCAATCCCTGCGGTCCAGATCTTTCTGCAAAGCATCCAGATAAGGAACCAGCACGCCGTGATTCTGATGAAGCAAAAATGTCCGGTCCAGCTCCTCCAGTCGAAAGCTCTTCCGTCCTCCCTCCTTGGCCCGGTCCCAGAAAATCCGCATGTGGTCATAAGGCAGATAATAAATTTCATTTCTGTGGGTAAAAAACAAAATCAGAAAGGAAACCCCTCCCTGCTTTTCAAACAGCTCCATAAACTGCACCTGATGCTCATGGATATTCTGGAGGCTGAAGGTATCGGAATGACACTCCTTAGCATCAAAGCACACCGGAATGCCCTGCACCGCCCCGATGTAGTCCACCGTACTCTTTTGGTCGAAGTAGGCCAGGGTGATATGCCGGTGCTCCTTATCAATCCGGATGGGGGTGATGGGGGTGGGCACCTTCTGAATCAGAGCCAGCCCCTTCTCCAGATACTGTTCATTTGTTCTGTTGATCAGATCCTCCAGGGTGGACCCCCGCAGGCCTCTGGAATTCCAGGTTGCCATTCTGCGCCTCCTGCTTTCGTAGAATATCATCTCCCAGTTCACTCTCGAGAATATCCTGAAAGTAACCGGGCAGCTTTGCCGTGAACGTCCGCTCCGAAACCGGGGCCAGCGCTCCCGTAAGCTTCGGCATCTTTAACCGGAAGGAATGAAGCAGCTGATAGTTCAATCCGTATTTCTGCCGGAAATATTCATTGAATTTCCGGTCCCCGTATTTTGTATCGCCTGCCAGAGGATGGCCGATGGATGCCAGATGGGCCCTGATCTGATGGCTGCGCCCGGTAATCAGTTCAACCTCCAGCAGCGTCATTTTAGAATTGGCAGCCACAGGAACATACCGGGTTTTGATGGGCTGCGCACCCTCCAGGGGACAGTTCGAAATCTCCACCTGATTGCTTCCCCCATCCTTCTTCAGATAGCCTTCCAAATAGCAGGACTGTTTGATCTGGCCCTTCACCAGGCACCGGTAATATTTGTGCATCGTCCGGTCATGGAACAGAGCGCTCAGTCCCTGCAGCCCCGCCATTGTCTTTCCCGCCGCCACGATACCGCTGGTGTTCCGGTCCAGGCGGTTGCACACAGAAGGACGGAACCGCCGCAGCTCCTCCTTTGTAATCTCCCCGTTCTTTTGCATGTATCCGATCAGATACTCCACTAGGGACACATCCTGGGGCTTCGCCTTCTGGGAGAGCATCCCGGCCGGCTTATTAATCAGAAGAATGTGATCGTC
>CAMNQN010000126.1 GCA_946549155.1 uncultured Lachnospiraceae bacterium | reverse complement strand
CTAAGATTGATAGTATAATGACAAATTCAAAACGGAAGGATCCCTTAGGTCGGATATTTTGTTTTATCCGTCACTGCGATGTCAATTTACGCAAACCGGATCTTTTGTGCTTAGGATGTTACATTTAGAGTGATTTTGTAAAGATTTCCTGCGTCCGGGCAGTTAACAAAACACGAATAGTTACTCCATAACGAGCTTTTTGAGGCCTATGTATTGACATCTGGCTTTCCTGTGTGCTATGACAGATCTGATTTCAGCTTAAGGAGGAGAAGCATGAGCGGGGAAATTTTGATCAGAACAGCCAAGCTTACCGATGCGGAGCGGCTGTTGGAAATTTATGCGCCCTATGTGGAGCATACGGCCATTACTTTTGAGTATGAGGTGCCTGCGGCGGAGGAATTTCGCAGCAGGATCGGAAGGGTGCTGAAAAAGTATCCCTATCTTGTGGCGGAGCAGGAGGGAAGGATTCTGGGCTATGCCTACGCGGGGCCCTTTGTGGGACGGGCTGCCTATGACTGGTCCGCGGAGATGTCCATTTATGTGGATCAGAAGATCCGCCGGCAGGGGGTAGGCGGGCGGTTGTACGGCGCGATGGAGGAGATCCTGAGAGAGATGAATATCCTGAATCTGAATGCCTGCATCGGTTATCCTAAGGTGGAGGATGAGTATCTGACGAAAAACAGCGTGGAATTTCACCGCCATATGGGCTATCAGTGGGTGGGAGAATTTCATGACAGCGGATATAAATTTGGGCGGTGGTATAACATGGTGTGGATGGAAAAGATGATTGGGGAGCATCCGGATCAGCCGGAGCCTGTAAAACCCTTTCCCCAGGTGCGGGAACAACTGACGGGCAGGATTTTGAACGCATAGGGGGGAACGCTTACAGGAGACTGAGATTCAAGTATTTCTCCATCATTCGGGCTTCCTGGAACAGAAGAGGCAGCGTTATGTATTCCTCCCGGGTGTGTACGCCGTCTCCTAACAGCCCGCCGAAGCAGATGGCGGGAATTCCCAGGGAGAGGGGAATATTGCAGTCGGTGGAGGCGGCATGGATGTCAGGTGTGGTGCCGCAGATGCACCGGATGGCGGCGCAGGCCAGATCCGTCAGCGTTTTCTGTGCCGTTTGATCCACTGCTCCCATGCAGGGGCGCTCTCCCACCAGATGAAGCTCCAGTTTTATGTCAGGATACTGCCGTTTTAAGGCCTCCAGTGTGGAGAAAAAGAATTGTTTCATCCACTCCAGATTTTTCCTGGTGTCGGAGCGGTACTCAAAAAGGCAGCGGCAGGATTGGGCAATGGTGTTTACGGAGGTGCCTCCGGAGATTACACCGGCGTTAAAGGTGCTTTTTCCCGTGGAGGGGAGCGGCATTTGGTAGAGCCGCCCCAGCAGCTCACACATAACCTGGATGGCGCTGCGGCTTCCGAAGTCGTTGTAGGAGTGGCCGCCCCGGGTAAGAATTGTGATCTCATAGCGCAGGGAACCTACGGCCTGGTTACAGATACCGCTGACTCCGCCGTCAAAGGATGTGACCTGGTGGATGCGGGATCCATAGTCCTTCATAATTTGACGGCAGCCTTTCAGATTCCCCAGCCCCTCTTCGCAGGAGTTAAACGCAAAGAGAATTGGTTTATTCTGTTTTAAAAGCTGATCCCTGTAATATTTCAGGTACAGCATAAGAATGGCGGCGCAGGCCGTGTCGTCACCCACTCCGGGACAGGCGATGCGGTCTTTTGTGATTTGACAGGGCAATTCTGTCAGATCCGGGAAAACCGTGTCCGTATGGGCCATAAAAAGGGGCATGGGGCCGGGAAGATTCGGGTGAAGGAAAACCAGAACGTTTTTTGCTCCGTCCACCGTGACAAGAAAGGCGGGAGCTTCCTTGGCAGTGCCGGAAGGGAGGCGGGATCCTTTCTGGATACTGCCACAGGAAGCGGGAAGCCCACAGTGGGCATACAGCCAGTTGCGAATAAACTCTGCCCGTTTCTCTTCTCTGCCGGAGGGGGCAGGGATGCGGCAGAGACAAATCAGCAGCTGGGTCAGTTCCTCTTCAAAGCTCTTGTTTTCAAAAAGGGATTTATTGTTAAGCATAGGTGCTCCTTTCAGCGAATGAATTTCCTGTTACATCCAGTATATATTTAAAAAACCGGAATGAAAAGAGGGCAGATAAGCATTCAGCTTTTGTTAATTGGGAGGACGCAGGAAGAGGCGGCCCTGCGTGCCCGTCTTTTCCTGCGTCCCGCTACTTTACAAAACACGAATAGAAGTACAGAAAACTTTAATGGAAATTTCATTGCAGGCTTTGGCGGGGGTGTGCTATACTGTTACAGAAGCGGGGAAAACCGCGAAAATTAAGAAGAAAGAGGTGCGGGAAATGGTTAGAAAAGCGGATGTGAAGGTTTTGGAAGGGCTGCGCGGAGGCAAGGGCCAGGTGGAGCTGCACCATATTGTATCCCAGGAAGAATTGAATGGACACGGCAGCATGTATGCAATGGGTATTTTGAAACCAGGCTGCAGCATTGGGTATCATCAGCATGTGGGAAATACGGAGCCCTATTTTATTTTGAAAGGTAAGGGCGTTTTTGTGGATAATGACAGGTCCAGGACGGAAGTGGGACCGGGAGATGTATGCTATATAGAGGTGGGACAGAGCCACGCCCTGGAGAACAACTCGGATGAGGATTTGGTTTTCATGGCACTGGTCTATAACGCTTAATAGAGGGACACATGGTGGCGCTTCGGCAGGGGAGTGCGTATATTAGAAAAAGGAAAGGGGTACATTTATGGGATTTGAAGAGCTTGGGAAAAAATTAGTACGTTTGGGACAGGATACCAAGAGCGGTGTCCAGAAAATGGGGGAATCCTATCAGATTAATGCGAAGATCGGTGAGGAGAAGAAAAAGCTGGAACAGTTATACCGTGCCGTAGGTGAGGCGGTTTATCAGGAGAATAGGGAGAAGGGGCTGAAAGGGCTGGAGGAGGAATTTGAGGCCATTGGTACAGCTTTGGAGAATATTGCTGCCTATACCCATCAGCTGAATAAGGTGAAAGGTGTGCTGTACTGCACCGAGTGCGGCAGGGAGGCGGCGAAAGGCGAACGTTTTTGTTCTGGGTGTGGAGCAAAGCTTCCGGAGGAGGATGATGATATTTCCGAGAAGATGAAACAGGATGCCAGGGAAGCTGTCGGAGAAGCAGGAGAGATCATGGGCGACGTGGTGGATAAGGCGAGGGGCTTTATGGGCAGCGTGGCGGATAAGGCGGACGCGTTCGTGAAGGGCGTATCCTCAAAAATTAATAATCGGGGAGCCGATGAAGCGGTATTTGACCTGGAGGAAGACGAAGTGGAAGTACGGGATGCCAAGGCAGCTGAAGGGGAGGAAGTGAACCCGGAGGCTGTGGCAGCGGAGGCAGAACCGGAGACTGTGGCAGCGGAAGCAGAGCCAGAGACTGTGACAGCGGAAGCAGAGCCGGAGACTACGGCGGATGAAGCGGAAGTAGAGCCGGAGACGGCAGCAGACGGAGCGGAAGCGGAGCCGGAGACTGTGAAGGCCGGAGCGGAAGCGGAGCTGGAGACTGTGAAGGCCGAAGCAGAGGCAGAGCCGGAGACTGTGAAGGCCGGAGCAGAAGCGAAGCCGGAGACCGTGGCGGCCGAAATGGAAGCGGCAGCCGAAGCAGAGGCGAAGCCGGAGACCGTGGCGGCCGAAGAGGAGGCCGTGCCGTGGCCCGGCGTGGAGATGGACAAAAAAGCGGAGCAGGAAGAATAAAAAGCGTCGGCCGGAAAGAATATTTATCAGCGAGGATGCGGCAGAAAGGGTTGTCAATATGGAATTTGGAACGGAGGAAATGAAGCAGTTGGTGGGAGAAATCCTGGACAGTTACCGGAGATATCCGGAGACCTGCAGCGTGGATGCGGATAACCGGCTGAACAAGGAGCTGATTATCGATATTCTTGAGAAAATCCGCTATGTGGTTTTTCCGGGATTCTTTGAGGTGAAACAGCTCAACAGTCAGTCCATTGAGTATCATCTGGGCGAATTGCTGGAGGACATTCATTACCGGCTGAAAAAACAGGTGATAAAAGCGCTGCAGCACACGGAGGACGGGAGGCCGACGGAGACGGAGAGTCTGCCGCGGCAGGCGGAGGAGACGGTTACTGCTTTTCTGAAACGCATTCCTGCGCTGCGGGAAATCCTGGCGACGGATGTGCAGGCGGCATATGACGGAGATCCCGCTGCGTTTAATACAGATGAGGTGATTTTTTCTTATCCCGGCGTGTATGCCATCAGTGTAAACCGGATTGCCCATGAGCTCCATTTGCTGGGGATTCCGCTGATTCCGCGTATTATGACGGAGTATGCCCACAGCCTGACGGGTATCGATATTCATCCGGGGGCTACCATTGGGAGCTATTTCTTTATTGACCATGGCACCGGTGTGGTGGTGGGTGAGACCACAGAGATCGGGAAGCACGTAAAGATTTATCAGGGAGTGACCCTTGGGGCGCTTTCCACCAGAGGCGGACAGTCCCTGCGCCACACAAAGCGTCATCCCACCCTGGAGGATAATGTGACCGTATATTCCGGCGCTTCCATTCTGGGCGGTGAGACGGTGATCGGGGAGGGTGCGATTATCGGTTCCAATGCCTTTATCACCTCCTCCGTTCCCAGCAAAACCCGGGTGAGTATCAAGAATCCGGAGCTGCAGTTCAAGGACCGCAGAGGAAGGGCACCCCTGGCTATGACGGAGCTGGGACAGGAAGGCTTCTGGAAGGATAATGAATAGCTAAAAGCAGGTACGATCGGTTCGGGAGGAAAGGCACATGTCAGAGGAGAATAGGAACAGGGCTCCGGAGAAGCTGGCGCCTGAAGAAGAAAATACAGAGTTAAGCGCTACCTGGGCGCAGGATATTATCGAGGATATGGACGATTTTATTGAATCCCAGGGTATCTATTTGAGACAGTAAAAATTAAGCACCTTTCTCCGGCACTGACCGGAAGAACAGGTGCTTAATTTGCCGCAGAGGCGGCCGTCAAAAGAGCAGCGGCTCCGCCAGCGCCACGATCAGCGGAATAGTAATCAGGGAGACCAGCGTGGTCATGGCAAAGATCTCGGAGGCGTATTTATAATTGGCATCATACCGCAGCGCGAAGATGGTGCAGGTGGTGGCAGTGGGACAGGCCGCCGCCACCAGCATGGTACATAAAAGGGTGCTGTTCAGAGGCAGGAAGGCAAGCACGGCCAGCAGAATGGCGGGGATCACCAGCAGCCTCACTGCTGTGATCAGATAAATCCGTCTATTTTTCAGTGCATCCAGGATATTCGTTTCCGCCAGAGCGATACCGGCCACCATCATTCCCACAGGGGTGTTCATGGCAGCCACGTAGTCTATGGTGTCCAGCAGAAGGGAAGGGATCCTGATGCGGGTAAGAAATAGGATTACGCCGATAAGGATACCGAACATTACCGGGGAGGTTAACCCCTTCTTAAGCTGTTTCCAGGAGGTGTTTCCGGTCATCAAAACCAGGCCCTGGGTCCAGCAAAGCGCATTGAAGGTTGCCACATAGGCAGTTACATAGAGGACACCCTCGCTTCCCAAAATCCCGCTGATCAGCGGGATTCCCATGAATCCGCAGTTGGAATAGATACAGGAAAAACGCTCCACATTGGAGTCGGGGTGGGTGCGGGAGGGAAAGAGTACGCCGGATACCAGTATTCCGATCACATGGGCCAAAACAGCCAGGAGGAAGGAAAAGAGAAGGCCGTGAAGCAAAGAATCCGTAAATTCAATCTGAAATGAGGATATAATTATGCAGGGACTGATGATCATCAGCAGCAGATTGGAGAGAGCCTTGTTTCCCTGGGTGTCGATTAATTTTGTGCGATAGCTGATATAGCCGGCCATCATCAGAAGAAACATTTTTAATATCTGGTTAGAAATAATGATAAACATGGAAATATCCTTTCTTACTTGTTAATAACGTTTAGAATATAGCACTTATCATGATTTGTGTCCAGATAAAAATAAATTCAGGAGAGGAAATGGTTATGGAGAAAATAATACTGGCGTCCGGTTCGCCCAGAAGAAAAGAGCTTCTGGAGCAGATCGGGCTTCCTTTTCAGGTAATAAAAAGCAATGCAAGGGAGACGATCACAAGGACGGATCCGGAGGAGATTGTGCAGGAGCTCTCTGCCCAGAAGGCCCGGGATGTGGCGGAGGCGGTGGAGAACGGCCTGGTGCTGGGGGCGGATACCATTGTCTTCCTGGGCGGGGAGATTATGGGGAAGCCGAAGGACCGGGAAGACGCCTTCCGGATGCTGGAACGGCTTCAGGGAGGGAGCCATTCTGTGTTTACCGGGGTGACGCTGATCCGGAAAAACTCCGGTGAGACGGTGAAGACCGACAGCTTTGCGGTGGAAACCAGGGTGCAGGTGCACGCCATGAGCCGGAAGGAGATAGAGGCCTACCTGGATACCGGCGATGCCTTCGATAAGGCGGGAAGCTATGGGATTCAGGGCCCCTTTGCCGCCTACGTGGACGGGATTTCGGGGGATTACAATAATGTAGTTGGGCTTCCGGTGGCCGCACTGTATCAGAAATTGAAGCAGTTTGGGTTTATTGGCTAATAGGATACCTCTGTCAGAAACAACCCCTGGGGAGGCACGCAGGGGCCGGACAGGGCGCGGTCTTTGCCATTTAAAATACAGGGCATGGCATCGGGGGACAGGCGGTGCAGTCCCACCTCAAGCAGCGTGCCGGTGAGGATGCGCACCATATGATAGAGGAAGCCGCTGCCGCAGTAACGGATGGTGAGGAGGGAGCGGGGAGGAAACGCCTCCCGGCAGGAACCCTCTGTCGGCGGCAAAGCGCTTTCCTCCACCCGGAAATCGATGGAGAAAAGGGTGCGTACCGAGGACTTTTTCATGCGCTTATTGTCACAGAAGCTCTTAAAATCATGGGTGCCAAGCAGATATCCGGCAGCCTTTTCCATGGCAGTTAAATCCAGCCTCGGGGTGGGCTGTACTGAAGCCCATGTGTTCAGATTATACCCGGCCAGGTGCAGGCTGTAGCGCCGCTCAAACACATTCTGGACGCTGCCCAGATCGATCCGGTATTCGTAGGTTTTGCTTTTAGCCAGCAGGCGGGCATGAAAACGCTCCTCTTTACGTTCTGTTTTCAGGACGCGGATATCCGCAGGGAGGTATTGATTCAGGCAGGCGGTAATTTTATCACAGGAAAAATGGTCCGCGGACGGTTCGACATGATAGCTGGCGGTTTGGCCCAGGGCGTGCACGCCGGCATCGGTTCTGCCGGAACCCGCGATTTCGATGGGGGTATCATAAAGCCGCTCCAGCACGGTCTCGATTTTTTCCTGAATGGTGTTGGGGGTATTTCCCTGTTTCTGCCAGCCATTGTAGCGGCTGCCATCGTATTGTACAGTAAGACAGTAGGTCGTCATAAGTTCACCTCGTTGAATGTTATGATAGCTAATATACACTAAAATAGAGAAAATGTCATGGGGGATTCATATGAACAGAGAAGAACTGGAACAGGAATTGCTGCAATTTCCTATTTTGCAGTACGCTTTTTTGCGGACGGAGCAGGTTTCTTTTTTACAGCGGGTGCGGGATGTGTGCAGGAATGAGTGTCCCCGATATGGCACCTCCTGGTCCTGCCCTCCGGCGGTGGGAACAGTGGAAGCGTGCAGGGAGCGCTGTCAGGCCTTTCCGGACTTGTTTGTGTTTACCACCATTGCGGAGGTAAGTGATATTACGAATATGGAAGAGACGCTGCATACCCGGATGGCCCATGAGGAGATCACAAGGCAGGTGGCGGTAATTTTTAAAACGCACTGCGGACAAACTCTGACATTGTCCACAGAATCCTGCGACATTTGTGAGAAATGCGCTTACCCGTCGGCTCCCTGCCGTCACCCGGACCGGATGTTTCCCTGCGTGGAGAGCTACGGCATGCTGGCTACGGAATTGGCGGAGCTTGGCGGGCTGGAATTTCTGAATGGGGCCAATGTGGTGACCTGGTTCAGCGTGATTTTTTTCCGGGATGCTTTATGGCAGCAGGGAAATGCCGCAGCGGGTTGCTGTGGGCGGGGTGGACAGCAGCCTAAGTTCACAGAATAAACACAAAATAAACACAAATTTACCATTCCTCCATCACAAATCAAACAAACAAAAAGGATAAATTGGTAGTATCAAATGAAAACAAAGATGTGAAAGAAACAGTTTGCAGATAGAAGGAGGCATTTTTATGATGAAAAAAACATTGGCAGTTTTATTGGGAGTAGTTACCATCGGGGCGGCCGTGGGAACAATTACAGAATTGAAAAGCTATGCGGATGGGGTAAAGCTTCAGATCGCGGGGCAGGAGACGGAAACGGAAGATACTTCCGCTGAAGCGGCGAAAAAAGGGTTTTCCACGGTGAGTACGGCGGAGCTGGTGGAAGCTTCCTCTTCCTTAAGCTATTCCGGTGTGGCGGATATCGCGGAGGCGGCGATGCCCAGTATCGTAGCCATTACCAATAAATCGGTGCAGGAGGTGCGCAGCTACTTCCGGGGACAGACGTTCCAGTATGAGAGCGAGAGCTGCGGTTCCGGCATTATCATAGGGGAGAATGAGACAGAGCTTTTGGTCTGCACCAACAATCATGTGGTGGAGGACGCGAACGAGCTGACAGTAAGCTTTATTGATGAAAACTCCTGTGAAGCGCAGATTAAGGGAACGGATCCGGCCAATGACCTGGCGGTGATTGCGGTGAAGCTGGAGGATATTGACAAGGATACGCTGGATCAGATTAAAATTGCGCAGGTGGGAGATTCCGATGAGATGCGCGTTGGCGAGCAGGTGGTGGCCATCGGCAATGCATTGGGATACGGACAGTCCGTAACTACCGGTATCGTCAGCGCAAAGGACCGTACCATCGATATGAGCGACGGAAGCTCTTATGAAGAGCTTATACAGACGGATGCAGCCATTAACCCCGGCAACAGCGGCGGAGCCCTGCTGAATATGAACGGAGAGGTGATTGGAATTAACTCCGCGAAGGCCTCCTCCGCCGGCGTGGAGGGTATGGGCTATGCCATTCCGGTATCCAAGGCCCTGCCGATTTTGGAAAATCTTATGACGAAGGAAACCAGAAGCCAGGTGGACGACAGCGAGGCCGCATATCTGGGGATCAACGGCGAAGGTGTGACTTCGGAAGTAATTCAGCTTTACAACGTGCCGGCCGGCGTGTATGTGACGGCTGTAGGGGAAGATACTCCGGCAGAGGATGCGGGGCTGCAGCGTGGGGATATCATTACCGCCTTTGACGATGTGGCAGTGACGAATATGCAGGAGCTGGCGAACCGTCTGAAATATTATAAGGGCGGCGAGACGGTGGAGATGACCATCCAGACCGCACCCAACGGAGCATATGAGGAAAAAACCATTAAGGTGACGCTGGGACTGAAATCCGATTATCAGAGGCAGTAAAAAGAAACTGTTCATTAGCAGGACGCAGGAAGGGAAAGCGCGGAGCCGACCCTTCCCTTCCTGCTGTTCTTGATAAGCTTTACAGAAACATGCGGTTAACATTACAGTGGCGGGAAAAAGCAAAATATCCAGTCTACGGGGAGCTTCCAACTGTAATTCCAGCCAAGAAACAGCAGGATGAGTCGGGGCCCCATGGCCATATACATCTGGAAAACAGTTCGG
>CAMNQN010000125.1 GCA_946549155.1 uncultured Lachnospiraceae bacterium | reverse complement strand
CATGGATCTGCATAACACCCTGCATAGGAACAGTATTGAATTGGATACCTCAAAGGAAGCGGCCTTTACGGTGTCTTTGGACGGAGGTTATACGGAATTTTCCGGAACAATTCATCCTTACTATTATGCTTCGGACAATGTGGCCATGGAAATCGGGATTTTTGGCGACGGGAAGTGCCTGTATGCCTGTAAGAATCTGAGAAAAAATTCAGGGGACCTGAATTTCCGGCTGGATGTGACGGGGGTAACTGTGCTGTCGGTGGTGACCTGCAATAAGGGCAGCTATAGCGACGGGTATCTGTATTTGGTGGAGCCTATTTTGGAACCCGTAGAAAATCCTGCACAGGAGAAGGTATCACGCCTGGGAGACCTGGTGTCTGTAGATGCGGTCTGCGTATCGGGGGAGAGGAAACTGTTTCATGACGCCTACGGTCTGCTCCATGACCAGTATTTGCAGATGAATGCCGAAGAAGGGGCCAGTGCGGTGTACAATCTGGACGGAGCTTACGCCGGGTTTTCCGGGACCATCACCGCAGCCGGAAAAAATACAGAGCTGGGCGTCAGAATGAAGGTTACGATTCTGGCGGATGGCGGAGAGCTTTGGAGTACAGAGTTTGAAAAGAGCGAAGGACCGGTGAAATTTGAGGTGGATCTCACCGGAAAGAGGGTGCTGGAGATCAAAGCTGAGACATTGGAGGAGGGCAGCGGCGGCGAAGTTTTTCTGACCGATGACAGGCTTTTTTGAAAAATTTGAAATTTGGTATTGATTTTTTGCCTGGATGATGTTATGGTGAAACTGCTCATATGACTGACGGAAGTGGAAAAACCACGGGGAGTATGAGCAGTGAAAGCCGACCGTCTGGGCATTTTCTTGCGCAGAGTCCGGCTTTTTTTGTTGCACAGGTGCGCTGCCTGTGGGGCAGGCATTTGTTTTAGGAAACTTACATTCACATGCAAGGAGAAAGGAAGAGCAAAAATGGAAATGATTTCTTTGGAAAAGGAACTGAAGGAAAACAGCTACCCGGGAAGAGGAATTATTATCGGAAGATCCGCTGACGGAACGAAAGCGGTGGCTGCGTATTTTATTATGGGAAGAAGTGAAAACAGCAGAAACCGGGTATTCGTGGAGGAAGGACAGGGAATCCGCACACAGGCCTTTGATCCCTCCAGGCTGACAGATCCCAGCCTGATTATCTATGCTCCGGTCCGCGTGCTGGGCAACAAGACCATTGTGACCAACGGAGATCAGACCGACACCATTTATGAGGGGATGGACAGCCAGCTTACCTTTGAACAGTCTCTGCGCACCCGGGAGTTTGAGCCGGACGCGCCCAACTACACGCCCCGCATTTCCGGTATTCTGCATGTGGAAGGTGGAAAATACAGCTACGCCCTGTCTATCTTAAAGAGCAATAACGGCAATCCTGAAGCCTGTAACCGCTTTACCTTTTCTTACGAGAACTGTGTGGCGGGAGAGGGACATTTCATTCATACCTACAGATGCGACGGCAATCCGCTGCCCAGCTTTGAGGGTGAGCCGAAGCTGGTGGCGATTCCCGATGATATGGAAGCTTTTGCCTCTATGCTCTGGAACAGCCTGAATGAGGACAATAAGGTTTCCCTGTTTGTGCGGTATATTGATATTGCCACAGGAAACTATGAGACGAAGATCATCAACAAAAACAAATAGGAAAAGGAGAATGACATGAACGAACTGCAGCTGAAGTATGGATGTAATCCCAATCAGAAGCCTTCCCGCATTTTTATGGAGAATGGGGAGGAGCTTCCCATCAAAGTATTGTCCGGCCGTCCCGGATACATTAATTTTCTGGATGCCTTCAATGGCTGGCAGCTGGTGAAGGAGCTGAAGGAGGCCACAGGGCTTCCGGCTGCCACTTCCTTTAAGCACGTTTCCCCGGCTGGCGCGGCGGTGGGACTTCCGCTGACGGAGACGCTGGCGAAAATTTACTGGGTGGAGGATTATGAGAAGCTTTCTCCGCTGGCCTGTGCCTATGCCAGAGCCAGGGGCGCTGATAGGATGTCCTCCTTCGGGGATTTTATTTCTCTTTCCGATGTGTGTGACAGGGATACGGCGCTGCTGATCAAACGGGAGGTATCCGACGGTGTGATCGCCCCGGGCTACACGGAGGAAGCGCTGGAGATTCTGAAACAGAAGAAAAAGGGCAACTACAATGTGATTCAGATCGATGAAAATTATCGTCCTAATCCGCTGGAGCGCAAGCAGGTATACGGGATCACCTTTGAGCAGGGCCGTCAGGAGCTGAAAATCGATGATGAGCTGCTTTCCAACTTTGTTACGGAGAAGAAGGAAATCCCTGCGGACGCACTTAGAGATATGAAGATCGCGCTGATTACGCTGAAATATACCCAGTCCAATTCCGTATGCTATGTGAAGGACGGGCAGGCCATCGGTATCGGAGCGGGCCAGCAGTCCCGTGTGCACTGCACAAGGCTGGCGGGCCAGAAGGCGGACAACTGGTTTTTGCGCCAGTGCCCCAAGGTGCTGGAGCTTCCCTTCTCTGACAGGATTACCAGGGCGGAGCGGGACAATGCCATTGATGTTTATATTGGCGCGGAGTACATGGATGTGCTGGCGGACGGTGCCTGGGAGAAGGTGTTCACCAGGAAACCGGAGGTATTCACTGCGGAGGAAAAGCGGGCATGGTTGGATCAGATGCAGGGCGTAACGCTGGGGTCCGATGCGTTCTTCCCCTTCAGCGACAATATTGAGCGGGCACATAAGTCCGGTGTGGCCTATATCGCCCAGCCGGGCGGCTCTGTGAGGGATGAGGATGTGATTGCCACCTGCAATAAATACGGCATTGCTATGGCGTTCACTGGAATCCGGCTGTTCCATCATTAAAAAAAGGCGGGACATCGCAAAATGCGGGAGGCCCCGTTTTATTAATTAACAGGACGCAGGATAAGAGGAGCAGAATCCGAAGAGAACAGATGCAAATGGTAATAATTGCCTGTATATTTTGAGAAATAATTTTGATTTCTTCTTGTGTTTTAAGAAAAAGGTGTTATAATATACACCGACTAATGTATAAATATACGCAGTGATGCAAGCGCTGCAGAGAAGGGAATGGAGAGTATTATGAAGAGAAAGGTACTGGTAAGCGTTCTGGCTCTGTCGATGGCAGTGGCCATGGCAGGATGCGGAAGTAAAGAGAAAAAGACGGAAGCGCCTGCGACGGAGAAAGTGACAGAGGCAGCCGCGACGGAGGCTGTCACTGAGGCGGCGGAAACAGAGGCAGTGACGGAGGCCGTTACAGAGGCAGCGGAAACAGAAGCGGTGACGGAGGCTGTTACAGAGGCGGCAGAGACAGAAGAAGCTGCGGAAGAAGAAACCCAGGCAGTGACAGAAACAGAGATGGTAACGGAAGCGGCTGCACAGGCAGCGGGCACCGAAGCTGAGGAGACGGAAGAAGAGACAGAAGCTGCGACGGAAGCGGCAGAGACCGAGGAAGTAACAGAAGCTGTTACAGAAGCGGCGGAGACCGAGGAAGCGACAGAAGCCGTTACAGAGGCAGCAGAGACTGAGGAAGTAACAGAAGCTGTGACAGAAGCGGCGGAGACCGAGGAAGCGACAGAAGCCGTTACAGAGGCAGCAGAGACTGAGGAAGAGACAGAAGCAGTTACAGAAGCGGCAGAGACCGAGGAAGCGACAGAAGCTGTTACGGAAGCGGCAGAGACCGAGGAAGCGACAGAAGCTGTGACAGAGGCGGCAGAGACCGAGGAAGAGACAGAAGCCGTTACAGAAGCGGCAGAGACCGAGGAAGCAGCGGAAGCTGCGACAGAGGAAGCCATTGAGGCGGTTGAAACCAACAGCAGCGGCATTACCTGTGTGGATGATCTGGAAGGTAAGACCATCGGCGTTCAGCTGGGTACTACCGGAGATATCTATGCTTCCGACTATGAAGGCGACGACGCGGGCACTGTGGTGGACCGTTACAGCAAAGGAAACGATGCGGTGATGGCTCTGAAGCAGGGCAAGGCGGATTGTGTGATTATTGACAGCCTGCCGGCGGAGAAATTTGTGGAGAAGAATGATGACCTGATGATTCTGGACGAAGAGTTTGCTCTGGAAGAGTACGCGATCTGTGTATCGAAGGACAATAAGGAGCTGACAGAAGCCATCAACGGTGCGCTGGCTGAGTTAAAGGAAGAGGGCATTTTGGATCAGATTAACGCCAACTATCTGGATGACGAGACCAAGGGTACCTGCCCCTACGAGTCTCCCGAGAATGTGGATCGTTCCAACGGTACGCTGGTAATGGCTACCAACGCATACTTCGAGCCCTATGAGTACTACAAGGGAGATACCATTGTGGGTATCGATGTGGAGATGGCTCAAGCTGTATGCGATAAGCTGGGTTATGAGCTGAAGATTGATGATATCGAATTTGACGCAATTGTAAATGCTGTCCAGTCCGGTAAAGCAGACATTGGCGTGGCCGGTATGACGGTTACCGAGGATCGTCTGAAGAACATTGATTTTACTGACAGCTATACAACGGCGAAGCAGGTAATCATCGTTCGCAAGTAATAAACTGAACTTAGTCACAGGGCTGTCACAGGACCGGAAGCTTTCTGATATCCGTAAAATCTGACAGCCCTTATTTTATGGAAGGCGGTGAAAAAATTGACATTTGCGGAACAATTTTCCCAGAATTTTCTGGAGGATAGTCGATGGCAGTTTATTGCAACCGGATTGAGAAATACGCTGATCATTTCCCTGTTTGCCGTATTGATCGGAATTTTTCTGGGATTTTTGGTGGCGATTATCCGTTCTACCCACGATAAAACCGGAAAATTCAAGTTTCTGAATCTGATTTGCAAAATTTATCTGACGGTGATTCGGGGCACGCCGGTGATGGTACAGCTTCTGATTATGTACTATGTGGTTTTTGTCACAGTGGATCCCGGAAAAATGATTGTGGCGATTCTGGCTTTCGGAATTAATTCCGGAGCGTATGTGGCGGAGATTGTCCGTTCCGGAATCATGTCCATCGATCAGGGACAGTTTGAGGCGGGGCGCAGCCTGGGCTTTAATTATGCTCAGACCATGATTTACATTATTATTCCTCAGGCCTTTAAGAATGTACTGCCTGCTTTGGCCAATGAGTTTATTGTGCTGCTCAAAGAAACCTCCATCAGCGGTTATATCGGCCTGATGGATCTGACCAGGGGCGGTGACATTATCCGAAGCCAGACTTACGCGGCGCTGTTCCCGCTGCTGGCGGTGGCAGTGATTTATCTTGTGATTGTAGTTTTCCTGACCTATCTGGTTGGAAAGCTGGAGAGGAGGCTGAGAAACAATGAGCGCAGTTAATGAACCGGTATTGATTGATGTGCAGGGATTGAAAAAATCCTTCGGCAGCAATATGGTATTAAACGGCATTTCCACTCAGATCCGCAAGGGCGAGGTGGTGGCCATCATCGGCCCCTCCGGCTGCGGAAAATCCACTTTCCTGCGTTCTCTGAATCTGCTGGAGATTCCCACCGGGGGAAGAATCCTGTTTGAGGGAACGGATATTACGGATAAATCGGTGAATGTGGACCGGATGCGGCAGAAGATCGGCATGGTTTTTCAGCAGTTTAATCTGTTTCCCCATCTGACCATAAAGAAGAATATTATGCTGGCCCCGGTGAAGCTCGGGATTATGACCCGGGAACAGGCTTCCCTGCGGGCGGATGAACTGCTGAAACGGGTGGGCCTGCCGGAGAAGGCGGAGGAATATCCTGCCATGCTCTCCGGAGGGCAGAAGCAGCGAATCGCCATCGCCCGGGCCCTGGCCATGAATCCGGATGTGATGCTGTTCGACGAGCCCACCTCCGCCCTGGACCCGGAGATGGTGGGCGAGGTGCTGGAGCTGATGAAGGAACTGGCAGAGGACGGCATGACCATGGTGGTGGTGACCCATGAGATGGGCTTCGCCAGAGAGGTGGCTACCCGCGTAATGTTCATCGATGACGGGGAGATCAAGGAGGAGAATAAGCCGGAGATCTTCTTTGCGCAGCCATCCAACCAGCGGCTGAAGGATTTCCTGTCGAAGGTATTGTGATTAGCCTGGATTTGACACAATGGGACTGCCATTTTGCGGCAGTCCCATAAATTTTGCAAGTATTTATTCACAGGGGAATTTTAAGCCCCAATCGGACCGGATAGCGTCCAGTAGTTCCATTATGCGTAAGGTTTCAGAGTGAGGCATCTCATCACATTCTACCTTTCCTTCCGCCATGGCTTTTGCACAGGACAGCACTTCATATTCGTAACCATTGATCTGTTCCGGCACAGCATAACGGGTCATTTTGCCATTTTGGTCGTATACCCGGATTTCTTCGCAGTTATTAATTCCCTGTACTTCGATACGGCCCTTGTCACCGTTGATAACGCCCTGACAATCCATCTGGGCCAGCATATTGCTATAAAGAACTGCCAGTTTGCCGTCGTCAAAGGTCAAGGTTATAGAATTCATCCAGTCGATCCCTCTGGGAGACATTACTGCTGTGGAAGTTACCTTACTTATCTGTCCATGGAAGAACATTAGCGCAAAATTAATTGGATAAACGCCTAAATCCAATAGCGCTCCGCCGGCCATTTCAGGATTTTGCAGCCGTTCCACATGAGACAGAACATAGCCCAGATTAGCGGACAGAGAGGTTGGGGTTCCGATTATTCCGCTTTCCAGCAAATCATGGATTATTTTGCGGCTGGGCATATATCTGCTCCACATAGCTTCTGCCAGCAAAAGACCTTTTTCATGGGACAGTTCAATTAGTTCCTTCGCCTGTGCTGCGTTAACGGTGAAGGCTTTTTCTACCAATACATGTTTTCCATGTTCCAGACACATTTTTGCATACTTATAATGATGAGAATGGGGAGTAGCCACATAAACCAACTCCACCTGGGGATCCAGAAGCATTTCCTCATAAGAACCGTAGGCTTTTTCAAATCCCCACTGATGGGCAAAGGCCCTGGCTCTGTCAAGATCTCTGGAAGCGACTGCGTAGCGTTCTACTTCCTTTAGTCCGGATACGGCTTCCGCCATTTTGTGAGCAATCCCGCCTGGGGCTAAAATTGAAAACTTCATAGATAAAATCTCCTTTCTAATGTGTTTTGGCGTTTCCCTGAAAAAAATAGCAACATAACAATTTCATGATGACAATATTACATGATTGGTTTTATAATATACGAAACAAATAAAAAATGCAAGAAATAGAAAAAATCTTGAAAAATTTTGTATAAAATGAGAGAATAAGGGTGGAAGCTAATATGTTGACATTACATGTTGCATACAGAAGATGACCTGTTGATGCGGTGAAATGTATTTAGAGTTTGGGGAAAGATGGATAATATGAAAAAAGTAATTATGTACGAAAAGATATACAAAGATATTATAAAAAGCATAGAGAGTGGGATATATAAGGAGGAAGATCTTTTACCTTCGGAAAAAGAACTTGCAGAACAATACGGTGTCAGCAGAATTACCACAAATAAAGCTATGAATCTGCTTGCCAAGCAGGGAATCGTGGACCGGGTACAGGGAAAAGGCTCCTTTGTCAGCAGGAATGCCGTAAAAATCACAAAAACAACAGAGGTTGAACCTCCCATTGAGAACAGGGCTGTTTCGGAAATGAAAATGATCGGGGTCGTTGTGGATAATTTTGACGTGGACTGGGGAAGCGATCTGGTCAAAGGAATTGAAAGGGAGTGCCGCAGACAGAACTATGGCATGTTTTTTCGCTGCACCTACGGAAGCGCGGAAGAGGAAAACGAGGGGATTCAAACGGCGTTGGCCAATGGGGCGAAGGGATTGATCCTGATGTCTGTGCAGGGAGAAAAATACAATGATACGATTTTAAAACTGGCATTGAATAAATTTCCGGTGGTGTTGGTGGAGCGTGATATGAAAGGAATCGGGATTCCCTGCGTAAAGACAGATAACTATGCCGCTGCCAAAGAGTTAACGGAGATTTTAATCCGCCGTGGTCACAGGAAAATCTGCTTCGTTACCCATCCGGCTCAGACCACGCCCACCATTGAGGACCGTCTCAACGCGTTTCGGGATTGTATAATGGAACATCCCGATTGCCAGGGAACCATGGAATTGCTCAAGGGGTATAATACGACGCCGGAAGAGGCTATTCGGGAATATATGGATTATGATCTGTCAGAGGTAAAAACTATTATCCAGAAAGAAATAAATTGTACGGCCTTTTTTACGGTAGAGTATAAAATGGGAGTGCTGTTTAAACGTGCCTGTGAAGAGTTGGGATTGAAAAGAGAAATCTGTACTTTTGATGGGCTGATCGGTATTTATGACGGAGATCAGTTCCTTCATGTAAAACAGGAAGAGTATCAGATCGGAATCGAAGCGGTACGGACGCTGCGGAAGATTTTGGAGGGGAATGCTACGGAGCTGGTTATCAATATACCCTATAAAGTAGTGATGTAAATTCAGAAGATCGATCCAGTGGATTTCGCCAGTGAAATTGAAGACTGGCCAGTTGGAGAGATACGCAAGGGATAAATTATTGGGATACCGCACCTGGATATAGTGATGATAAAAGTGAAATCATTACCGGAATGGCTCCCCTGATAGCAGAACGCAGAAAGTAGATTTTGCGACTGCTGTCAGGCATTTTTGTGTTGGAAAACGAGCATGAAAAACTAAATGTCATGTAAATGCCATATTGATTTTGATGTGGATGCAGATTGGCAGGAACATCACATATTCGTAAAGACGGCATTTCCGGTGGATGTTCTTTCAGACAAAGCCACCTACGAAATCCAATACGGTTCCATTGAGCGTCCTACCCACAAAAACACCACGTGGGACGCTGCGAAATTTGAAGTATGCGCCCACAAATGGGCGGATTTTGCGGAGTATGACTACGGTGTGGCCATGATGAACGACTGCAAGTATGGTTATGATATCCATGACGGAGTGATGCGCCTGTCTCTCATCAAATGCGGCACTTATCCCAATCCGGAGGCGGACCTGGGACGCCATCTTGCCAGATATTCCATTCTGCCCATGGCGGAAGCTGGAAGGAGGCAAAGGTGGCAAATGAGGCTTACGCATTCAATGTCCCGCTGCTGGCAGCCGACGTGGTTGAGGTCAACTATAATTTCAAAATAAAGATATCCGAATACAAGCGTGTGATCGCGGTCATCGACACTACTGTCAACGGTCAGTTTTTCATGGCAGGATCACATTTCGTGACCTTCGACCGTGCTGCATTGCCAGTGAGCAAAGTGGTAACATGGTACATGCCGCCAGCCAAGGAAGATGATGAATTCGTCAGTGTCAGCGATGACAACTCCTTTATGCTGCTGGAGGATTTGTCAGGGATGACGGTCAGCAGCGCAATCGCAGAGCGCGGCTACGATTACTACATGAGCAATAAGGTGCGGTATCTCTGCATCGACGGCAAGGAAACTGGCAGCTTCATACTCTGAAGCAAAGTACCTAAGAGTGCGCACCTTTTCGCGTTTTTCCCCCTATCTTCGCACCGTTTGCGCGCTCTTTGGCATACTAAGCGACAAAAATGTAGCCTGCGTAAGCTGATAATGATATATGCTGGGTTTAAAAGAAATGGCAGCAAATCAGATATTTTTTCTTAAGATGCCAATTCACCGTGATTTTGTAAAGCTAGCCAGAAAACAGCAGGAAAAGACGGGGCCAGGCGGGCAGATGGCGCTGGAAAACATTGCGCAGGATACATAGAAACACTTGGATGGAGCCGCCCTCCG
>CAMNQN010000124.1 GCA_946549155.1 uncultured Lachnospiraceae bacterium | reverse complement strand
CCCGGTGCCCGAAATTTTAGCCCGTCTCCATCTTAGTTTTTCTTGGCATCCGGAGTTATTTTCCAGAGGTATGTGGCCCTGCCGTCCCGCCTCATCCTGCGTCCGGGTAATTAACAAAACACGAATTTCCCTCTCCTAATTCAGCTCTGTTCCCTTCTTTTCGCCTCTCAGATAGGCCATGGCATTGTTCAGCGTCACCTCACTGATAGCCTCCAGCGCCGTGTCGGTGAGAAAGCCCTGATGAGAGGTTATGATGACATTCGGGAAGGACAGCAGCCTGGCTGTGGTGGAATGCATCAGGATCTCATCCTCCCGATTCTCAAACACGTTGTTAGTTTCCTCCTCATACACATCCAGGCCCACGCCGAAGAATTTCTTCTCCCGGATACCGGTAATCAGGTCATCCGTCTTTATCAGTCCGCCCCTGGAGGTATTCACCAAAATCACGCCATCCTTCATCTTATTGATCGTTTCCAGGTTAATCAGATGATGGTTGCTGTCGGTCAGGGGGCAATGCAGGGAAATCAGGTCACTGGAAGCCAGCAGTTCGTCCATATCCACATACTGCACGAAATCCAGCTCCGGATTCGGATACTTGTCATAAGCAATCACCTTCATCCCGAATCCATGGCAGATACGGGTCATGGCAGCGCCGATCTTTCCGGTGCCAATGATGCCCGCTGTCTTTTTATAAAAATTCACGCCCGTCAGGCCCTGAAGGCTGAAATTGTTCTCCCGCACCCGGATGTATGCCTTGTGAATCCTCCGGTTTACCGCCAGGGCCAGGCCCATGGCATATTCCGCCACTGCCTCGGGGGAATAGCCAGGCACCCGCATTACCCTGATCCCGTACCGGGTGGCCGCATCCAGATCTACATTGTTGAAGCCTGAACAGCGCATCAGAACCAGCTTTACTCCTTTGTCCTTCAGCGCTTTCAGCGTTTTCTCCCCCACATCAGAGCTTACAAAAGCGCAGACGGCCTCGCTGTCGGTCACATAGGAAGCCGTCCTGGGGGATAATTCCGTCTCCCAATACTCCAGCTCCAGTTCCGGATACTGTTTTCCTATTTTTGCAAAGGTTTCCTTATCATACTGTTTCGTGGCGAAAAAAGTAATACGCATAAACAAGCACTCTCCTTATCATTTCATTCATTGACGGATCCTTTTATTCCTATCCTTCCCAATCCAGAAGGATTTATACCCCATATCCAGGGCAAAATGCTCTCTTCTGTCAAGCTGCGGCCAGAATGCAGGTCTCCGGAAAGCACCGCTTTGGCAAAAGCAAAAAGGCTTTGGCAGAAAAAACCTTTTCTGCCAAAGCCTCCCATTTCCGTGTCTTTACGGAATACCTTTTATTTATTATTAATATAATTAATCAAACCCTCCGCCCGGATGATCTTCTGCATAAACTCCGGGAACGCCTGCCCTTTGAACTGGGTTCCTCTCGTGCGGTCGTAAATAATCCCGCTGTCGAAATCTATTTCCACCTGATCGCCGGCCTGGATTCCCCTGGAGGCCTCCGGACACTCGATGATAGGCAGCCCGATATTAATGGCGTTTCGATAAAAAATACGGGCAAAGCTCTCCGCAATGACGCAGCTTACGCCAGATGCCTTGATGGCGATGGGCGCGTGCTCTCTTGAGGAGCCGCAGCCAAAGTTTTTATCCGCCACAATGATGTCCCCGGTCTGCACTTTATGAACAAATTCCCTGTCGATATCCTCCATACAGTGGACAGCCAGTTCCTTCGGATCCGATGAATTCAGGTACCGGGCGGGAATTATCACGTCGGTATCCACATTGTCTCCATATTTAAATACTGTTCCTGATGCTCTCATAAACACTCTCCTTCTGCCCCAGCCGGGCCGCTTCTATCATCCATACAGCAGACCGTTCTCTCTGCTGTACTCCTGTTTCCATGTCTATTCCTCCCGCCGCCGGCAGCCCACGTACCGCTTTGCCGTGAAACCAGCTTACCGCAGTCCCTTCTCATGGCCGGCATAAAGCGTCTACAGCCCCAGTTCCTGGGGTACGGAAATCCTGCCGGTCACCGCGCTGGCTGCCGCCACTGCCGGGCTGGCCAGATACACCTCTGACTCCACATGACCCATACGTCCCACGAAATTCCGGTTTGTAGTGGAAATACAGCGTTCGCCCGCTGCCAGAACCCCCATATATCCGCCCAGACAGGGACCGCAGGTGGGAGTGCTCACCACTGCGCCTGCTTCGATAAAAATTTTCAGTAGCCCCTCCTCCATGGCCTGAAGATAAATTTGCTGAGTGGCGGGAATCACGATACAGCGAACTGGCTTCTTCACTTTTCTCCCCTTCAGGATCTCCGCCGCGATTCTCAAATCGCTGATGCGGCCATTGGTGCAGGAACCGATCACCACCTGATCCACTGCCACATCCTCCGTGATCTCCTCCACCGTCTTTGTGTTCTCCGGCAGATGGGGGAAAGAAACAGTGGATTTCAGCTGGCCTAAGTCAATGGTATACTCCTCGTCATAAACCGCGTCTTCATCCGCCTCATAGATCTTATAAGGCCGCATGGAATGTTCCTTCATATATTCCACCGCCTGCTCATCCACCGGGAAAATACCATTCTTGCCGCCGGCTTCAATCGCCATATTGGCGATTGTAAAACGGTCATCCATGCTCAGGTTTTTAATTCCTTCTCCCACAAACTCCATGGATTTGTAAAGGGCGCCGTCCACACCGATCATCCCGATAATATGAAGGATCACATCCTTGCCGCTGACCCATTTATCCGGCTTGCCTACGATATTAAATTTGATGGCGGAAGGCACCTTGAACCATGCCTTTCCGGTGGCCATACCGGCCGCCATATCCGTACTGCCCACGCCGGTGGAAAACGCCCCCAGCGCACCATAGGTACAGGTGTGGGAGTCCGCGCCGATAATCACATCCCCGGCCACTGTCAGACCCTGTTCCGGAAGCAGCGCATGTTCAATTCCCATCTGCCCCACGTCAAAATAGTTGGTAATATCGTGCTTACAGGCAAACTCCCGCACACATTTGCAATGCTCCGCAGACTTAATATCCTTATTCGGGATAAAATGATCCATCACCAGGGCAATCTTTTCTTTATCAAAAACGGAAGCATTTTTAAACTTATCCATCTCATGAATTGCCACCGGAGAGGTAATATCGTTTCCCAGCACAAGATCGAGGTCCGCCTCAATCAGCTGTCCTGCCTCCACATAATCCAGCCCCGCGTGCGCAGCCAGGATTTTCTGTGTCATTGTCATTCCCATAATCAGTACCTCCAAATCCTATTTTCGAAACCATTTATCATTTTTTATTTTTCACTGTTGCCATTCTAACATAGTTTCTGTTATAATGCTAATACATATTATATATATTTATTATAACTTGAAATTATATCACTATCATAGGGGCAATGCACACACAGCGCGTATACTGCCAGGGAAGGAAGATTATGCAGGAAAATTTATCTCTTTACCATGTTTTTTACACGGTGGGACGCACCGGTAACATCTGTCGGGCCGCCAGAGAGCTTTACGTCAGCCAGCCCGCCGTCAGCCGGTCCATTCAGAAGCTGGAGGAAAATCTGGGGGTACTCCTCTTTAAGCGAAATTCCCACGGCGTAACGCTGACCCCGGAGGGCACCGCCCTTTTCGAAAAGGTCCAAAACGCCTTTTCCCTGATTCAGGACGGGGAGGATCAGATTCTGCGCGGCAAAGCAGGCAGCATCCCAAGGCTTCGCCTGGGCACCAGCTCCACCCTCTGCCGGTACGTGCTGCTCTCCTACCTGCGCCCCTACATCTCCAATCACCCCCAAACCCGAATCACCATCTCCTGCCAGTCCACCTACCAGACGCTGCATCTTCTGGACGAGGAGAAAATTGATCTGGGCCTGGCGGCCCGCCCCCGGAAGCTCCAGGGCTACTATTTTCACCCGCTCCTCCACATCACTGACACCTTCGTGGCCACAGCCACCTACTTGAAAAATCAGGCGGAGCTGTTCCCCGATGAATCGCTGTTCCATACTGCCACCTTTATGATGCTGGATGAAGAAAATATCACCCGCCAGTCCGTAAACGCCCAGCTAAAGGAGCACCAGTTGGAGCTGACCCATATCCTGGAGGTGACCTCCATGGATCTGGTGATCCGTTTCGCTCAAATCGGCCTGGGAATCGCCTGCGTCATCCGCCAGTTTGTGGAAAAGGAACTGACCGCCGGCACCCTGGTGGAGGTGCCCATGAATTTTACCTTTCCTGAACGGGAAATCGGCTTTGTCTGCCGCCAAAGGGACCGGGAAAATTCCATGCTGCAGGAATTTTTCACCCCCTCCTCCCCCTGATTCTCCTTTCCGCCCAGCCAATACCTTTTGTAAGCCCACCACCAACACAAAAAAGCTGTCATATACCACACAGGGCCAACTCCTGATATCCGGTATTCACCTAGGGAAACGCTGAATTAATCAGCATTTCCCCAGATATTCAGGTAAGCGGCCCTGCGTAATTTATGACAGCTCCTTCGTGCGTCTCCTATCACACAAAGTATATTTTCCTTAGTTATTAATCAGCTTATCCTCGCCGTTCCAGCTGTACAGCTTACGGATCTCCTCGCCAACCTTCTCGGAGGGATGCTCAGCAGCCAGCTTGCGCATCGCCTTAAAGTGAACCTGACGGCCAGCCGGGGACATATCCAGAAGAAATTCCTTCGCGAAGGTGCCGTCCTGGATATCCTTCAGGATCTTCTTCATGGTCTTCTTGGTCTCTTCCGTAATGATCTTCGGTCCGGTAACGTAATCACCGTACTCCGCAGTGTTGGAGATGGAATATCTCATACCTGCGAAACCAGACTGATAAATCAGGTCAACAATCAGCTTCATCTCATGAATACACTCAAAATATGCATTTCTGGGATCGTAGCCAGCTTCCACCAGGGTTTCAAAACCAGCCTGCATCAAAGCGCAAACGCCGCCGCAGAGAACTGCCTGCTCACCGAACAAATCCGTCTCTGTTTCCGTGCGGAAGGTGGTCTCCAGAACGCCTGCTCTTGCTCCGCCGATAGCCAGTGCGTAAGCCAATGCCATATCCAGCGCTTTTCCGGTGTAATCCTGCTCCACAGCCACCAGGCAGGGAACACCCTTGCCGGCCTGATACTCGCTTCTTACTGTATGGCCCGGTCCCTTGGGAGCGATCATGGTCACATCCACATTCTTCGGCGGTACGATACAGCCGAAATGAATGTTGAAACCATGAGCAAACATCAGCATGTTGCCCTCCTCTAGGTTCGGCTCAATGTCTTTCTTGTACATGTCGGCCTGCTTCTCATCATTAATCAGAATCATAATGATATCGGCCCTCTTGGCAGCCTCTGCCGCAGTGTATACTTCAAATCCCTGATCCACTGCCTTCTGCCAGGATCTAGAGCCCTCATACAGGCCAATGATCACATGGCATCCGGATTCCTTCGCATTCAGGGCATGGGCATGTCCCTGGCTGCCGTATCCGATCACAGCGATAGTTTTTCCTTCCAACAGGGAAAGGTTGCAATCTTCCTGATAATAAATTTTTGCTGACATTTTTTCATTCCTCACTTTTGTTTAATATGTATGTTTTTTCAGAGGCTGTATCAGTCTCACAAAACCTTTGTTAACGGGCAGGTACATTCTGCCCACGCAGATACCACCAAATCTTCTACAGGTAGCGAACGTCATCGGAACCGCGGCTCAGCCCGGTAATGCCGGTTCTGGCCAGCTCCAGTATCTCATAATCCTTCAGCAGGCGGATAAACGCATCCAGCTTGCTTTGCTGTCCTGTAAGCTCAATAATCAGGGAATCCGATCCCACATCCACCACCTTGCCGCGGAATACGTCCGCCATGGTGATCACAGACTGGCGCTGCTCGCCCTCCACACGGATTTTCACCAGAACCAGTTCCCGGCTCACGCTGGTATCCGGCTGAAGCACTTTGATATCCACCACGTCCACCAGCTTGGCAAGCTGCTTCGTGATCTGCTCCAAAATCTGCTCGTCGCCTCCCACTACCACCGTCATTCTGGAATATCTGGGATCCGCCGTCTCACCTACGGTAAGACTTTCAATATTGTATCCCCTTCGGCTGAACAGGCCAGCCACGCGGCTCAATACACCGGAGGTATTATCCACCAGTAAAGACAAAACTCTCTTCTTCATCTTATTTACCTCTATCCTCAGACCTTAACTTCCTCATATTCTAACAACATCTGTTTTCTTTGTCAACCGCATATTAGCCGGAAACGGCAGAATAATCCGAAAAAAACGGGGGATTTTTCTTCTTTTCCGCAAAAATCTATTCCCAACCCGCAGAAACATTAAAATCATTGATTCGGTCTCTATTCAGCCAGATACTTTACAATAGCGTTCGAAACCGCCTGGGCCATCTTATTTTTATTGCTGGTATAGAACTTCATATCGTCCCCATCGTCAATAAACGCGGTTTCCAGCAGACCGTAGCTAACACCCAGCTCCTGACAGATCCGGGCATTAAACAGGGTTCCGGAAGCAAATACGCCGCAGCCCCACTGCTTAAAGCCCAGCTTGACAATAGCGGAAAGAATATTTTTTTCCAGCGTATATTTTTTCTTATAACTGTTTATGTAAAACCCTACGCCCATGTAGCTTCCGTCGCCCTGAGGATTTTTTCCGGAAGCCATGGCGTTAAAATGCACCTCCAGAACGTAATCATAGTCCGTGAACACCGGAAGGTCGGCATTCGTCTTAATACCGGCCAGCACCTTATTCTTTATGGTGCCCTTGCCCGTAATTTTTGAGCCGAGATTCAGTCCGGCAGAGCCCAGCGTCCTGGCATTCTGCTGGTAGCAATCATAGTTTATGTTTCCGTTTTTGTAATAGGTCACATCCACCTCGCCGCTGCTTTTTAACTGATTATAAATCAGCTTGGAAAATTCCCTCGTATATTTGCTCTCATAGCCCCAGCTCGAAGCGGCCCCGGGATCTCCCTGTCCATGACCCGGAATAATCAGCACCCTGGGCTTCGCACTTGGGTCCTTTGTCGCCACGCCGCTGGCGTCAATGATGTAGCCGTCCACTGTGGTATTTGTCTGCATCCGTCCATTGGTTCCGAAATAGTATTTTTTGCTGCTGATCGTCTGCCAGCCGGTCTGCATCACGCCTTTCGAATTGAAGTAATACCTATATTTTCCAATGTCCTGCCAGCCCGTCACCCGAACGCCCTCCGCATTCAGATAGTATTTCTTTCCGCTGACCGTTTTCCAGGTGCTCACCAGCAGTTTTTTCCTGGACGCATCATAATAATGCCATTTCCCGCTGATCTTCACCCAGCCCTTAACCTTGGTATTGCTGGCTTTCTTTCCGTCAGAACCCACCAGATAACCATCAGGGGTAACTGTGTTTTTCAGCATCACGCCATTTTCATCCATATAGTAGAGCTTTTTTGCCCAGCCATTTTTCACCATAACGCCGTCGGAGCCAAAATAATACCTGATGCCCTTTATGGTTTTCCACTTATTCATGTAGGACCGGCCCCGGGTACCCAGCGTCTTGCCGGTATTAAAATAGTAGGTTTTTCCCTTCACCGTCTTTAAGCCGGTGGCTACCACGCCGTTTTTATCAAAGTAATACTTATATTTTCCAATGGTTTTCAGTCCGGTGTACATGGCTCCCTTACTGCCCATGCCTCCATCGGCCTTAAAATATCGGAAGCCCTCCTCTGTGCTCACCCAACCGGTCTGCAGTATACCGGACTTGTTAAAATAAAAGTATTTTTTCCCGATTTTCTGAAATCCCCTGGCCTTCTTTCCCGCCATTCCCTCATCGGAAGCCGTATAATAATAATAAATCTTAGATCCCTTCTGATACCAGCCGGACTTCGCAGCCAAAGCAGTGGATGCCATCATCACCGTCATCAATACTGCCAGAAGGAAACTCATCCACAACTTTTTTCCTGCCTTTTCTGACATATTCAGTCTCATAAAACACTCCTCACCCTTTATTTTTTACATTTTTGTATCAAAGTTATTACGGTTTATTTTATCACTCTGCTGTGGCAAACACAAGGGGAAAAAACAAAAAGCTGCCGTGGTTTTATCATTTACCACAGCAGCTTTCCCTTTCATCAGGCTTCGCCTTCCCTTACCTTCTGATAATTTTCGAAGCAATAGGAAATGATGCTTCTCCTGGTCACAATCCCGATAAAAATGTGATTGTCATCCACCACCGGGATAAAGTTCTGATTCATGCTGGCCATCACCAGGTCTTCCATCTTGCAGTTAATATTTACCGGCTCGTTATCCCTGCAGCGCTTCAGCTGCCTCACCGGAATATCCTCCGTCTCTCTGATATCCAGAATCCCTCTGCTCTTCAGCCCCCAGAGAAGATCCCCCTCCGTCAGGCTCCCCACATACTGCCCCTTCCGATTAATCATCGGCACCGATGTGAAGCGATGAAGCTCCAGCTTCTCCATGGTCTGGCGGACAGAAAAATCATCATAGATATACACTAACTCGCTTTTTGGCACTAAATAAAATAGTATATTCATAGTAAAACGCCCCATCCCCAACTATGTATTCCCAATCTGGCAAAATGCTGCGCAGCTTTGCCTGTTTGGCTGTATGCCCTTGCCCCGGCAACCCAGCCTTTCCTTTTCGAAACCTGCTGAAGTTCCTGCGGAACTTCTCATCGTTTCTATTATACCTAACAAAGTATAGAGCGTCAACGACACCTCTGCGATTTTAGTTTTTCTTAAGGATTAAAAATTCCTGTTTATCTTATGTTCGTGTTTGGTTAATTACCCGGCCCCGTCTTTTCCTGCGTCCTGCTACTTAACAAAACACGAATATACCTTTCATTTCTGCGTATTTTTAGTAATGTACGCTTTCAGAAATTCGTACATCTGATTCTCTGTGGGCGGACAGCCCTCCAACGTATGGCGGAATTTTTTCGTACAATTGCCCACGCCCAGCTCGCCGGTTCTGCCCCGATGGCCCTGACCGATGCAAATTTTCCCGGTAAGGCGGTCCAGAAGGCCCTCCTGTTCCAGCATTTGCAGTGCGGGAATCAGATATCCATAACAGGCGCTGCAGGAATCCACCTCCTCCGCTTTCTCTGCCAGCTTCATGACCTGGCGGTAGCCGCCCTCCTCCGAAGCCGCCCCTTCCCTTTCTTTCAGGCAGATGACATTGGCCTGCCCGACGCAGCAGCTTCCCACCCCCAGACGGGCAGCCGTGGTAATATAGGGAACCTGCTCCACGGGAATCCCCAAAAGGGAACAGCCATAGGCGTCGCAGAGCACCGGATCCAGGGCTGCCATCAGGCGATTCTGCTCCACCGGATTTCCTCCGTCCTCAAAGGTGAGGTCCCCGCAGATACTGTCCACCAGGATAAAATCCTGATGGATTCCCAATGCCAGATGAGCAATGGGGTCATGGAGCCCCATCCGGTGAAACCGCCGCTTTTCACTGTTGGGAAGCAGACCCTTCATATTTTTCAGAGCACAGGTAATCCTGGTCTGGCAGTGACCCTTTAGCACCGGCACGTTAATCAGAAATTCGACCGCTCTTGCCCTCCGGCAGATATTCAGCTTCAGGCCGCCGCAGTCCACCTCCTCTCCCCTCTCCTTCTGCATATCCCAGAAAGGAACGCCATACTTTTCTGAAATCCGGTCATATCCGCAGTACAAGACCGTCTCCTCCGTGGAATCCCCCACCCAGGAGCCCTCCAGCATCACCAGATTGGTAAAGCCCTGCTCCTGCAGATATTCAATCAGACCCTCCACCACCTCCGGGTGGGTAGTGGCTCCCTCCTGCGCCCGCACCTGCCCCAGCAGGTTCGGTTTGAT
>CAMNQN010000123.1 GCA_946549155.1 uncultured Lachnospiraceae bacterium | reverse complement strand
ATAGGATCCTGTTCCTCCCAGCCTTAATCTCTTGTTTCATTGTCTTATTTTTCTTTTTTGACAGGCGGAAAAAGCCCTGGTTTCCCACATGCTTTTTCCAGCCCGCTTTCCGTTAAATAATTATTTCTCCAGGACAGTAAACGGTCCCAGGCACGGAAATGTTACAGTGATTTCTCCTGTCTCCGGATCAAAGTCCTCTTCACTGATCTCAATGAAGTGTACTTCACCGGTAACCGGATTGATCTGCATAATCAGCAGATTCTCCGCAGCGGCAGCCTTCACCGCCTCCAGAGTAATGGTCAGTTTCACTGCTGTCACCTGGCCATTGATGTCGTACTCCACAGTTGCTCCATCTGTAACTACCAGATCCGCGAACTTCACCAGCGGCTCGTAAGCACCCGGGTCAATTACCGTACCGCTCTCTGTCTTAATCTCCGCAGTGGTGTCCACTTTCAGAATCGTAAGAAGCTCTGCTACGGTAACTGTCTGTGCGTCGTCATTCAATTTTGTAACGGCTTCCGCTGCTTCGCTGCTTTTGTAATCGGTGGGATTCGCTTCACGAGCCTCCAGGGATTTTCCTGCCGGAAGAATCGCTGCGGTTTCTGCGGATACCGTCACCTTGTCTACCGCCACAGTTGAAATACTGGGGTTTGCAAAAGCGGAAGCAGTCATTCCCAGGGTCATGACTGCGGCACACAGTAATGCTGTTAACTTCTTCATGGTTATCTCCTCCTTTCTCTGAAATTTTGCCTTCATAGGAAGGCAATCTATGTTCAAACTTTTTTCAAAGTTCAAACCGGAGTTAAAGTTCCTCGTAAAAAAGCTCTATCACTTTTTCGTAGAGGGCGTCCTCATCGACATAAAACTCGTCATGAAGCTCTCCTGCCTGATCCTCTCCCTCCAACACGCAGAAATCCTCTGATGTGAAGGAAACCTCAGACACCAAATTCGCCAGCTTCAGATACTTATTTTTCGTGATGCTGGTCTGAATGTAATCATCCATGTCGGACACCCTGTTCCAGGTGCCGTTCAGGTCCTGCTCAAGCAGCGCCCTGAACTTCTCTATATAGGCCGTCATATAGCTTTTCTGACGTTCTATCCTGCCCTCGTTGCTGAAATTTTCCCCCGTATCCCGTTTTCGCAGATACGTCTCAATATTATCCGCATTCAGCTCTACCTGCGCTCCGGCCTGAAATTCCGGATACTTCGATGCCAGATCGTTATTCGGCACTGTCACTGTCACTCCCCCCACCAGATCGTTGATATAGGGCATGGAGGAACGGTTCGTCACCACGTATTCATTGATGGGGATTCCCTTAAACAGTGTGGAAACAGCCTCCCGAAGATTTTCACAGCTTATTTCGCCTCCGTCCCCGTAGGTATAGGCCAGGCCCAGATGACTCACATAAGTGCCTCGGTCCTTTCCGGAGGCTCCATATCTACGTATCTCTGTCATGGCATCACGGTTGATGGCCAATACTGTCATTTTCTGATGCTTCTTATCCAGCACCACCAGGTTAATACTGTCTGCCCGGGGAGCGTCGGTATAGCCGTATTCCCGCATCCTTCCCTCTGAATCGATACCTGCATACAGAACCGTGGTGATCAGCGAGTTATACTGATACCGTTTGCCCTTATAGGTCACATTCCGGTAACCGCTTCCCATATTTACAGATTTTCCGGCGGTCACATGGCGCTTTTGCCGCGCATCCCGCATCTGACAGGCCCATATCCCGCCGCCTGCCGCCAGCACAAGAGCCAGCGCCACAGCGAAAATTTTCCATCCTTTATTCTGTTTTTTTCGCCGGTATCTGCGCTCCCTCTCATGTGTGTCCATATTTCATCGCCTTTATTTTTAAGCTTCACTGTTTGCGGAGGTTTTTTGTTTTCTCACTTTTTTGTGCTGTTTTCTGGAGGTTTTTTCCTCTCCATAGCCATATCCATAGCCATAGCCATAACCATATCCGTAGCCGTAGCCATATCCGTAACCGCTCTTTCGGGTTCCCACCTTGTTCAGCACTACACCCAAAATTTTGATGCCGGCATATTCCAGCTGCTTCTTGGCATGCACCACCTGTTCCCGCTCTGTCAGTCCGCTTTCCACCACCAGAATGGTTCCGTCACATTTCTTTGCAATCAGCGTACCGTCAATGACGGGATTTACCGGGGCCGTATCCACGATGACATAATCGTAGTTTTCCCGCACGTAATTCATCATCCGGTCAAATAAGGGACCGGATATCAGCTCACTGGGATTAGGCGCCACCGCGCCTGTAAAAATCATGTCCAGGAAACGGTCGTCCGTTTTATAAATAATATCGAACAGCGGAACGCTGCCGCAGAGAAATTCACTGAGCCCCTGCACCTTCTGGCGAATATCATAGCGGGACAGGGTGGCAGAATTTCGAATATCGCAGTCCAGATATAATGTTTTTTTATCCAGAGAAGCCAGGCTCTTCGCCAGCCGAAACGCCGTGGAGGATTTTCCCTCATGAGCCAACGCGCTGGTTACCGCAATGGTCTTTAAATTATATCCGCTTAATTGAATATTTCCCCGAAGTACATTGATTGCCTCCCTCGCCTGAAAGGGAAGGGGTTCAATATTAGGTGTAACCTTTTTCGGAATATTAGGGATTGGCGGGCGCTGCTGCCACATCTGCTTTTGTTCCATCATCTCTTCTCGCTTTCTCTGTCATTTTTTGTAATAGGGAACCGCCGCAAGCACCGGAAGCTGCAGGTACCTGCTGATATCATCCTCCGACTTTATCGTGGTGTTCATCATCATACGCACAATCAGCACGGCGCTGATGGCAAAGGCGCCAAGCAGTGCGCCGATCATCAGATATTTCAAAAGGCTGGGTGTCACATCCTCCACCGCTTCCGCCTTGGAATAATCTATAATTGTAGGCTCGCTGCTGCCGATAATCTGATAGATCTGCTCAATGCCGATATTCAGCAGCGCGTTGGCAATATTCCGGCTCATTTCCAGATCATCGCAGGTAACGTTAATCTGAATGATATGCGTAGAATCCGGATTTTCCACCTCCACCAGCCCCTGCAGCTGCCGGTAATCCAATTCCAGTCCCAGCTGCTCAATCACCCGGTTTAACACGGTACGGCTCTTAATGATCTGCGCATAGTCATCTGTCAACGCAGAGCTCAGCTGTAAATCAGAAAAGGTCACCACGGAGTCCGTATTGGTTATGTAAAGCTCCGCATCCGCCCTGTAGGAGGGGCCAAGCAAAAAAGTATGATAACCGCCCAGGAGCACCGCCCCCGCCAGCATCGCCATAAAAATCATTTTCCAACTGTGCAGGAGCAGAAAGAAAATCTCTTTCAGATCAATCTCAATCTCCTCATCCTGCGGTTTCATAACCTGTTCCTGTAAATTTTCCATAGCTTCCTCATTCGTTTCTCAGTATTTTTTCAATATTTGTCTCCAGGATCCGCTGCACTTCCCCGGGCTTCACCTCACGGATCATCCAGGATAGGCTTTCCCCAACATGCAGCGGGCGAAAGCGTGTGCCGTGACAATCACTTCCCAGAAAATCCACCGCTCCGCTGCGCACCATATTTTTCCAGGGCTGCCTGTGAAAGAAGCTGTCTTTTCGCAGAAGCGTACTGAAGTTCATCTGCAAAAGGCATCCCCGCTCCTTTAGCTGCCGCAGCCGCTCCTGTTTTGTCAGGCAGGCGTAGCGTTCAAAATGGGCCAGTATCGGGATATACCCTCCCCGCAGGAGCTCCTGTACTCCATACAGAAGGTAGCTGAAGGTACAGTCCGGCTCAAATTCCACCAGCACATACCGGCTGCCCGCCAGGGTCAGCGCTCTTTTGCTGTCAAGATCCTCCACCAAGTCGGAATAGTAATAGCACTCGTGACCAGGATACAGCCGGATATCCATTCGCAGCCGTCGGATTTCCATTCGCACTTCCCTCAGGATATCTTCCACCTGTGCGCCATCCGGCATGTATTTCCCCGCATGGAAATGAGGGGTCACAATGATCTGGCTGATTTTCTGGTTCCTGGCTTCCGCCAACACTGCCATGCATTCATCCAAATCCTTCGCCCCATCATCTATTCCCGGCAGGATATGACAATGCATATCTGTAATTGACCGCACATCATTCATCCTTCCTTCTTTTACCATTTGATGATCATACTTATCTTCAGCGCACCGTTCTTTTTCATTTTGATGATGCATATATTTACCTGTCAATTATATATTGACTTTAGTATTTTGTAAATATATTTTTTTTGATTTAAGCTTGCTTTATGTTTTGTAAAAAAGGAGTGCGATATGTTTGGCGAAATTATGCATAATTTAAGAAAATCCTACGGTTTAAGCCAGGTCGAATTAGCTCGAAATCTCGGAGTCACAAAGCAGGCAGTTTCAAATTGGGAAAATAATAATATACTTCCGTCAATAGATATGTTGGTACGAATTGCCAGGTATTTTTCGGTAAGCTGTGATTTTCTGCTGGAAATGGATCAACGATACTTTATCGATGCCAGTGGTCTGTCGCTGGAGGAGGTGTCTCACATCCAGCAGCTTGTAAATGATATCCACCGGGCAAAGCTTCGATAAAAAAAAGGACATCGCAAAATCATCAAATCAGATGAATGAGCGATGCCCTCTTTTTTATTTTTTGACCTAAAAGTGTCTTGGATACTTATTCTTTTCCATTAAAGCAATACGTACACAGCTTACAGGGGGAAATCCCGATGGAGGCCTTCAGGTCATCCAGCCGGTGATAATGCAGCGTAGTAAAATTCAGCTCCTTACGGATGGTTTCCAGCATCTCCTCGTAGCGCTTGCTGCAGGGATTCGCGTAGTCATCCAGAATTTCCCTGGATACGTTCTCCCCCTCCCGCTCCCGGATCACCCGCCTCGTAATCAGGTCCATCTCGGATTTGGAACGGGAGAAATTCAGGTATTTGCAGCCGTACAGCAAGGGCGGACAGGCGGGACGAATATGCACTTCCTTAGCTCCGCTCTGATACAGGAATTCTGTGGTCTCCCCCAGCTGGGTCCCCCTGACGATGGAATCATCGATGAGCAGCAGCTTTTTGTCCTTGATCAGCGCCTTTACCGGAATCAGCTTCATCTTGGCAATCAGGTTTCTCTGCTCCTGCTTTGTGGGCATAAAGGAACGCGGCCAGGTGGGCGTATACTTGATAAAGGGCCGGGTAAAGGGCACCTTGGATTCATTGGCATAGCCGATGGCATGAGCGATACCGGAATCCGGCACACCAGCCACCACATCCGGCTCCACTCTTCCCTTATCCCGTTTCGCCAGCATACTTCCGCACTTGTAACGCATCTCCTCCACATTCAGTCCCTCATAGGAGGAGGTGGGATACCCATAGTACACCCACAGGAAGGAGCAGATTCGCATCTCTTCTCTGGCGGGGCTGACGCTGGTCACGCTGTCCGGCGTAAGGTAGACAATCTCCGCCGGACCCAGCTCCTTGTAGTCGGTATAACCCAGGTTAATATAGGCGAAGCTTTCAAAGGAGGCACAGTAGCCATCCTCCCGCTGCCCGATCACCACCGGAGTCCTGCCGTAATAATCCCTGGCAGCATAGATGCCTTCCCTGGTCATGACCAGCAGCGTCATGGAACCCTTTACGATCTGCTGAACATACTGGATTCCCTCTACGATACTGTCTTTCTTGCAGATCAGGGCCGCCACCAGCTCCGTGGCATTGACCTGGCTGCCGCTCATCTCCTGGAAATGGGTATTTCCGTCTTCATAGATATAGCTCAGCAGCTCGCTCTCATTATTGATCTTTCCCACTGTGGTGATGGCAAAGCTTCCCAGATGGGACTGAATCAGCAAAGGCTGGGGCTCATAGTCTGAAATACAGCCAATCCCCAGATTCCCCTCCATCTCATCGGCATCCTTCTCAAATTTCGTTCGAAACGGCGAATTTTCGATATTATGAATCGCCCGCTGGAAGCCCCGCTCTCCGCAGATCGCCATGCCGCCCCGCCTGGTTCCCAGATGGGAATGATAGTCCGTTCCATAAAAAACCTCTAACACGCAATTGTTCTTTGATGCAACTCCAAAAAATCCACCCATATTTTCTCCTTACTCTTCCTCATTTTCTTTTTCCAGTATACTTTTAAAAAAATCAGAACTGAATCTGCTCCCGCAGAGGCCGTTCCACTTTCTTTCGTGTGATTTCCACCAGGTTCAGCTTTGTCATATCCACTGCCCGGGCCTGCACCGGATCCGGAAGAAGACAGCGCCGCAGCTCTTCCATCACCTGATTTTGGGATTCTTCTTTTTCCATATTTATGAAGTCTATGATAATGATACCGGAAAGATTCCGCAGACGCAGCTGTCTGGCGGTCTCCCTGGCCGCTTCCAGATTTACCTTCAGAATCGCCGCCTCTTTTTGCTTTCCGGTTTCATTTTTTCCGCTGTTTACATCCACCACTGTAAGAGCTTCCGTGGGCTGAATCACCAGATAAGCGCCGGATTTCATCCAGACCCGCTCGCTTAACGCCTCCTCCAGCCGGCGCTCCATGGAATACAGCTTATTTAAAGGAAGCAGCGGATCCTGGTAACGGATCAGGCGCTCGCTTATTTTCGGCTGTTCCGCCTCCAGGTAACGCTCCGCCTGCTCGTATAATTCCTCTTCTTCTATTATAATAGCCTCCAGTTCCCGGAATCGAAGGGCGGTCATCCGCTTCAGCCACATGGCCGGTGACTGATACAGACAGGAATAGCAGGTGCGGTAGGGAGCTGTTTCCCTGATTTTCCGATATCGCAGGAGCAGCGCCTCCAGTTCCGAACGGATTTCCTCCCGGGAAGCATCCGCGGCGTTGGTGCGCAGGAGAATACCGTAATCCCGGGTACTTTCCTCCGCCAGTTCTTCCATCAGCTCCCCGCCCAGGCTGCGCAGCCGTATCCGCTCCGGCTCCGGCAGCTTTTTGGAGACACCGATACCGGTTTTCCCTGGCTCCAGTATCACATACTTTCCCTGGAAGCTCAGGTTCGTGGTCAGGGCAGGGGCCTTGCTTTTGATGGCCTCCCGGGAAATCTGCACCACCAGCTCATCGCCCTGCTGCAGGTTTTTGGAAGTCCCCTTTCTGGTAAACAGGGGGGCGTTTAAATCCTCCAGCGGCAGATAGCAGATCAGCCCCGGCTCAATCTCCACAAAGGCAGCCTGTAAATTCTTCGCTATGTTTTTGACTTTTCCTACATAGATATTCCCCAGCAGCGCCGGACCGTCCGGGGTATCGCAGTGAATCTCCACCGTACGGCCGTCCGCATCGATCAGGAAGGATACGATTCTGTTCTCTATGTTCGCGATACAATATTTCTGCATATCCTACTCAATCACTTCTCCCAGCTCATTCAATGACACAAATTTGTGAAGGCCATCCGTTCCCAAATCCGCGTAAACCTCGCAACGGTTCACCTCCAGGGCAAATGGGGGCAGTTCAAAGCCTTTCCACCGGGCGTAGGCCTCCATCACCAGCTCCGGCTTCAGATTTGCGGCGCTGCCAGTGGCCAGTTGCATGGCAATCACGCCCGCCTGCACCGAAAGCCGGTAAATCATGGGACGGATATCTACCTGGCTAGTCCCCTTTTTCGTCTCTTTCGTCACCGGGATGCTCCGGAGCGCAAAGAATTCAGCAAGGCCGGACTGCCAGTCGCCCTCCGGTGCACATCCCTTCCGGAAGGTCACCGTATAATCCGCGGCCGCCACCAGGGACATGGCCTTTCCGGCTTTTCCCTCCTCGATCCGGCGAAAATCCAGAATCTCCATCCCCTCCACCATCACCCTATTCAACTGCTCCAGCGCTTTTTCCGTGGTGATGGGTGTGCGCAGTTCAATGTCCACATACTCGCCCACACTGGTGAGTCCCACACCCAGGGGAGCCGCGAAGGACATCACCATATGGGGACTCATTCCCTCTGTAAATTTAATATCTATATCGGCCCGGCGCAGCGCCTTCTGAAAGTAGCGCATCACATCAAGATGCCCGATAAATTTCATCACGCCGTACTTGGCAAATTTAATTCTCACTTTCATGACGGGCACCTCCCATTTCAACTCGCTCCTCTTTACACACGCCCACGCCATACCGGGCGGCGCCGCAGCCGCTGCAGCCTGCCCGGCAGTTTTGCGTCACCTGCTCCTGGCGGGCACGCTGCCATTCTTTCAGCAGGAATTTTTTCGTCACACCGATATCTATGAAATCCCAGGGGAAGATTTCTTCCTCACCGCGGACCCGCTTTGTGTAAAAATCCATATCAATGCCTGTATTTTCAAAGGCCTGCAGCCACCGGCTGTAATCCCAGAATTCCGTCCAGGCGTCAAAGAGCGCGCCAAGGCGGTAAGCCTCCAGAATCACCCTGGAAGCTTTTCTGTCGCCTCTGGCCAGAAATCCTTCCAGTACCGTCACATCTGCTTCATGCCAGTTGTACCTGATGCTCTTCTGATTCAGCATGGATTTGATCTCGTGATTCACCACCCGGGCAAAGCCCAGATAATCCCCCGGATCATACATGGATGCCCATTGGAAGGGGGTGAAGGGCTTTGGCACAAAGAAGGAGGTGCTCACCGTAATCTGACATTTTCCGTTTCGCTGCTCCTTCGGAATCTCATAATATTTCACCGCAATCTCGTTGGCCAGATGGGCAATCGCCTTCTGATCCTCCTCCGTCTCCGTGGGAAGTCCCAGCATGAAATAAAGCTTCACCTTATTCCAGCCACCGTGAAACGCTT
Organism: uncultured Lachnospiraceae bacterium; assembly: GCA_946549155.1. Classification (GTDB taxonomy): domain Bacteria; phylum Bacillota; class Clostridia; order Lachnospirales; family Lachnospiraceae; genus Merdiplasma. Next base: position 1,198 of record CAMNQN010000123.1, on the reverse strand, counting down.
CCCCGGCGCCCTTCAGGATCACCTCTTCCGTCAGCCCTTTGTTGATTACGTCCCGTAACCGCTGGGAACCGGCCTCCGGAGCGAAGGTCAGGCTGCTCTTCCGCACATCCTGCACCTTACTCATCACATTCAGGGAGAAGGCGTCGATGCGCAGGGAAGGCAGGGAAATATTGATATTTTTGTCCCGGAACTCGTCGATAAGGAAATTTACGATACCCTCCAGCTGGGAATAATCACTGGAGCTTAAGGAACTCAGGGAAATCTCCTCATGGCCGGTATTTTTCAGCATGGCATAAGCCCGCTGCTTCAGAACCTCCAGCTCCCGCTCTCTGGTGGGACGGTACAGCATCCCCGCCTGGCAGAACCGGCAGCCCCGGATACAGCCCCGCTGAATCTCAAGCACCACCCGGTCCTGCGTTACCTTGATAAAGGGCACCACCGGAGCCTCCGGATAGGATGCCCCGCTCATATCCGTCACCACCTGCTTTTCGATCACCGCCGGGATATCCGGCTCCTTTGGCCGGAAAGCCTCTATGGTCCCGTCCTCTTTATAAGTCACCTCATACAGGGAAGGCACATAGATACCGGGAATCTTCGCCGCCTGATGAAGAAATTCCCCTCTGGAACAGCAGGCCGCCCTGCACTCCTTATACAGATCCAGCAACTGATCGTAAACCGTCTCGCCCTCTCCTATATAAAACAGATCAAAAAAATCCGCCAACGGCTCCGGATTGTAGGCGCAGGGGCCGCCACCAATCACGATGGGATACTCCCAGCCCAGCCGATCCTGTGCCATCAGCGGAATCTGGCTCAGCTCCAGAACCTGTAAAATATTCGTATAACACATTTCGTACTGGAGGGTGATACCCAAAAAATCAAACTCCTTAATGGGCTCCTGGGACTCCAGGGCAAACAGCGGGATCTGCTTTTCCCTCATCACCTTATCCAAATCCACCCAGGGTGAATACACCCGCTCGCACCAGGTATCTTCCCGTTTATTAAACATATCATAGAGAATCTGAATGCCCAAATGGGACATCCCGATCTCATACACGTCCGGAAAGCACATAGCGAAACGGATATCTACCTGATCCTTTTCTTTCATCACTGAGTTGACTTCATTCCCGATATAGCGGGCCGGCTTGTCTATACTCAGCAATATTTCATCCTTCAGAGCTAGTTTTCTCATAAATCTCCT
>CAMNQN010000122.1 GCA_946549155.1 uncultured Lachnospiraceae bacterium | reverse complement strand
ACTGCCCCGGTGCCCGGAAGCGGAGGGCGGCTCCATCCTAGCGTTTCTTGTATCCAGAGCAGTTTTCCAGAGGGATCTGCCCGCCCGGCCCCGTCTTTTCCTGCGTCCTGGTAGTTAACTAAACACGAATATGATTATAACGCAAAATAGACGAATGCTTATCCGGCGGCTGCCGCGCAAAATTTTGTTAGTAATCTTTTTCATTGTATGCTAGAATAGAAACAAATTATGCGAAAACCGCTCAGCGGAGGAAGATACGGATGGATGAATCAAATATAATATTTTCGGAGACGAAGCAGTTTGAAGAATTGATGATGATGTATGAGTGCGCCATTTTAGAGGTACGCACAAAGCTGGAGGTGCTGGACCGGGAGTTTTCCGTGCGGTATAAGCGAAATCCTATTTCCAGCATCGAGAGCCGGGTTAAAAGCCCCATGAGCATTTACCGGAAGCTGAAAAAGGATAATCTGGAGATCAGTGTGAAGAATATCACCAGGAATCTCAATGACGTGGCGGGAATCAGGGTTATCTGCAATTTTATTGACGATATTTATAATGTGGTGAATCTTTTGGGGCGGCAGGACGATGTCCGGGTGGTCAGCACGAAGGATTATATCCGGAATCCCAAGTCTAACGGTTACCGCAGTTACCATATGATTGTGGAGATTCCCATCTTTTTTGCGAAGTGCAAACAGATTATGCGGGTGGAGGTGCAGATTCGCACGATTGCCATGAATTTCTGGGCCAGTTTAGAGCATCAGCTTCGCTATAAAAAGGATATTGAGATGATGGAGGGGATTGACGAGATCAGCAGGGAGCTTTTGGAGGCAGCCAATGTGATCGCTGAGACGGACCAGAGGATGCAGGAGATTAAGTATAAAATCGAAAAAATTGCAGATGCGTAAGAACGTTCACATAATGATCATAAACCCGTGCTAGGATGGGAGGAAATCTGTATTATATTTATAAAAAGAAAGGGATGATATGCCGCCGGAAGGAAGAGGGCGGCGTGTTTTCCGGCTGCGACAGGGGAGGATGAATATGGATACATTGAAGGTTTTGGTGGTGGATGATGAGAGCAGGATGCGTAAGCTGGTGAGGGACTTTTTGGTGAAAAAGGAATTTGAGGTTCTGGAAGCCGGCGACGGAGCGGAGGCCATCGATATTTTTTTCCGGCAGAATGATATTGCGCTGGTGATTTTGGATGTGATGATGCCGAATATGGACGGCTGGCAGGTCTGCCGGGAGATCCGGAAATATTCCAAGGTTCCCATTATCATGCTGACGGCTAAGAGTGATGAGCGGGATGAGCTTCTTGGTTTTGAACTGGGGGTGGACGAGTATATCACAAAGCCGTTCAGTCCCAAAATCCTTGTGGCCCGGGTGGAGGCGATCCTGCGCAGAACGAATGTTATGAATGCGGATGAAATTTTGAAAGCGGGTGCCATCGAGATTAACCGGGCGGCCCATCAGGTGCTGATTGATGGGAAAAATGTGGATTTAAGCTACAAGGAATTTGAACTCCTGACCTATTTTGTGGAAAATCTGGGGCTGGCCCTCTCCAGGGAAAAGATTTTGAACAGTGTGTGGAACTATGATTACTTCGGGGATGCCAGGACCATTGACACCCATGTGAAAAAGCTGAGAAGTAAGATGGGCGCCCGGGGAGAATATATCAAGACCATCTGGGGCATGGGATATAAATTTGAGGTGGATGAATGAAACACTCGATTTCCAGGCAGATGACCGCGACATTCATCGGGCTGATGTCTGTGGTGCTGGCAGCTAATCTGCTGATCAATAATGTGTTTTTGGAAAGATTTTATACGATGAAGATGCAGAGGACGCTGGTGCGGGCCTACCGGATGGTGGATGAGCACATTACGGAGGCAGAGGGGGCGGATGAGAACTATTTCAATACCTCCTTCCAGGACATCTGCAATTCCAATAACATTACGCTGGTGGTGGTGGATAAGAATTTTCACACGCTGATCTACAGCACCAACAGCAATAAGAATCTGATGGCGGGCCGTCTGTTCGGCTACATTACGGGGATGGATGCCAATGACGCCGAGGTGCTTAAACAGACAGATAATTATACGATTCAGAAGATGACGGATTCCATGGTGGAAACGGAATTTCTGGAAATCTGGGGAGACCTGGCATCGGGAGGCTACTGCATCATGCGGATCCCGCTGGCCAGCATTACATCAAGCGCCGATATTTCCAATGAGTTTATGATGTATATCAGTCTGGCGGTGGTGGTTTTCAGCTTTTTTTGGATTTATTGGCTGTCCAAGAAGATTGCCCGGCCTATTCAGGAGCTGACGGAGCTGTCCCGCAGGATGGCGAATCTGGATTTCGATGCGAAGTACACCAGCGGGGGAAAAAATGAGATCGGCCAGCTGGGGGCGCATTTCAATCGGATGTCGGAAAATCTGGAGCAGGCGATTTCCCAATTAAAGGCGGCCAACAATGAGCTGCAGAAGGACATTGAGCGGAAGGTCCAGGTGGACGAGATGCGAAAGGAATTTTTATCCAATGTGTCCCATGAGCTGAAAACACCTCTGGCCCTGATTCAGGGGTATGCGGAAGGGCTGCAGGAGTGCATCAATGACGACGCGGAGAGCCGGGAGTTTTACTGCGACGTGATTATGGACGAGGCAGGGAAGATGAATCGGATGGTGCAGAAGCTTTTGACGCTGAACCAGCTGGAATTTGGCAACGATCAGGTAAATATGGAGCGTTTTGACCTGGTGCCGCTGATTCAGGGGAAATTGCAGTCCGTTCAAATTCTGGCCCAGCAGAAGGAGGCAGAGCTGTCCTATCAGGGCCCGGACTGTCTGCACGTTTGGGGAGATGAGTTTAAGGTGGAGGAGGTTCTGACCAACTACGTGAGCAATGCCCTGAATCATGTGGAAGGGGAGCGGAGAATCAGAATCGGCGCCGCCGTGGAGAATGGAAAGACCAGAGTGACGGTATTTAACACGGGGAACCCCATTCCGGAAGAGGATATTGATCAGATCTGGATTAAATTTTATAAAGTGGATAAGGCCAGGACCAGGGAGTACGGCGGAAGCGGCGTAGGATTGTCCATCGTGAAGGCGATTATGGATTCTTTCCATCAGAAGTACGGAGTGCGAAATTGCCCTGACGGCGTGGAATTCTGGTTTGAGCTGGACTGCGGAGACGGAGAACAGAAGGGGGGAGAAAAAGAAAATGGCCGATAGCGTAGCAGTTGTGGGAGGCGGTGCGGCAGGGATGTTTGCGGCTATTGCGGCGGCCCGGGAGGGCTGCCGGGTAGCGCTTTTTGAGAAGAATGAGAAGCTGGGAAAGAAACTTTATATCACAGGGAAGGGGCGGTGCAACCTGACGAATGCCTGTGATATGGAGACATTATTTGAGAGCGTTTGCACGAACCGCAAGTTCCTCTACAGTGCCTTTTATGGCTTTACGAATCAGGATACCATCGCCTTTTTCGAGAACTGCGGAATGAAAACAAAAACAGAGCGGGGCTGCCGGGTGTTTCCGGTATCGGATCATTCCTCCGATGTGATTGCCGCACTGGCGGGGGAACTGAAGCGGCTGGGCGTTTCCGTGCACCTGAATACAGCAGTGGAGCGGATACTGACGGCGGGCGGGTCACAAACGGCGGCCGTTGGAGTGCGCCTGAAGGATGGGCGTGAGGTGAAGGCAGACGCGGTGATTGTAGCCACCGGCGGCCTGTCCTATGCCTCCACCGGTTCCGACGGGGATGGCTACCGGTTTGCCAGGGAGACCGGCCACGCGGTGACGGAGCTGTCGCCCTCCCTGGTGCCGTTGAATATTCTGGAGGCGGACGCAGCCCGGATGCAGGGATTGTCCCTGCGGAATGTGCAGGTGAGCATTTATGACGGAAGAAAGCTGCTGTATGAGGATTTTGGGGAGATGATGTTCACCCATTTCGGAGTGACGGGGCCTTTGATCTTAAGCGCCAGCAGCCAGATACAGAAAAAGTTGAAGGATCATCCCCTGAAACTGCGAATCGATCTGAAACCGGCGCTGACAGAGGAACAGCTGGATGCCCGGATCCTGCGGGAATTTGAGACGAATAAAAATAAGCAGTTTAAAAATATTTTGGGCACCCTGTATCCGGCCAAGCTGATATCGGTGATCCTGGAACGCAGCGGGATTTCTCCGGAGAAGCCGGTGCATGATATTTCAAGAGAGGAGCGCCGGGGGCTGATAAGGGTTACGAAGGAATTTGAACTGACGGTTACGGGGCTTCGCGGGTACAGGGAGGCTATTATTACCCGGGGCGGCGTTTCCGTAAAGGAGATTGAGCCGGCTACCATGGAGTCGAAGAAGGTGAGCGGGATGTATTTTGCCGGTGAAGTGCTGGATCTGGATGCGGTGACGGGGGGCTTTAATTTGCAGATTGCCTGGTCTACCGGCTATGCGGCAGGAAAGGGCGCCGCTCAAATGTGAGAAAAAGGGAGGAAAACAGAATGAGCTTTAATATTGCCATAGACGGGCCTGCAGGAGCAGGAAAGAGCACCATCGCAAAACGGGTGGCGGAGGAATTGGGATTTATCTATGTGGACACCGGGGCGATGTACCGCACCATCGCGTTATACCTGCTGAGAAATCAGGTGGACTGTGAGCAGGAACAGGAGCTGGCAGCGGCATTGGAAGGGATGGAGATTTCCATTGCCTATGAAAATGGGGAGCAGCAGATGAAGCTGAATGGGGAGAATGTTACGGGGCTGATCCGCACAGAAGAGGTGAGCAGGATGGCCAGCCGTTCCTCCGCGAAACCCATCGTCCGGGCAAAGCTGCTGGAGCTGCAGAGATCTCTGGCGGCCAGATTTGATGTGCTTATGGATGGCCGGGACATCGGAACCATGATTCTGCCGGACGCCCAGTTGAAAGTTTATCTCACCGCGTCCATTGAGGCCCGGGCCAGGAGAAGATATTTGGAGCAGCAGGAAAAGGGAGAGCAGTGTACGCTGGAAAAAATCGAGAAGGATATAGAGGAGAGGGATTACCGGGACATGCACAGGGCGACCGCCCCGCTGCGGCAGGCGGAGGATGCGGTACGGATCGATTCCTCTTATATGACCATAGAGGAAGTGGTGGATAAAATCAAGTCGCTGGCAGCGGAGCGCAGATAGCAGGGAGAGTGGGATATGGAAGTGATCGTTGCAAAGACGGCAGGTTTCTGCTTCGGCGTGCGCCGGGCGGTGAACCAGGTGTATGAGCAGGTAGAAAAGGGAAGAAAGCCCATTTACACCTACGGTCCCATCATTCACAATGAAGAGGTGGTGCGGGATCTGGAGGAGCGGGGAGTGGTGGTTATCCACGATGAGGAGGAGCTGAGTAAAATTACAGACGGAACGGTGATTATCCGTTCCCATGGGGTATCAAAGAATATATACGGCATGATCGAGGCGCAGGGCCTTCAGTTGGTGGACGCTACCTGCCCCTTTGTAAAGAAGATTCATAAAATTGTAGAAAGAAAAAGTGCAGAGGGCGCGGACATCGTTATCATTGGAAACGCCAACCATCCGGAGGTGCAGGGAATCCGAGGATGGGCCTCGGGCTTGGTGACGGTGATTGAGACTCAGGAGGAGGCTCTGGAATTTGTGCGCTCCAAGGAAGCGGCCGCAGGCGGGGAAAAACAGCCTGGTAGGGTGGCTGGGAGCGCGAAAAACAGCGAAATGCCGCCCCAGGCTTTCCGGGAAAGCAAAAATTCTCTCTGCATCGTAAGTCAGACGACATTTAATTACAAGAAATTTGATAAATTAGTTGAAATTATTTCAAAAGTGCGGTATGATAGTTCTGATATTTTGAATACCATATGTAATGCGACGGAAGAGCGTCAGACAGAAGCCAGAGAGATTGCGAGACAGGCGGATGCCATGATCGTCATTGGCGGAAAGCACAGTTCCAATACACAGAAGTTATTTGAAATATGCAGAAAAGAATGTGCAAATACTTACTATATACAGACACTCGTTGATTTGGATATTCGGCTATTGCCATCCAGGGGTTGCGTAGGTATTACAGCAGGGGCATCGACCCCAAATAATTTGATTGAGGAGGTTTCAAAACAATGTCTGAGTTGAGTTTTGAACAAATGCTGGAAGAATCATTTAAAACAATTCATAATGGAGAGGTAGTCGAAGGTACTGTTATCGGCGTAAAAGAAGACGAGATCATCTTAAATATCGGCTGTAAGGCAGATGGCATCATTACCAGAAATGAATATACCAACGACAATGGCGTAGATCTTCGGGAAGTGGTACATGAAGGCGACACCATGGAAGCAAAGGTTCTGAAGGTGAATGATGGAGAGGGACAGATCCTTCTCACTTATAAGAGACTGGCAGCAGAAAAAGGAAATAAGAGACTGGAAGAAGCCTTTAATAACCAGGAGGTTCTGACAGCTCCGGTGGTTCAGGTGCTTGGCGGCGGTTTGAGCGTAGTGGTAGACGAGGCCCGCGTATTTATCCCGGCTAGCCTGGTTTCCGATACCTATGAGAAGAACCTGGAGAAATACGCAGGTCAGGAGATCGAGTTTGTTATCACAGAGTTTAACCCCAGAAGAAGAAGAATTATCGGTGACCGCAAGCAGCTTTTAGTTGCGAGAAAGGCTGAGATGCAGAAAGCACTCTTTGAGAGAATTGCCATCGGCGATGTGGTAGAAGGTGTTGTGAAGAATGTGACGGATTTCGGTGCATTCATTGATTTGGGCGGAGCGGACGGCCTGCTTCATATCTCTGAGATGTCCTGGGGACATGTGGAGAACCCGAAGAAGGTATTTAAGGTAGGCGAGAAGCTGGAGGTTCTGATTAAGGACATCAGCGGTGAGAAGATTGCTCTGAGCCTGAAATTCCCGGAGAAGAATCCGTGGCTGAACGCGGCGGAGAAATTTGCGGCTGGTAATGTGGTGACCGGACGCGTGGCGCGCATGACGGATTTCGGTGCTTTCGTAGAACTGGAGCCGGGAGTGGACGCACTGCTTCATGTATCCCAGATTTCTCATGAGCATGTGGACAAGCCCTCTGACGTGCTGAAGGCCGGACAGGAGATCACTGCCAAGGTAGTGGATTTCAACGAAGAGGATAAGAAGATCAGCCTGAGCATGAAAGCCCTGGAGACGGCTGCTCCGGTGGAAGAAGAGGTTCCCGTAGAGGAATAATTTTAACGAATATTTGCAGATAGTGAAGCATGGGCTGTCGCAAAATAGCAGGATATCAGTAATGTCCCCTGTTATTTTGTGACAGCTTTTTTTGATAGCTATTGGTTCGATGGGCTTTCAGCAGCAATACTGCGAAGCAGAGAGGCAAGATACCGGGACCAGGAGTCAGGCGTGATCCACGCTTCCTCCTGCCAGAGAAACCAGGACAGGTTATCCTTATACTTCCGGCGGAAGGCAGGAGTGAAAAGCGGTTCCGGCTGGGGCAGGAAAAGGCCGGCTTTCTTGGTGTAGCAATTTTCCCGTTTTGCGGGCTGGCGATATTCCTTCCCGACATAGGCCGCCACACTTTTGTGAATGGCCTGATCCTCCTGGGGCAGGTAATAGTAATTTTTATAATCCTCAAAAAAGTAATAGAGTGTACCATCAAGCATCGGCAGCAGAAGCTTTCCGGTGCTTTTGTTTATGGTCAGATAGCCGAAGGGACAGGAATGGGATACCGGGGTGGGAACCGGGGTACGCAAGGGAAAAGTGAGCAGCAGGTTCCGGGTGCCGTCCCGGTTTTCCAGAAACTGGGGTGAAACCTGGGCATCCTCCGGAGGGGTCAGGAAATCCACGTATCCATAGAGAGAGGTTAATGCGAGCATTCCGGATACATCCTCCTGATTGTGGAGCAGAAGCAGCTGCAGCGCCTCCGGGGAAGCAGTTTTGCAGAAAGATTTGTATACGGGAATCAGCCTTCCACCGTCATACTGATCGTTTCTCTCCAGGCCCAGAAAGCCTTCCAGTGCTTTCTGGTTCATGTGCTCCAGGCGTAAAAAGGATTTCAGCGGGCGGAAATCCTGGTAGAGATCCACGGATTCCAGGGACCGGAGGGGGGAGATAAGCTGGTGCTGTGTATACTTTTCCTCCAGATAGGGAAGGTCAAAGCGCTTCCCGTTAAAGTGCAGCAGCGTATGAAAGCTGCACAGAAAATCCGAAAAGGCGTTCAGCAGTGCAGCCTCTTCGCTGGTGTTTTCAGACAGCCATTGCCGTATTGTCCAACGGGAGGTGTCCGGGCAGCGAAAGGCTGCTCCGATCAGATACAGATGGGAGGTCCGGGCTTTAAAGCCGGTGGTCTCGATATCGAAAAATACGCAGTGCTCCGGGTCTAACCCGCGGGCTTGCAGAATAGAGTCTGAAAAAGCGGTGGTGGTTTCCTTGATGATCATAGTTTTTTCTCCTGTATCAAATAGTAGAACAGGAACATTTTAGCACAGCACCGGAAAAATGTTAACCGGATTATTGTTCAGGTGCCCGAAATTTTCGCCCGGCTGCATCTTAGATTTTCTTGGTATCCGGAGTTATTTTCCAGATGCTTGTGGCCCTGTGCGCCCGTCTCTTCCTGCGTCCGGGTAGTTAACAAAACACGAAGAACATTGATACCTGAACAGTAATTTAACCTGGAAAAAGTACTAAAAGAGGTTGACATTTCCAGGCGAGCGGCATATAATTGTGATGATAAATAAAAAGGCAAACCTGTGGAAACACTGGGACGCAAAGCCAAGGGTCTAAGGTAGACAGATACTAGGACAGCCGGTTGCCACATTTTACCATCTGGTGATCAGATGGTTTTAAGATGCGTATCTTGAAGGAGGCAGCCGCGTATATCTGACGATATAGGCGGTTTTTTGACGGAAAATATGCGCTGACTGATTTTCTCCGTAAGAGTAAGCATCCCAGAACTGCAATGTGGATTTGATTGCAAAAAGAGAGGATGGAAAAGATGAAGAAGAATTTTTTTGAAGAGCATAAGGGTATTGGAAAGAAATTTGTTTGTCTGGCGTTAGCTGCGGTGGTTGTTGGAACGGGACTTGTGACCTATCATAATTCAGGGAAGTCCGACATTCCGGAGCTGGTTACTTTTGTGGACCCGGAGACGATTGAAGCGGAGCAGGATGAGGTACCGCTGGCATCCGGTACAAAAACTACACGAAAGGTGACCACAAAGACTACCACGAAAAAAACGAAAATGCGGTCAAAGGCAAAGAAAAGCAGCACCACAACGAAAAAGTCTTCAAAGACCACCACGAAGACAACTTCCAGCAGCAAGCAGAAGGTAAAGAAAAGTACCAAAGTGGATACCACAATTAAGACTATGACTAAAAAAAATTCTAAGGTAAAAACTACGCAGTCTAAGGTGATTACCACTGTAGTTACGACTACGACACAGCTTGCGAATTTATCATCCGATAAGAAGGCAGCCGCGCCTGCTGCGTCCACTGCTTCTGAGGCGGGAACCTATAATATAAGAAACGTTGCGTCTGTTGCTGATTCCAGAGCACTGAACGCGTTTGACAGTATGGGCTTTAAGGTAGTGGTAAATCCAAGCGTTTCCTATTCCGGCTGTTTTGATGCAAGAAGTCAGACGATCACACTGCGGAAGCTGGATTCCACAGTATATCATGAGCTGGGACATTTCGTTGAGTTTGTGGGCGGTACCTCTGCGGTAAAGAGCATGATTGCCAATGCGTACAATACGGAAAAATCCAAATATACTGCTTCCAATAAGGCGTATGTTTTACAGAACAGTTCGGAGTATTTTGCGGAGTCCTTTAAGAACTACTGTGAAAACCCCGGCGCTCTCAAACAGTCCAGGCCGAATACCTACAATGCGATTGTGCAGGCACTTGCCAACATTACGGATTCCAGAGTGAATACCATGAAAACGGTATACAAAGCAGTCTGGAAATAAAAGATTATTCCTGTCAGGACTAAGTTCATTCATTTGGATACCCGGAAGGGTACGAATGATGCAGAGGCGGTGCAGGCTCAAATATCCGGAGATGCTTCCGGAGGTTTGAACCTGCATCGCCTCTTTTTATCACTGGTTAATGTTCTTCGTGTTTGGTTAATTAGCAGGACGCAGGAAGGGAAAGCGCGGAGCC
>CAMNQN010000121.1 GCA_946549155.1 uncultured Lachnospiraceae bacterium | reverse complement strand
CCCCCCCCCCCCCCCCCCCCCTCCACCCCCCCCCCCCCCCCCCCCCCCCCCCCCCGCCCCCCCCCCCCCCCCCCCTGCCTCCATCTTAGTTTTGCTTGGTATCCGGAGATGTTTTTCAGATGTATATGGCCATGGGGCCCCGACTCATCCTGCGTCCTCATCCCTTCAGGAATGCCAGATACCCTTTCTTCGCCTCATAAATATCTGCTTTGCTGGTAATCTCCATGGGAGCGTGCATATTCAGCACCGGCACGCCGCTGTCGATCACTTCCATCCCGTACAGGGCGGAGATATAGGCAATTGTTCCGCCTCCGCCCACATCCACTTTGCCCAGCTCCGCGGTCTGGAAGGCTACCTGCTGCTCTTCCATCACCCTGCGGATCCAGCCGATGTACTCCGCATTGGCATCGTTGGAACGGCCCTTTCCTGCGGAACCAGTATATTTATTAAACACTAGTCCTTTTGCGAAATAAGCCGCATTTTTCTTTTCAAAGGCCTGAGCGTACAGAGGATCATAGGCTGCGCTTACATCGGAGGATAGCATTTTGCAATTAGCCAGGCAGCGGCGCAGATCCAGCTCGCTGTACTGACCCATGCAATTCATCAGCTCCGCCACCGTATTTTCAAAAAAGCGGGACTGCATGCCCGTGGCGCCCACACTGCCGATTTCCTCCTTATCTACCAGCAGACAGCAGCAGGTCTGCTTCGCATCCGTCATCTCCAGCAATGCTGCCAGGGAGGTATAGCCGCATACCCGGTCATCCTGCCCGTAGGCTGCCACCATACTGCGGTCCAGGCCGCAGTCCCGGGCCTTGCCGGCAGGAACAATCTCCAGCTCTGCGGAAAGAAAATCCTCTTCCTCCATACCGTAGCTCTCTTTCAGGATTTTAAGGATAGCCGCCTTCACTGCATCCTTCGTTTTTCCCTTCTTATCCTCCTCACTGCAGCATCCTTCCGCCTCTGCGCCGGATGTCCCTCCGCAGGTTTCCTCCGCCTTCTCACAGACATCTTCCGCTGAAAGCGGGCGGCTCCCGATCAGCACATCCAGATTTTCTCCCTCAATGACTACCTTCGCTTTTTTCTCCATCTGCTCTCCGGCCAGATGAATCAGAAGATCGGTTACACAGAAAACCGGATCGGTATCCTTTTCCCCGATACAGATTTCCGTCACAGTACCATCCTTTTTCGCCACCACGCCATGTATCGCTAAAGGAATGGTCACCCACTGGTATTTCTTCACCCCGCCGTAATAATGGGTATCCAGATAGACCATTTCCGTGTCTTCATATAATGGGTTCTGCTTCAGATCCAGGCGGGGAGAATCGATATGGGCGCCCAAAATCCGCATTCCCTGCTTCATGGGCTCCTCCCCCAGTAAGAACAGCGCGACAGCCTTGTTCATGCAGACCGCATACACCTTATCCCCGGCCTTCAGCGTTTTCCCTTCCCGGATTACCTGTTCCAGATTCACATACCCGGCAGCCTCCGCCTGGCGGACGGTTTCCTTCACGCATTCGCGCTCTGTCTTTCCGTTGTCCAGAAAGGCCCTGTAATTTCCGGCCAGGGCTTCTACCTCCCGGCACTGTTCTTCCGTATAAGTTTTCCAAACATTTTCCTTTGCCATGCTATACCTCCATGTATATAAACACTATTTTTAATTACCTATACTGATTCACGATAGCTTTCATCTGCTCCAGCTTCTCTTCCATATCCTTCACCAGCTTAAACTGAGTCCGGCAGCGGTCCAGATTATGCCCTTCCCGGTGAATCTTAAAATAATGGTCTCCATCCAGATGGTCTGTCAGGAAGCGCATCCCGCACTCGAAGGTCATCATAATAGCTCCCAGGGGCAGATTGTCCAGCTCCGCCTCCGTCAGGGCGCCCTCGCAGCCCTCAATAAATCCCTTCACGTAGGCTTCGTACAGCTCCAGATCGCAGGACACCTTTTCCAGATCCCGCTCATCCTCCGCCGCCGTGCTGGCTCCAAAACGGATTGAATCCCCAAAATCATTCACAGAAAGCCCCGGCATCACCGTGTCCAGATCCACAATACAGATCGGCATCCGGTTTTCCTTATCGAACATGACATTGTTCAGCTTTGTATCATTGTGAGTCACTCTCAAGGGAAGGATTCCCTTCTCCTGAAGGCGGCACAGAGCTCCTGCCAGCTCTTCCCGGTCCAGAACGAATTGAATCTCCTCCGTCACATCCGCCGCCCGGCCGCAGGGATCCTTCTTAAGCACCTCTTTGAATTTGCAAAACCGGTCCTGCGTATTGTGAAAATCGGGGATCGTCTCATGCAGCGTCTGCGCCGGGTAATCCGCCAGCAGCCGCTGAAAACGCCCGAAGGCCACCGCACTCTGATAAAAATCATTAACATCCTTTACCTGTTCAAAGGATACCGCATCCCGGATAAAATAATACATCCTCCAGCAGGTTCCTTCCGGATCAAAGTAATAGGAGTTTCCACCCCTGGTCTTGATCAGATTCAGCGTTTCCCTCTCTGCGTCGCCTCCGTTTTCCTGGATCCTCCTTTTCAGCCATGCGGTAACGTTCACAATATTCTCCATCACCTTTTCCGGCTCCTTAAACACATTTCCGTTGATGCTCTGGAGAATATAGCGGTTCTTCTTTCCCTCCTGATCACAAACCACCCGGTAGGTATTGTTGATATGCCCTTCCCCGTATGGGATGCACTCCTCCACCGTTCCCTCGCAGTCAAACTCTCCGATAATCTGCCGTAATAACTGTTCCCCTTCCACCTGTTATTTCCTCCGAATTTTCTTTTCTCTGTTTATGATGTGCCGCCGCATACCATTTCCCCGGTTTTCCCGGGACATACGCGTTTTTCCGGCCTCTTCTGCTTTATCACCGCATCGCCCGGCCCCCTACAGCGCCAGAATATCCCTCACCAGCGCATCCACTTCCTCCGCCTTTATGCTCCAGCTGGTACAGAAACGGATACAGCAATGGTTCTCATCGATTTTTTCCTCATATTCAAACACATATTTCTCCGCCAGCTTCTCCGCCACGGAATTTTCCACCACCACAAACTGCTGGTTGGTAAAGCTCTCCACATAAGAAGGGATGCCCCGCTCCTCAAAAGCTTTCTTTATCCGCATGGCGTATTCATCGGCCTTTCTTGTGATTTCAAAATAGAGGCCATCCCGGAACAGCTCATAAAACTGCAGCCCCAGCAGCCAGCCCTTGGCCAGCATGGCTCCATTCTGCTTCATGCAGCTTCGGAAATCCTCCTGCAGCAGCGGATTAACGATCACCACCGCCTCCCCGAACAGAGCGCCGCACTTGGTCCCTCCAATGTAAAACACATCCGTCAGACGGGCCAGATCCTTCAGCGTCACATCCGCCCTGCACGACCCAAGGCCGTAGCCCAGCCTTGCCCCGTCCACGAACAGATACAGCCCGTATTCTTTACATACCCGGCTGATCTCCTCCAGCTCCCCTTTCGAGTAGATGGTTCCATATTCCGTGGAAAAGGAAATATACACCATTTTCGGCTGTACGATATGTTCTCGCACTCCGCTGACACGGTATTTTTCCGCCTCCCCGGCAATCTGTTTTGCCGTAATCTTCCCATCCTTACCAGGCAGCGCCAGGATCTTATGTCCGGTATGTTCCACCGCCCCCGTCTCATGAACATGGATGTGGCCGCTGTCCGCACAGACCACCGCCTGGAACGGCTTCAGCGCGGAGGCAATCACAGTAAAATTAGCCTGGGTGCCTCCCACCAGAAAATGTACCGCCGCCTCCGGACAGTCCAGATATTTTCCAATCTCCTCCGCCGCCCTCTCACACCAGGGATCAATTCCGTAGCCGCCATAGCTCTCCCCGTTCGTCGATGCCAGAGCCTCCAAAATCCGTGGATGGGCTCCATGATTATAATCATTATTAAATCGAATCATACTCTCTCTTTCTCCTCTTCCAACCGCTGCTGCGCGAAATTTCACTCATATCTTTGTGATTCTTTTCCCCTGCCTTAAGGCCTGCCATGGCCGCCAGGGTCCCTCATCACCCTGCCAGATGCAGCGCCTGAATCAGCAACAGCCAGCTGAGTCCATAATAGGTCACCACCGCCACCAGGTCGTTTACCGTGGTGATCAGGGGGCCGGACGCCACCGCCGGGTCCACATGAATTTTCTTAAAAAACAGCGGAATGCTGGTACCCACAACGCTGGAAACCACCATAGCCACCAGCAGGGAAATGCCAATACAGCCCGACACCGCATAAGCAAAGCGAAGCGTTCTCCCCTTCATCAGCCAAATATACAGTCCAATCGCTGCAAAGGAAACCGTCCCCAGCAGAACACCGTTGCACAGCCCCACCCGGGTCTCCTTAAACACCAGCTCCAGCTTCTGCCGGCCGGTCAGCGCCTCGTCGGTGAGCACCCGGATGGTCACCGCCAGAGACTGGGTGCCCACATTACCCGCCATGTCCAGAATCAGCGACTGGAACAGCATAATGATCGTAAGCTGGGACACCACCTGTTCAAAAATTCCCACCACAGACGATACCAGCATCCCCAGCACCAGCAGCACCAGCAGCCAGGGAAGCCGCTTTTTCATGCTTTCCTTCAGCGGCTCCTGCAAATCCTCCTCCGCCGTCAGGCCTGCCAGCTTCACGTAATCCTCGCCCATCTGGTCGTCCACAATCTCAATGATATTCTGGGAAGTGATCACACCCAGCAGATGATTATTGTTATCCAGCACCGGGATGGAGTTTTCTGAATAATCCTTCAGCTTCTCGATACACTCATCCACCGTCTCGTTGGCGTACACATAAGGATAAGAGGTCATAATCAGCTCCTCCATATCCGTGTTCTGCCTGGCCGTTATCAGTTCCTTTAAATCCAGCGCACCGTAGAAGGTCTTATCCTCTTCCACCACAAAAATCGTGTAAATATTATCATTTTTGGAAGCCTGCTCAATCAGGGCGCTCATGGCCTGCTTTACATTCAGTTCCTTTCCAATGACAATATAATTTGTGGTCATCTTACTTCCGATCTCGTCCTCATCGAAGGAAGCCACCAGCGCAATATCCCTGCGCATCGCCTCATCCATCAGCTCGATCAGCAGGCTGCGCTTGTTTTTCTCAATCTCCCGCAGCACCTCCACTGCCGTGTCCGCCTCCATCCGGGACAAAATCGCGGCAGCCTTCTTGATATCCATCTCGTCCAGGTAGCGGCCCGCCTCCTGCTCCTCCGTGTATTCCAGAATACCGGAGAGCATATCGGGATCCATCACCCGGTACAGCTTTCGCCGCTCCGCCAGCACCAGATCCGGCAAAACCTCCGCGATATCATTCTGATGATAATCCTCCAGCCTGTCACACAAAATTTTCGGAGACGCATTGCTGCGGATAATATTTAAAATTTCCGATTCATAATCCGGCTTTACCGCCTTGGTTTCCTCGCCGGAAACGACGGTCTCTAACATTTCTTTTTCCATTTTCGTTTCTTCCTTTCCACCTCGTTCTGCCAAATACCAGGAACATCTTTCCCCGGACATACGTCCTCACTGGAAAAATGCTTTACCCTTCCCTTTGTAAATAAATTTCCCTGGAAATAGAACAGAAAACACAGAAGAAAAGAAGGTCAGAAAAAACGTACTACAGGCGTTTTGGCTGCATCCACTTCCCGGCCTTATACAGCTTTTCTTTCATTTTCCGTTCTATGCCTCTACTTCGGCCATGGTTGTCGCAACCGTCCACTCTGTTTCACCTGCCTCGTTTCTGAATTTTAATGCTGTCCGGGCATTTCTGCCCGTTAAACATATCATTTATCTTACTACGATTTTGCTCAAAAAACAACCCATTCCGGAGTTCACAAAATTTTCACATTTTTTGTTAGCACTCGCTCTTGACGAGTGCTAATTTGTGTGTTATATTACGGATAGAACAACAGAGGAGCAATAAATCCACGGATAACATTCATAATCCAGGGATTTATCGCAGATACTGTTCCTGAAACAGATCCTATGGATGATACAATAAAAGGAGGAAAAATTTATGCTGATGCCTAGTATTTTTGGAGAAAACTTATTTGATGATTTTATGGATTTCCCGTTTAACTCTGATTTCTTCCAGAGAGCGAACCGCCGCCCTCAAAGAGAAAACACCCTGATGAAAACGGATGTGAAGGAAACCGACAGCTCCTATGAGCTGGATATTGATCTTCCGGGCTTTAAGAAAGAGAACGTAAACGCCCAACTGAAGGACGGATATCTGACCATACAGGCCTCTTCCAATACAGACAACGGGGAAAAGGATGAAAACGGAAAATATATCCGTCGGGAGCGCTTCATCGGGAACTGCTCCAGAAGCTTCTATGTGGGCGAGGCTGTTACCCAGGAGGATATCAAGGCCAGATTTGAGAACGGTATCCTGAAGCTGTCCATTCCGAAAAAAGATGCGAAAGCGGTGGAGCAGAGCAGGTATATTGCTATTGAGGGATAGGATTTAAAGTGATGATAGGACGGAACCGCCGGGAAAGATCCGGGAGCGCTTCCTGACATCCGGTGTTCACCTAGTCCTTCCGACAAATGTACGCGGGAATCGGATTTTCCAATCCGTTTCCCGCGTACACTTGTCTCGGACATGTGTACACCTGGATGTTCAGGAAGCGCTCCCTTGTCTTTCCCGGCGGTTCCTGGTTGTTTTGGGATTTAAAAGCTAATTCCGTGAGGGGACACTTAGATGAGGAAGTATTCATCTGCCTTTCTCAGTGCCGGCAATGCGGCTTTTCGTACTCTTCTTTACGCTTCCTTCAGTGCTTCAAGAAATGCTTCTCCGTATTTGCTGTACTTTATCTCACCTACGCCGGATACCTGCAGCATTTCTTCTTTTGTTCCGGGATGGAGCAGGCACATGTGGACCAGGGTTTTGTCGGAAAATACCACGTAAGGCGGCACTTTTTCTTTTTTGGCGATCTCCAGGCGCAGGCTGCGCAGCTTTTCGAACAGGCCCCGGTCAATGTCCTCGGCGCCGCCGATGGAGAGCCGTTTTTCTTTTGCTTTTTTCGCCTTTCCTTCTGCCTTCTTCGGTGCTTCTTTGACTGCTTTCATCAGGATCTGTTTTCCTTCTAAAATTTCCCGGGAGCGTTCGTTTAATTCTAAAACCGGGTATTCCCCGTCTGTCAGATGAAGATATCCCTGAACCAGAAGAAAATTCAGTACCTGGCGCAGGAAATATACCGGCTCCTCTGAGCAGGTGCTGTAATAAGGGTTCCGGTCCATGCCTGTTTTGACGATCTTTGCATTTTTGCTGCCGTGAACGGTGTCCACAATTACTGTCATACCGTAGCTTCTCCTGGCCATTTTCACGCATCCCACCAGGCTTTCCGCTATACGGGTCACATCTTTTTCTTCAAACTGGGTCAGACAGTTGGAGCAGTTTCCGCAGTAATTGGAGCCGTATTCTCCAAAATAGCGGAGAATATAGGCCCGCAGGCACTCGTTGGTAAAGCAGTAGAAGGTCATCTTTTTCAGCCGTTCCCTCTCCCGCTCCTTTAAAAGCTCTGACAGGTCCTCCTCTTCCTGAAAGCCATCCTCATATTCCCAGATCGGCGGATCCTCCCGGCCGTAAAGAATCTGCCCGGAGGTTTCCCCTCCGCTTCCCATTTTGTCGATGAAAAACTGATTCGTCACCACATCCTGGCCCGCATAAAGCAGCAGACACTCCGAGGGCAGCCCGTCCCGGCCCGCCCGGCCGGCTTCCTGATAATAGCTTTCCATGTTTTTCGGCATATTATAGTGAATCACATAGCGCACATTGGACTTGTCGATGCCCATTCCGAAAGCGTTGGTGGCTACCATAATCTGTCTCCGGTCAAAAATAAAATCGTCCTGATTTATCTTTCTCTCCCGATCCGCCAGACCGGCATGATAACGGGTAGCCGGATACCCCCGCCTGACCAGCTCTTCACAGACCTCCTCCACAGTTTTCCTGGTCAGGCAGTAAATAATCCCGCACTCCCCCTCGTGCTCCTCCAGATACTCCAGTACCTCCTTCATCTTATCTCCCGGCTGACGCACAATAAACTTAAGATTAGGCCGGTCAAATCCTGTGGTCAGGCACACCGGATTTTTCAAATCCAGCAGGGCCAGAATATCCTCCCGCACCTCCCTGGTGGCCGTGGCCGTGAAAGCGCTGAGCACAGGACGGTATCCCAGCCGGTCTACAAAATCCAGTATCTTCAGATAATCAGGGCGGAAATCCTGCCCCCACTGTGAAATACAGTGCGCCTCATCCACGCTGATCATGGAAATGGAAATCTGCTCCACCGCCTGCAAAAAAGCCGGCGTCAGCAACCGTTCAGGAGCCACATAGACGATCTTATACTGTCCCCGGATCATATTCCGCAGCGCCGTCTGGTACTGTCCGGCCGTGAGGGAGCTGTTTAAATAAGCCGCATGAACACCCGCCTGATTCAGAGCGGTGACCTGATCCTTCATCAGCGAAATCAGCGGGGAAATCACCAGCGTGATACCCGGCAGCAGCAGCGCCGGGATCTGATAACACAGCGATTTTCCCGCTCCCGTGGGCATAATCCCCAGCGTATCCCTTCCCTCCAGGATGCCGTTCACCAGCGTCTCCTGTCCTGGGCGGAAGGAATCATAACCAAAATATTTCTTTAATACCTCTTCTTTCGTCATTCCGTTTTCCTGTCCTCATCCTTTGCGTCCTAAAAATTCCTCTTCCCCTTATCATACGTAAATGCAGTTCAAAAATCAACACTCACATCTGTTTTCTTCTATTGCTAATTCTCTTTAAAATCAGTATACTAAATACAAAAACTGCAAAAAATAAAAAATGAGGCGCGGCAAAGCGTCTCTCAAAAATGGAGCGTAGCTTATGAAAGATCTGTTGCTTGTGATTGACGTACAAAATGTATATTTCCCGAAACAGCCCTGGGCCTGCCCCTCTCTGCCTGCGGCATGGAAGAATATTCAAAGGCTGCTGGATTCCCCTTCCTGCGGACATGCCTACGATGTGGTATTCACCCAGTATCTGGCCCCAAAAGAGCCAAAGGGCCGCTGGAACCAGTATAATCAGGAATACCGTGATATCAACGCTGACCCTTATCTGTCAAAGCTTGCCGGGCCCTTAACGCCTTATCTGGAAAAATGGCCTGTCTATGTGAAAAGCACCTATTCCTCCTGTTCTATTCCGGAGCTTCGAATCATTCCCGGGCAGTATGACCGCATTCTGCTCACCGGAGTAGTGGCGGAATGCTGCATTTTGTCCACCATGATGTCCTTCATCGATGAGGGCGCCCATGTATGCTATCTCAAAGACGCCATCGCCGGACAAAGCCCGGAATGGGAAGCCAGGATTGAAGCGATTGCCGCCAGCTTCTCGCCTGTCCACACGGAGGTTCTTGGCACGGACGAATATCTTCACCGCCATCATTCCTCCTGATTTTCCTCCCGTTTTCTGTTAAAGCGGCAGCACATCTCCCATAAATGTATCGAATACCCTATCCGCAGCGGACAAATCCTGCCGGCCGGAATCCGGATTATAAAATCCATAGCAGATCATGCCCGCTGCCTTGGCTGCCAGACAGCCATTCTCAGAATCCTCGATTACCGCACATTCCTCCGGATGAACATGAAACGCCTCCGCCGCCGCCAGATACACATCCGGAGCAGGCTTCGGGCGCGCAATCCGATCTCCGCTGAAAAACGCTTCAAAGCAGTCGGTCACCCCCAGCTTCCTGATAATCATTTCAATATATTTCTGCGGAGAAGAGGACACCACCGCCAGACGGTATCCTTTTGCCCACAGCTTCCGGACCGTCTCTGCCGCCCCGGGAATTTCCGGCACTCCATGCCTTTTGATGTAAACGTCCTTTTGCCTCGCGTACTGCTCCAGAATTTTCTCATTCCCGTGAAAATCTCTGCCATACCCTTCTGAAATCAACGTAAACAGACGGTTCGCATTAGAACCGATACAGCCCTTGTAGTGTTCATAGTCTATCTCCAGCCCCTGGCTTAGAAAAACCTGCTTCCATATTTCAAAGTGGAGGGGCTCCGTATTAACCAGAACCCCGTCCATATCAAAAAACAAGCACTTTATCATGTGGATTATCCTTTCTTATACCAGCACTTTCTTGTACCGGACATATTTTATATTATACAAATACCCGGGAGATGACGCAAGCCAAAATAAAAGCCTCCCGGAGGCTGCTGTTTACTCTGTTCGTGTTTTGTTAATTGGCAGGACGCAGGAAAAGACGGGGCCGGGCGGGCAGAT
>CAMNQN010000120.1 GCA_946549155.1 uncultured Lachnospiraceae bacterium | reverse complement strand
CAGGGTCGGCTCCGCGCTTTCCCTTCCTGCGTCCTGATAATTACCCAAACACGAACATAACCTCCGCATAACGGCATCTGTGCAGTAACATCCGCCTCCTATTTTTTGCGGAGGGAGTCTTGTATCCTCCCCTGATTAATGTTAGAATGAAGCTATGTTTAAAAACCGGAAAAAGGAGAGCATTATGAAGGTATTGAATTTTGGATCTTTGAATGTGGATTATGTATATTCGCTGGATCACATTGTGCGGGGCGGGGAGACGATTTCTTCCACAAAGATGGAGACTTTCAGCGGCGGAAAGGGCTTGAATCAGTCGATTGCCCTGGCGAAGGCGGGGGCGCCCACTTACCATGCGGGACTGATCGGGGAGGAGGGGGATTTCCTTCTGGAGGCCTGTCAGGAAAACGGGGTGGACACTACATATATCCGCAAGCTGCCGGCCAAGGGAGGCCATACCATCATTCAGGTGGATGCCAATGGACAGAACTGTATTATTCTTTATGGCGGCACCAATCAGATGATTACGAAAGAGTTTGTGGACGAGGTGCTGGGTAATTTTGAGGCCGGGGATTATCTGGTGCTGCAGAATGAAATTAACGAGTTGCCCTATATCATTGACCGGGCTTATGAGCGGGGGATGAAGATTGTGCTGAATCCTTCCCCCTTCGATGATAAGCTGAGGGCCTGTGATCTGACGAAGATTTACCTGTTTATGATTAATGAGATCGAAGGGGAACAGATTACCGGTTTTTCTGATAAGGACGCAATCCTGAAGGAACTGGAGAAAAAATTCCCCCATGCGGCCTTTGTGCTGACACTGGGCAGCGACGGAGCCGTGTATTATGACGGAAAAGAAAAAGTGTTCCAGGATATTTTTAAGGTAAAGGCGGTGGATACCACGGCGGCGGGAGATACCTTCAGCGGCTTCTTCCTGGCAAAGCTTATCGAGGGAGCTCCTGTGGCGGAAGCACTGCGCACAGCGGCTAAGGCTTCCTCCATTGCGGTGTCCCGTCCGGGAGCAGCGCCCTCCATTCCTACCCGGGAAGAGGTGGAGCAGGGACTGGCGAAGGAGATTTAAGAAGCATAAAAGGACCGGAATGCCTGGGAAAAGGACAGTCCGAAGGAGGAGAAAACTATGGTACAGGAAGCGATTGCGAAGCTGGTTCAGTACGGACTGGCCACAGGGTTGATTGAAAAAGAGGACAGACGCTATATTGCGAACCGGCTGCTGGAGCTGCTGGGTATTGATTCCCTGGAAGAATCGGCGGAGGCAGCGATTTTAGCCTTTGATCCGTCGGATCAGACGGTGGTGGGGGAGCTGGAGGATATTCTGGGCCAGCTCTGTGATTATGCCTATGAGGCCGGACTTTTGGAGGAAAACAGCGTGGGGTACCGGGATCTGTTTGATACGAAGCTGATGGGAGCTTTGGTGGATCGGCCCGGCAATGTGATTCGCAGATTCGGTCAGCTTTATGAAAAGAATCCCGTGGCGGCCACAGATTATTATTATAAGTTTAGTCAGGATACGGACTATATCCGCCGTTATCGTATTGTGAAGGATCGGAAATGGGTGGCGAAAACAGAGTACGGCGATCTGGACATTACCATAAACCTGTCTAAGCCGGAGAAGGATCCCAAGGCCATTGCGGCGGCCAAGCTGGCAAAGCAGACTTCTTATCCCAAATGTCTGCTGTGCTGTGAAAATGAGGGATATGCCGGCCGTCTGAATCATCCGGCGAGACAGAATCATCGGGTGATTCCGGTGACGATCAATAACAGCAGCTGGTTTTTCCAGTATTCTCCCTATGTATATTATAATGAGCACTGCATCGTGTTTAACGGGCAGCATGTGCCTATGAAGATTGAGCGGGCCACCTTTGCCAAGCTGTTTGACTTTGTGAAGCAGTTCCCGCACTACTTTGTGGGCTCCAATGCGGATCTGCCCATCGTGGGGGGCTCTATTTTAAGCCATGACCACTTCCAGGGCGGTCACTATGAGTTCGCCATGGCGAAAGCCCCGGTGGAGACGGAGCTTGTGATCCCCGGCTTTGAGGATGTGAAGGCGGGAATTGTGAAATGGCCCATGTCTGTGATCCGCATCAGCGGGCCGGACACGGAGCGGCTGATTAAACTGGCGGACAAGATTCTGCTGGCCTGGAGGGGCTACACCGATGAGGCAGCGTTTATTTTTGCCGAGACCGACGGGGAGCCTCACAATACCATCACGCCCATTGCCAGAAAGCGGGGGGAGAATTTTGAGATGGATCTGGTGCTGAGAAACAATATTACCACCGAAGAACATCCACTGGGAGTGTTCCATCCCCACGCGGAGCTGCATCATATTAAGAAAGAAAATATTGGCCTGATCGAGGTGATGGGGCTGGCGGTGCTTCCGGCCCGGTTAAAGAGTGAGATGGAGGGGCTGCAGGAGGCGATCCGGGAGGGCCGGGACATCCGCAGCGACGAGGCCCTGGCAAAGCATGCAGACTGGGTGGATGAGATTAAGGCAAAGTATCCCTCTATCACAGAAGAGAATGTGGAAAAGATCCTTCAGGATGAGATCGGCCTGGTGTTCGCCAGGGTACTGGAGCATGCCGGGGTATACAAACGCACGCCGGAGGGAAAAGCGGCGTTTCAGCGGTTTGTAGAAAGCCTGTAAAGGACAGGTTGCAATTGGCGAAACATGAAGAGCATTGGTACCTGAACAGCAGCCTACGGTTTCTGATGAATGAAATTGGATGTATGAAAAGCTTGACAAAACCTCCCGGTGAGACTAAACTGTTTTCAAACAACTGATTCCTGGAAAATGGCGCGGATGAGGGATAGTACGGATCAGAAAGCCTGCAGAGAGGAGACGGGCGGTGGAAGTCTCTGGCGGAAGGATTCGGAACCGGCCTCGGAGCCCCATATGAAATCCGGATGTTTCCGGGCGCGGCGGATAGAGCGCCGGAGGGTGTTGGCGGACGGCAGGCAGAGCCTTGCTGCAGGGCCGAAGCACCGGAGAATAAGTATGGCGTAGTTCCGGCGATAACGGAAAATGAGAGAGTGTATTGTGAGCTGGCAATATTAATTATAGTTAATTATATAATTATAATAGAAGAAACAGCACGCGAACGCTAATCAGGGTGGTACCGCCGAAGGTAAATTGTGCCTCGGTCCCTATGCAGATATGCACAGGGATCGGGGTTTTTTGCTGCTTTAAATATTTGCAGAAGGAAGGAGAAGCGAAGATGGCAAAGGATAAGAAACTGGTGGAAGCGATTACTTCCATGGAAGAGGATTTTGCGCAGTGGTATACGGATGTGGTGAAGAAGGCAGAATTGATTGATTATACCAGCGTGAAGGGGTGTATGGTAATTAAGCCGGCGGGCTATGCGATCTGGGAGAACATTCAGCATGAACTGGACCGCAGATTTAAGGAGACAGGGGTGCAGAATGTATATCTGCCCATGTTTATTCCGGAGAGCCTGCTTCAGAAGGAGAAGGATCATGTGGAGGGCTTTGCTCCGGAGGTGGCCTGGGTGACCCACGGCGGCCTGGAGCCTTTGCAGGAGCGCCTGTGCGTTCGTCCTACTTCGGAGACGCTGTTCTGTGATTTTTATGCCAACGACATTCATTCCTACCGGGATCTGCCCAAGGTGTACAACCAGTGGTGTTCCGTGGTGCGCTGGGAGAAGACCACAAGACCCTTCCTGCGTTCCAGAGAGTTTTTGTGGCAGGAGGGCCATACGGCCCATGCCACCGCGCAGGAAGCGGAGGAGAGAACGATCCAGATGCTGAATGTGTATGCGGATTTCTGTGAGGAGGTTCTGGCGATCCCTGTGGTGAAGGGAAGAAAGACCGACAAGGAGAAATTCGCGGGGGCGGAGGCCACCTACACCATCGAGTCTTTGATGCACGACGGCAAGGCGCTGCAGTCCGGCACCAGCCATAATTTTGGCGACGGATTCGCGAAGGCCTTTGGCATTCAGTTTACGGATAAGGATAACACGCTGAAGTATGTGCATCAGACTTCCTGGGGGATGACCACCCGTATGATCGGCGCCATCATCATGGTGCATGGCGACAACAGCGGCCTGGTGCTTCCGCCCAGAATCGCTCCGGTTCAGGTGATGGTGATTCCGATCCAGCAGAAGAAGGAGGGCGTGCTTGAAAAGGCTGCCCAGGTGCGGGATACGCTGGCGGCCTGCGGCCTGCGCACCCGTATGGATGATTCGGATAAGAGCCCTGGCTGGAAATTCTCCGAGCAGGAGATGCGGGGAATCCCGGTGCGGATCGAACTGGGCCCCAAGGATCTTGAGGCGGGCCATGCGGTGGTGGTGCGCCGCGATACCAGGGAAAAACTGGTGGTGGAGCTGGGTAAGCTGGCGGATACGGTGAAGGAGCTGCTGGACACGATGCAGAAGGATATGCTGGAGCGGGCCAGAGCCCACAGGGACAGCCATACCTACGACGCCCATAATAAGGAAGAAATGAAGGAGATTGCGGATAATAAGCCGGGCTTTATCCGGGCTATGTGGTGCGGCGCTCAGGAGTGCGAGGATGCCATGAAGGAGGAGATCGGCGTGACCTCCCGCTGCATTCCCTTCATCCAGGCGAAGCTGGGCGACACCTGCGTATACTGCGGAAAGCCTGCTAAGCAGATGGTATACTGGGGTAAGGCATATTGATGCGGAGGGCTGCCTGACCGGGCTTTACGGACAGGTCCGCTCAGGCAGCAAATACAGGGAAAAGAATCACCTCTAATTCGAAAATAAACGAAAAAATTTGGGTATTTCTGGGATTTCCGTAAAATTTTTGGCAAATACCGTAAATTTCTCATTGACGAACCGGATAATTGAGCGTACAATGGTCACATGAGTTTTTCAGACAGGAGGAAAATATTATGAAAAGAACAGCGAAAGTAATCAGCATGGCTCTTGCGGCGACTATGGTTTTCTCCACCTCAGCGATGGCGGCGGAGACTTTTATCATCGGCGGCATTGGACCCACCACCGGCGCGGCGGCTTCCTACGGAACATCCGTGAAGCAGGGCGCTGAGATCGCCATTGCCGAGATCAATGGAGCAGGCGGCGTGACAGTGGGTGATACCACATATGAGTTAGCTTTGGAGTGGGCGGATGATGAGGCCAGCGAGGACAAGGCTCCCCAGGCTTACAATACGGTAATGGATGCAGGCGCTAACGCGATCATGGGCTGCGTAACCAGCGGTGCCTGTATTGCCATCACTTCCCAGACCTATCAGGACGGTATCCTGCAGATCACTCCCTCCGGTTCCGCCGAAGGATGTATCGAGAATGATAACGCGTTCCGTATCTGCTTCTCCGATCCGGAGCAGGGTGTTGCCATGGCGGATTACATGGTAGAGACCATGGGTATCTCCAAGATTGCTGTGATTTATAACGTAGCAGATGAATACAGTTCCGGTATCCAGGAGGCTTTTGAGGCGGAAGTAGCGGCCAAGGGCGGCGAGATCGTAGCCAGCGAAGCATTCCAGACCAATGATGTGGACTTTAACGCACAGCTTACCAGCATCAAGAATACGGACGCGGAAGCGATTTACGTTCCGGCTTACTATCAGGATGCTACCTATATCACCAAGCAGGCTGGTGAGCTGGGCATGAGCCTTCCCTTCTATGGTTCCGACGGATGGGACGGCGTTCTGGGCACTGTGACAGATGCTTCTACCGTAGAGGGCGTTATTTTCACCAGCCCGTTCTGCGCATCTGTTGAGGATGAAAAGGTAGTTGCTTTTGTAAGCGCTTACGAAGAAGCATACGGCGCTACTCCGGATCAGTTCGCAGCGGACGCTTATGACTGTGTATATACCTTCAAAGCTGCGATGGAGCAGGCTGGAAGCATTGAGAGCGAAGATATGATCGCGGCTATGCCGGAGATTTCCGTATCCGGTCAGACCGGTGATCCCATCACCTTTGACGCGGCCGGCGCTGCTGTGAAGGATGTAAAATTTGTGACCATCAAGGATGGCGCTTATACTTTCGTTGAGTAAGAGAATTTAGATTGATGTGATGATTCGGGCTGCCGCAAAATGGTATGCGAAGCGTGTGCTGTGAACAGTGACGTTCTCGAAACATTTTGCGGCAGCTTTTCGTAGGCTTTAGGGAGAGAGACAAAAGAAACCACAGATTTCGGGTTGCGGGAAAATCCTGAATATATTACAATGGTTTCAGGATTTTATTATTTTTTGAGAGGTGGCAAAATGGCATTAATTACCAGTATTTTGGAGCAGCTGCTGAATGGCCTGCGCATCGGCAGCGTCTACGCACTGATTGCTCTTGGCTATACAATGGTGTACGGTATAGCGAAAATGATCAACTTCGCCCATGGCGATATTATTATGGTGGGAGCGTACGCGCTGTACGTTTATGTATCCCTGCTGAAGCTGCCGCCGGTTCTGGCAGTGATTCTGACGATTATTACCTGTTCCGTGATCGGTATTACGATTGAGAAGGTGGCCTATAAGCCCCTGCGAAAGGCGCAGCCCCTGGCTGTGCTGATCACAGCCATCGGTGTCAGTTACCTGCTGCAGAATTTGTCTTTGCTGATCTTTAAGGCGACTCCGATTCCCTTTGGCTCCATTATTAAGGTGCCTTCCGTGAAGCTTGCCGGGCTGAATATTTCCGGTTTGACCATCGTGACTCTGGTGGTGACGGTTGCCGTCATGGTGGGGCTGACCCTGTTTATTAACCGGACCAGGATGGGACACGCTATGCTGGCGGTATCTGAGGATAAGGGAGCGGCGGAGCTGATGGGCATTAATGTAAACCGGACGATCTCTGTGACCTTTGCCATCGGTTCCGCTCTGGCGGCTGTGGCAGGCATTCTGTACATATCCCAGTATGAGACGCTGCTGCCTACCCTGGGCGCCCTTCCCGGCATTAAGGCCTTTGTGGCGGCGGTGCTGGGCGGTATCGGAAGTATTCCGGGGGCCATGTTCGGAGGGATTATTCTGGGGATTATCGAGAGTATGTCCAAGGCATATATTTCCACGCAGCTGTCGGACGCCATCGTGTTCAGTGTGCTGGTGGTGGTGCTTCTGGTGAAGCCTTCCGGAATCCTGGGTAAATTAAAGGCAGAGAAAGTGTAGGTGGGGACATGAAGAAATATGGCAAACAGATTTTATATATGGTGATTGCGGTGGGAGCGTATGCGGCGGTGATGCTTCTGGTGAATATGGGCCTGCTGTCCCGTCAGATGACATCCCTGATTATTCCCGTCTGCATGAATATTATACTGGCAGTTTCCCTCTGCCTGGTGGTTGGCTTCCTTGGAGAACTGAGTCTGGGCCATGCGGCCTTTATGTCCATTGGGGCTTATTCCGGCGCGCTGGTTTTGAAATCGGGTCTTCCTGTGGTGGTGAGTCTTCCCCTGGCGGTGCTGGTGGGCGGCTGCTGCGCAGCAGTGCTGGGCTTTGTGGTAGGTATTCCGGTGCTGCGGCTGAAGGGGGACTACCTGGCCATCGTTACGCTGGCCTTCGGTGAGATCATTAAATCTGTCTTCAACGCGGCTACCCCCATTACAGGCGGTGCGGGCGGTATGAAAAAGATTCCGGCGGTGACCACCTATAAGAACTTTACATTTGTGTATATTCTTATGCTGCTGGTGATTCTGCTGGTAAGCTATCTGGTCAATTCCCGTCACGGCAGGGCCATCTGTGCTATTCGGGATAACTATATTGCGGCGGAGACCATCGGCATTAAGGTGAGCCGCTTCAAGACCATGGCTTTCGTGATCAGCGCTTTTATGGCTGGTATGGGCGGCGTGATATATGCGGGCAACATCGGTATTTTAAAGCCGGTGAATTTTGACTACAACACCTCTATTGAGATTCTGGTTATGGTGGTTCTTGGAGGTATGGGAAATATTACGGGCAGTATCATTGCGGCCCTGCTGCTTACGGTTCTTCCGGAGATGCTTCGCGGCCTGTCCAATTACCGGATGCTGGTGTACGCTGTCGTACTGATTGCCATGATGCTGTTTAATAACTCCCCGATGAAACGGATTCTGGTGGAAAAGAAAAATATGCGCCAGGCGGCAAAAATTCAATAGGAGGAGAAAACAATGACATTACTGGAAGTAAAAAATCTTGGGATCTCCTTCGGGGGACTGAGGGCGGTGGACGGACTGAATATGTCCATTGAGAAGGGCGCGCTGGTGGGTCTGATCGGACCTAACGGCGCGGGCAAGACTACGGTGTTTAATCTGCTGACGGGGATGTATCTTCCTTCCGGCGGTTCCATTAAGCTGGAGGGCACGGAGCTGGTGGGCAAAAGCCCGGCCCGGATCAGCCAGGAGGGTGTGGCCCGCACCTTTCAGAATATCCGCCTTTTTTCGCAGATGACGGTTATGGATAATGTAAAGGCGGCCCTGCACAATAAGATCAAATACAACCTGGCGGCCAGCTTCCTGCACACTCCGGAATACCGGAGAAAGGAGCGGGAGATGAACGAGCGGGCCAGAGAGATTCTGCAGGTGTTTGAGCTGGAGCAGTATGTGGACTATAAGGCCTCCAATCTTCCCTACGGAAAACAGAGAAAGCTGGAGATCGCCAGAGCGCTGGCTACGGATCCGAAGCTTCTTCTTCTGGATGAACCGGCTGCCGGAATGAATCCCAATGAGACGGCGGAGCTGATGGAGACGATTGAATTGATTCGGGAGAAGTTCGGTGTGACAATCCTCCTGATTGAGCATGATATGAAGCTGGTGGGCGGTATCTGCGAATATCTGTACGTGTTGAATTTCGGCACAGAACTGGCCCACGGTCTGCCTGAGGAGGTTCTGAATGATCCGCAGGTGATTACGGCGTACCTGGGAGAATGATTCAGAGCAAAGCCCGAGGGTAATAGGAGGAAAAAACGATATGGCGATACTTGAGGTAAAGGACCTGGAGGTGTATTATGGTATTATCAAGGCCATCAAAGGCATCTCCTTTGAGGTAAACGAGGGGGAGGTCATTGCGCTGATCGGAGCTAACGGCGCGGGCAAGACCACCATTTTGCATACCATCACCGGATTGCTGAGCCCGAAGAAGGGGCAGGTGATTTTTGAGGGAACGGATATTACAAAGGTGCCGGCTCATAAGATTGTGGGGCTGGGAATGGCCCATGTGCCGGAGGGACGGCGGGTGTTTGCCAACCTTTCCGTATACCAGAATCTGAAGCTGGGCGCTTACACCAGAAAGGATAAGGAGGAGATCGAGTCTACGCTGGAGATGATTTATAAGCGGTTTCCTCGTCTGGAGGAGAGAAAAAATCAGTTGGCCGGGACGTTATCCGGCGGTGAGCAGCAGATGCTGGCCATGGGCCGGGCGCTGATGTCCCACCCGAAGATCATTCTGATGGATGAGCCCTCCATGGGACTGTCCCCCATTCTGGTGAACGAGATTTTTGATATTATCCGCAGCGTAAATGAGACAGGAACTACGGTTCTTTTGGTGGAGCAGAACGCGAAGAAGGCGCTGGCCATCGCCAACCGGGCTTATGTGCTGGAGACGGGCCGGATTGTGACATCCGGTGACGCGAAGGAACTGATGAATGACGACACGATCAAGAAAGCGTACCTGGGCGAGTGATTGCCCGCGGCGCGCACGACTGTGAAGAGCGCAGACAGAAACATAAAAGGAGGGGATTTTATGGAGAGGGTAATCATTACGATTGCCAGGCAGTATGGCAGCGGCGGCAAGACGATTGGAAAGATGCTGGCGGAGGATCTGGGAATCAAGGCCTACAGCAGGGAAATCTTAAAGATCGCTTCGGAGGAGAGCGGAATCAGCGAGACGCTGTTTAATAAGGCGGATGAGAAGCTGAAAAATACTTCCTTTTTTGGTATTAAGAAGAGAGAGTATAAGGGAGAACTGCTCCCCCCTGAGAGCGACGGTTTTGTCTCCGATCAAAATCTGTTCAACTACCAGGCGAAGATTATCAAGGATCTGGCAGAGGCAGAATCCTGCGTCATTATCGGACGCTGCGGGGATTATGTGCTGAGGGACAAACCGAACGTGGTCAGTGTGTTTGTCCATGCGTCGCCGGAATACTGTCTGAAGCAGGCGGTGGAGCGGGGCGCTTATACCGGAAAGGATGTGGAGAAGTACATCCAGAAAACAGATAAGTACCGGGGAGACTTCTACCATTATTACACCGGCAGAGTGTGGAACGACGCCAGAAATTATGACCTGTGCCTGAACAGCGAGAAGCTGGGCTTTGAGGGCTGCGTGGAGGCCATCAAGGCGTATATCCAGGTGCGGTTCGGAACCAATGAGCTGGCGTAGACGTTGTGTTTTTTGAGTAGAGGACGCAGGATGAGGCGGGACGGCAGGGCCACATACCTCTGGAAAATAACTCCG
>CAMNQN010000119.1 GCA_946549155.1 uncultured Lachnospiraceae bacterium | reverse complement strand
TTCCAGAGGCATCTGCCCGCCCGGCCCCGTCTTTTCCTGCGTCCTGATAATTAACCAAACACGAAGATGCCCTCCGAACAGTAGCTTACGAATTGGCGGGCTTCATCAAGACTTGCGCCGGATGAAATCTTAGTATATAATGTTTTCGAACATTTTACCTACAAAGGAGTCTTACACCATGTCGATTCATTTTGAAAAAAAGCTGCCTATTCCGGCAGAGATCAAAAAAGAGCACCCGCTGTCAGAACGGGGGCGGAAGGTGAAGGAAGAACGTGACCGGGAAATCCGGAAGGTATTCACCGGCGAATCAAATAAATTCTGTGTGATTATCGGACCCTGCTCCGCAGACAATGAGGATTCCGTCTGCGATTATCTGAACCGCCTGGCAAAGCTGCAGGATCAGGTGGGGGACCGTCTCATTATTATTCCCCGGATCTATACCAATAAGCCCCGCACCACCGGAGAAGGCTACAAGGGCATGATCCATCAGCCGGATCCTGAGAAAAAACCGGACCTGCTGGCGGGCATTATCGCCATCCGCAAGCTGCACATCCGCGCCATCGAGGAGACGGGACTGACCGCCGCCGACGAGATGCTTTATCCGGAAAACTGGCGTTACCTGGATGATCTTCTCTCCTACGTGGCCATCGGGGCCCGCTCCGTGGAGGATCAGCAGCACCGTATGACCGTCAGCGGCATGGATGTTCCCGCAGGCATGAAAAATCCCACCAGCGGTGACCTTTCCGTCATGTTTAACTCTGTGCAGGCCGCCCAAAGCAAGCATAATTTCATCTACCGGGGCTGGGATGTGAACACAGACGGGAACGATCTGGCCCATGTCATTCTGAGGGGTGCTGTCAACAAGCATGGC
Source organism: uncultured Lachnospiraceae bacterium (assembly GCA_946549155.1). GTDB lineage: Bacteria > Bacillota > Clostridia > Lachnospirales > Lachnospiraceae > Merdiplasma. The sequence goes on along the minus strand of CAMNQN010000119.1, from coordinate 9,516 downwards.
AACTGCATTCCCAACTACCACTATGAGGATCTGATTCTGCTTTTGGAAATGTATGCAAAGCGGGGGCTGAAAAACCCGGCAGCCGTGGTGGATGCCAACCACTCAAATTCCAACAAGCAGCACATGGAGCAGATCCGCATCTGCCATGAGGTACTGCACAGCCGCAATTACAATCCCGAGATCAAGGAGATGGTAAAGGGCCTTATGATCGAAAGCTACCTTGTGAGCGGAAACCAGAAGATCGGCAACTCCTGCCACGTCTACGGCCAGTCCATCACCGACCCCTGTCTGGGATGGGAGGACTCAGAAAAGCTGGTGTACGATATTTATAAGATGTGCTGACACCCCGATTTCAGAATCTGAAAGGAGCTTTATTATGAAATTTATATATCCTGCCATTTTCAAAAAGGCAGAAAACGGAACCTATGTTGGGTATTTCCCGGATCTGGAAGGATGCACCGCCCGGGGCGAGACCCTAGACGACGCTATCGAGAACGCCAATGAGTCCGCCGCCACCTGGATCGACATAGATATGGAAGAAAATATTCCCCTGCCCCCAGTGTCCGATCCCAGGGATCTGACTCTGGAAGAAGGGGAACTCATAAGAAATATCTGTATCAATTACCGTTTTAACGACGGCTGGGACGAATGAAGCCTTCCGCTGAGCAGTTAAAACCACACATACAGGCAGAACAAAAGAAACAGAAACGCCGCTCCCACAAACACCAGCCCGATCAGAAGCCCCGCTTTCAATCCCTGCCAGGCCATATAGCGGCGTTCCTCCCCTGTGAGGGGCTCCTCCAGGCCCGGCCACTGGCCGGCTTTTTTTTCTTCCTGTTCTGTTTCTCTGGCGGCGTGCCCCAGCTTCCTGGTATTCCAGGGCATCCCGTCTAAATCCATGTCCGCCACCGTATAGTCCGGCAAGTCTTCTTTTTTCTTTCTTCCCATTACGCTCACCTCTGAAGCAGGAAATGTCTTTCCTTATTCATCGTAAAGATGGCATCTCACCATATGCCCGTTTCCCATATCCTTTTCCACCGGCACCTCCGTCCTGCAGCGTTCCATGCACTGGCTGCACCGGGTATGAAATTTGCACCCCTTGGGGGGATTGGCCGGGGAGGGAATGCTGCCCTCCAGAATAATACGGTTCCGCTTCAGATCCGGATCCGGCATGGGGATGGCGGAAAACAGCGCCTTGGTGTAGGGATGCAGCGGATCGGCAAAAATGTCCTCCGTGCGGCCCGTTTCCACCAGACCGCCCAGATACATCACGCCCACCGTGTCGGAAATATGCTCCACCACGGACAGGTCATGGGAGATAAACAGGTAGGTCAGCTTCCGCTTTTCCTGCAATTCCTTCAACAGATTAATGATCTGGGCCTGGACGGACACATCCAGGGCGGATACCGGCTCGTCGCACACCACAAACTCCGGATTCAGCGCTAGAGCTCTGGCAATACAGATACGCTGCCTCTGTCCGCCGGAGAACTCATGGGGATAACGGTCCTTATGGTAGGGCTGCAGGCCGCAGTCGTTCATGATCTTCGTAATATAGTCCTGATACTGGGATTTCGGCACCAGATTGTGCTCCCGCACCGCCTCTCCGATAATCTCCCCCACCGGAAGTCTGGGGGATAGGGAGGAATAGGGATCCTGGAAGATGATCTGCATCTTCGTGCGCATATCCCGCATCTCCTTGTGGGACAGAGCGTTCACATCCTGCCCGTGAAAGAGCACGGTACCGTCTGTCTTTTCAATCAAACGGAGGATGGTACGCCCCGTGGTGGATTTTCCGCAGCCGGACTCTCCCACCAATCCCATGGTGGTTCCCTTCTCCAGGGTAAAGGACACATCGTCCACCGCCTTCACAGCGCCCACCTGCTTTCCAAACATTCCGCCTTTAATAGGAAAATATTTTTTCAGATGGGAAACCTGCAGAATGGGTGCCTGCACCGCCTTCTCCTGCATCTTCTCACTCATGACGCGCTCCCTCCTTTCCTTTTTCCTCCTGCTGCCTTTCCCTGCCGGACGCTCCCAGCTCCACCTGCGCCAGCCAGCCCGCCTCTCTGCGGTCCTCGTAGCGGTAACAGCTCACCTCGTGGGTGGGGCTCAGCTTGATCACACCGGGATATCTGCCGCCGCACTTTTCACAGCTCAGCTCACAGCGGTCCTTAAAATAACAGTAATCCGGCATATTGATGGGGTTAGGCACTTTGCCGGGAATGCTGTAGAGTTTCTCCACCTGCTTTCCCACCACCGGCTTGGAACGCATCAGCCCAATAGTATAGGGGTGGGAGGGGGTCTTGAAAATTTCCTGGGCCGTTCCCTTCTCCACCACCCGGCCCGCGTACATCACTACTACATAATCCGCCATCTCCGCAATCACTCCCAGATCGTGGGTGATCAGCATGATGGAGGAGTTGATCTTATCCTTCAGGCTGCGCATCAGATCCAAAATCTGGGCCTGAATTGTCACATCCAGCGCCGTGGTGGGCTCGTCCGCGATAATCAGCTTCGGATTGCAGGCCAGCCCGATGGCGATACAAACCCGCTGCCGCATGCCTCCGGACAGCTCGTGGGGATACATACGGTACACCCCCTGACTGTTGGCAATACCCACCATCTCCAACATCTCGATGGTCCGCTCTTTCACCTGCTCCCTGCTCATGGAAGGATTGTGAAGAGCCACGATCTCGTCCACCTGGTCGCCGATGCGAAACACCGGATTTAAGGCCGTCATCGGCTCCTGGAAAATCATGGACATCTCATTTCCGCGAAGCTTCTGCATCACGCTGGTGGGCGTATTCACAATATTGTAGACCTTCTCGCCCGCATTAAAGCGAATCTCGCCCGCCACGGTCTGCCCCTGGGGCCGCTGCACCAGCTGCATCAGAGACAGGCTGGTCACAGATTTCCCGCAGCCGGACTCTCCCACAATCCCCACGGTCTTGCCCTGGGGCACCTCAAAGGACACGCCGTTTACCGCCTTCACCGTTCCGATATCGGTAAAGAAATAGGTATGCACGTCGTCAAATTCCACCACGTTGGCCGGATTTTTCATCCGGGTCAGATATTCCGACTCCGGAATATTTTTCCGGTTTCTCTTTTTCTCAATCTCTCCCGTGACCCGGCGGTTTTCTCTGGAAATCCGCTTCGTCTCTTTGGAAGAAATATAATTTGCGTTTTTCTTTCCAAACAATGCCATACTCTCACCTACCGTTTCATCTTCGGGTCAAAGGCGTCCCGCAGGCCGTCCCCCACAAAGTTAAATCCAAGTACCGTAATCAAAATCAGGAATCCGGCCGGAATCCATACAAACCAGTAATTCGTCAGCACATACACATCATTGACCGCATTCACGATATTTCCCCAGGAAGCATAGGGGAATTTTACGCCGATACCCAAAAAGCTCAGGGTTGCCTCCGTCAGGATCACATCGCCCAGCCCCATCGTGGCGATAACAATGAGCTGCGGGATCACATTGGGAACCAGATGACGGAAAATCCTACGGGAAACCCGCACGCCGGTGGCCTCCGTGGCAATCATAAATTCCTGCTCACGCAGGGACAAAATCTGTCCCCGCACCATACGGGCAATACTGGGCCAGCCCAGCAGCCCCAGAATCACACACAGCGCATAGATACGAAGCCTGGGGTCAATCTGGTAATAATCCATCACGGAACCGATAATGATATACAGGGGCATAGCCGGAATACAGATCACCACATCCACCACACGCATCAGTACCGTATCCACCCATCCGCCGAAATAACCGGAGACACCGCCCAGAATAACGCCGATCACACACTCAATAATAATAACCACAAAGCCAATCATCAGAGAAATCCGCCCGCCGTACATCAGACGGGTCAGCATATCCATCCCGTTGCCGTCCGTTCCCAGCCAGTGCGTCCCGCTGGGGGAAGCATAGGTATCGTTTACCACCGTCTCCTTCTGGGAACGCACCACGTACTGGGTGTTCTTAGCCTGAAGCTGATAGGTCTCCTCCTCTCCCGCTTCATTAACCGCAGTAAAGGTAGCCGCATTCTCCGCGATGGCCTGTTCCACCGCCTCTTTAAATTTCAAAGACAAAAAGGAACCCGGGGTCTGGGGGGAAACCAAAAGCCTGGACACCGTGGCAAAGCTCTCTCCGTCTCTGGTAATCTCCAGTGCATCCTTTTCCTCCAGGGCCTTCGCCTCATAGGCCGCTTCTCCCACTGTAAAGCTGCCCTCACCGGCCTCTATCGCCTGCAGCGCCGCCTTCTGAAAATCAAAATCCATGGCCGTATCCTGTACCGCCTCGCTGAACACCTTCTTCGTGGCCAGCGCCAGCTCTCCGGAGCGGGAAATCGTGGTCTCTCTCCCGGACTTTGTGACAGAGTAGGTCACGCCGTCCACCTCAAAGGAATTTTCCTCCGCAGCCACGGCCTTCTCATAGCTCTCCTTAACCGCCTCCGTCAGCTCCACATCCCCGATGGCCTTATAGGTGGACTTTCCTTTCAGCGTCAGCACAGAGGCGATAGGTGTGTCGCTGGAAATCAGCCAGAAATCCTCCCCTCCTTTGGTAAGAGAATAGGAGATTCCCTCCGCCTCGAAGCTTCCGCTCTCCTGGTTCGTGGCCAGAATGAATTTCTGCTGAGCCGCAGAAGGAAATTCCTGGCCCTCCTTCGCCTGGAAAATCCATTTTTCATTGTAGGTGGCTCCCGCGTAATCCTTCCATGTGCTCTCCGTCTTACGGAATACCTGACTCTCTCCGTAAGGGCTCACCACACCGCCAAGGAAGGAAAAAAGAAACATGGTTACCAGAATCAACACACCCACGATAGCCAGTTTGTTGCGCAGGAAGCGCTTAGCCACAAGCTGTCCCGGAGAAAGGACCTTCACACGCTGCTCGTCGTCCAGCGCCTGGGAGGTACTTATGTGCTCGTCTGTTTTCTTATCACTTGTACTCATATCCTTCCTCCTTTCTAATTCACTCTGACTCTTGGGTCCGCCACCGCATACAGGATATCCGCCAGCAGATTGCCAAGCAGCGTCAGTACCGCCAGAAACGTCATATAAAACATGGTAAAGGGAATATCTCCCTGAATCAGGCACTGGTAAGAGGTATACCCGATACCCGGTATCTGAAACAGCGTCTCAGTAATCATGGCGCCGGAAAACAGTCCCGGAAGCATATTTCCCAGAATCGTAATAATCGGAATCAGCGTGTTCCGGAACGCATGATGATACACCACCCGCTTTTCCGAAAGGCCCTTGGCTCTGGCAGTACGGATGTAATCCGCATTCAGCACCTCCAGCATATTCGTTCTGGTGTAGCGCATCAGAGAGCCGATGCTTACAATGGTCAGCGTAACCACCGGAAGCACCATATGCTTCGCCATATCCAGAAGCTTTCCCGCGGAGCCCAGGGTTTCATGCATCCTCCCCACAATGCCGTACAGGTCAAACCAGCCCAGATTAATGGAAAACACCCATTTCAGCATGGTAGCAAAAAAGAAGGAGGGCAGGGAAATACCGATCAGGGCAAACACCGTCACCGCGTAATCGATTTTGCTGTACTGCTTCGTGGCAGACAAAATCCCCAATGGTATGGCAATCATAATTTCCAGCAAAAATGCCATGGCCCCCAACGCAAAGGAATACCAGATAACACTGGCAAATTTCTGGGTTACCGGCTGATTCCATACCCAGGAATCCCCGAAATCACCCCGCACAGCATCCTTCAGCCACACAAAATATCCCACAATCACCGGCTTGTCCAGCCCGTAGGACGCATTCAGCTCAGCCCGCAGCTGCTCGTAAGGCTTGGCGCCCTGCTTCTGGGACATGGTCCGGGCCTTGGCATCCACGTAGGAAGTGGGAAGGCTCCGTTCCACAGAATAAATAATCATTGATACGAAAAACAAAATCAGCACTCCCAAGAGGAGACGCCGCACTATAAATTTTTTCATCTGTTTCTTTCCTTTCCTATTGATAAAAGGTTATCCCGCCATGGCACAAACTATTCTGCAATCAGATGTTTTTGTGTACTTCATCCTGCGAAAGATGTTCTTTCGCAGGATGAAGTACACAAAGGCCCACCATATGGTGGGCCTTTGTACCTGTTTTATAACCTGGTTTTCTTGCCCTTCGGCAGGATTCTGCTGTTAAATTTTAGTTCATCTCCAAATTTTCAATCTCAGCATACCATTTATAATAGGTGGTTACGTCCGGAGTAAAGGTATCCACGTTTACACGCTCTGAGCTGTAGATAATGCAGTTCTGCCGCTGGTAAACCGGGATCTCTACCGCCCAGTCAAGAATAATGTCCAGACACTGTTTGTACACGGATTTCCGGTATTCCTGATCGGAGGTGGAACGCGCGTCCACAATATCAGCATCCAGCGTCTCGTCCGCGATACAGTAGTAGTTGCTGCTTACGCTCTCGCTGTGATAGGTCTGATACATATCCGGATCAATCGTGGCCTGCCATGCGGCCGCCCACAGTTCTCCCGTCTTGGCATTCAGTGCATCCCACATAATATTCTGGTCGGTGATATCGTTGATCTCCAGGGAGAAGCCGATGGTCTCCAGCGCAGCTTTCGCGTCGGTCAAAATCGCAAAGCTGGGATGATCCCCGGTGCCCGCACCGCCAATCACGATCTCATAGGAAAGCTTTGCGCCCTCGGGAGCCGCCGTAAGCTTGCCGTCCTCCACGGTGTAGCCTGCCGCCTCGAAGAAGCCCAGGGAGGCTTCCAGCGCCGCCGCGAATTTTTCATCGTCTGTCATATCGTCGCTGAAAATGGGATCTCCGTTCACATCCCGGGAATACGCCACCTCATAATCCGCATCGGATTTCTGGGGAGCTGCCCAGGAGGTGTTGGAAATCGGGTAATTGATCACTGCAGCAGCGTCTCCGTAGTAGGAATCAATCGTCACGTCACGATATACGGACAGGATGGTGGCCAGCGCTTTTCTCAGATTTTTGGAAGCGTCGGAAGCCGGCTCCCCGCCCACATTTACCGTATTGGCATTGATGCCGATATAGCCATAGCCTAAGTTATCCACCAGGCTGGTGTAAATCTTATCTCCGTTCAGTTCGTCGTTTCCGTTGATATCCTTGATTTGCTGCAGCTTCTCCTTACTTCCGGAAGGATCGCACAGATCGATGGTACCCTGTTCCACACCGGCAATCATATCCGGTTCCGTGGTCTCACGGAACTGAAGACCCTGAATCTTGGGGGTTCCCTTAAAGTAATTCTCGTTGGCCTCCAGATAAACAGTCTTGTTCTCATATTTTACAAACTTGTAGGGGCCTGCGCCCAGGGGCTTGGAAGCCTTGTCGCGCACAGAGGACAGATCATTTCTGGTGAAGCCGAACTGATTATTCTCATAATCGTACTGCTCCAAATCGCCGTAATAGTGCAGAGGCTCCACAATGATATCGCCCAACGTGTAAATATCGCTGGCGTTAAATCCGTCAGTGGTCACCTCCACCTCGTAATCGCCCAGCTTCCTGATACCGGAAATGTTCATCACTTCCTCGCCCTCGCCGGCCTCGGTCTTCTGCTCTACCAGATAAGCCTGAGCCAGAGCGGCAGCATCCTCATCAAAATAAGCCTCATCGCCGTAGGCCGCCGCCAGACCCTTATAGTCCACACCGTACATATCAGCGATCTCGCTTACCATGGTCTCCCGGTCCTTGCCCTCGGCGCTGTACGCCTCATCCTGGGAATACAGCAGGACAAAGAATTCCGCGCCGCTGTTTACGCCGTAATCCGCTGCGTAATCCTCCCAGGCGCTCTCCGCCCAGTCATACTCGGAATCCAGCAGGGGCACGATCAGATTTTCCTTAACCTGAGCCGCAAAATCCTCCGGCATCTCTTCCAGTACAGCCGCAATATCCTCATCGGAAACAGAATCCGCCGCGGTGGAATTCAGCCTGTAATTCTGTAGGCCCTGAATCTTCGTGGAATACAGCGTAGCGTTTCCGTCATAATCATTATCCGCATATACATAATAGGTAAAAATCAAATCATCTGCCGTCATGGGCTCTCCGTCGGAGAAAACCACATCGTCTCTCAATTTGAAATTATAAACGGTGTTGTCCTCATTCTGGGTCACCGTCACATCGGACAGACCCTGGTAATGATACTCTGTGCCATTATACTCCCTGGTCTCGCCCTCAATGCCGTTATAGAGCAGCCCTCCGGAACGGTCATTGTCCATCAGGTAAACGCCCGTCAGATCCGCGATGGTCTGATCCGGTACGCTCTCAGCAAAAAGCATACAAAATTTCTCAGAAAAATTATTGATACCCACGACCAGCGGGATATCGCTGCCCTCTCCTGCAGCTTCCGAAGATACTTCGGATTCTTCGGCAAAGACCGCCATATTCAGGGAAGTCATTGCCATGGCTCCTGTCAAAAGCAGTGCCATTACTTTTTTCATACTCATATTTTCCTCCTATCTTAGCCTCCGGACATAACGGGCACTGTGCCTCATCATGCGGCGCTACATCTTCTCGGCGGCCTGCCGCTGTGGGAAATCCCGGGATCGGAAACGACGGCATAAAATACGTCTCCTCAGGCCGCACTTATTCCTAGTATATCATATTTATACAGGTTTGCAATTTTAATTTTTTTCATGCTCCGACAATATGTGGAAATCCATCGTTTTCCGCAGCAGCCTCCGGCTGTGAAGGGTCAGAAGCAGGCTGACCGCGAAGCCTGCGCATACCACGGACAGGAAAAACAGCTCGTCGGCCTTTACCATCTCCGCCAGTTTGGGAAGCACCAGAAGGACGTCCGCGGCTGCAGAGCATCCGGACAAAATTGTCAGACCCAGACTGCAGCGCCACAGGCGACGAATACTTTTGTCATAGTCCATTTGACGCAGCCAGATGCCGGGAACATCATCCGCGAACCTTTGTTTCTCCGTTTCTGTCTTTACCTGCCCCCGTCTCCTCTCTTCTGCCCCGGGCTTTCGCCCGGCAAAGACAGCCCTCCACAGGGTACAAGCGCCCATCCAGCCGTAGGCGGCGGGAAGAAACTGGCACATGTAAGGAAGCAGTATCCAGAAAATATAGCCACCCGCATTGTTTCTAGTCAGGCCCAGAAAGAACAGCAGCGTGATCAGGGCCAGACCGGCCGCAGACAAAAGCGCCTGCTTCTTAATTTCACCGCCCATCCCGGGCAGGAAATACCATTTTCCGGTATATTCATAGCCTTCCTCTCCCGGGCTAAAATCCTTCACATATTTTTTTATCCCCAATGTGACACCTCCCTTCTGCCTCAGTCAAAGTTTCCGGTGCAACGAAAAAGAAAGCCGGAACGACTTTCTTCAAAAGAGCGCGAGACGGGATTCGAACCCGCGACCCTCGCCTTGGCAAGGCGATACTCCACCTCTGAGCCACTCGCGCATATATAAAATTATAACTGTGCATTTTCCTTTTCAGGAAAGCGCGAGACGGGATTCGAACCCGCGACCCTCGCCTTGGCAAGGCGATACTCCACCTCTGAGCCACTCGCGCAT
>CAMNQN010000118.1 GCA_946549155.1 uncultured Lachnospiraceae bacterium | reverse complement strand
GCAGTTTTCCAGAGGCATCTGCCCGCCCAGCCCCGTCTTTTCCTGCGTCCTGATAATTAACACCCCCCAAAGAACATTGGCGCCCCGCTGTCTTGTCATTTGATGGAGCCCATGATAGAATGAGGCTGATTGTAAAGTATTTACAGTAAGACAGGATTCAGGAGGGTTGAAACATGTATGATGTGATTATTATTGGTTCCGGTCCGGCTGGTTTGGCGGCGGCGATCTATGCAGAGCGGGCCCGGCTGTCTGCGCTGGTGCTTGAGAAGGAGTATATCAGCGGGGGACAGGTGGTGAACACCTATGAGGTGGATAATTATCCGGGGCTTCCCGGAATCGGCGGCCTGGAGCTGGGTATGAAATTCCGGGAACATGCGGAGAAGCTGGGGGCGAAATTTGAGAATGGGGAAGTGACAGATATTATAATAGAAGAAACGGGGAAAAAAGTGGTGACGGAGGAGCGGGAATATGAGACGAAAAGCCTGATTATTGCCACAGGTGCCACATACCGGAGTCTGGGAGTCCCGGGGGAGGAGGAGCTGGCCGGCATGGGCGTTTCCTACTGCGCTACCTGTGACGGGGCTTTCTTTAAAGATCGGACGGTGGCCGTGGTGGGCGGCGGAGATGTGGCTGTGGAGGATGCGCTGTTTTTGGCCCGGATCTGCAAAAAGGTGTATCTGATTCACAGAAGGGACCGGCTGCGGGCAGCCAGGAGCCTTCAGGAGCATCTGGCGGACTGCGGGAATGTGGAAATTTTATGGAACACTGTTGTGGAGGAAATCTGCGGCGAGGATCATGTGGAGTGTATTAAGATAAGAAGGCGGGAGGAACAGGAAATTGTTCCCCTGATTGTGGACGGTATTTTTATTGCGGCAGGAACTGTGCCAAATACGAAAAAGTTTTGTAATATTTTGGAAACAAATGAGCAGGGGTACATTGTCGCGGGGGAGGACGGTGCCACCAGCGTTCCCGGAATATTTGCAGCCGGGGATGTGAGGGATAAGCCGCTGCGGCAGATTATTACGGCTGCGGCGGACGGTGCCAACGCCGTAAACAGCGTTCAATCTTACTTAAATATGCTGTGAAAATGCTGAAAACAGCGTTTCCCTGTGGATGGGCAGAAAAGGGAGGATTGCGCAGGAAGGCCTGAAAGGATGTCCTGTTCTCCTCTGCAATTTCTATTTCATTAAGAAATAATGAACTCCAACCGAAAAATATTAAAAATTTCCGTAAAAAGCTTGACATAATTATTGCGATTTGTTATGATTACAGCGTGATTGATGTAATAAATTCGTAATAAATTTGTTGGAATTGATTTGGAGGTTGGGATAAATGAGGAAAAAGGGGATTGCGAAGTTTACGGCATTCTGTATGGCGGCCGGATTGACATTTAGCGGAACAGGTATTGTATCTTTGGCGGTGGGCGCCGATACCTCTTTGGTTGGGATTGGTGCTACTGCGCAGGTCAGAAAGGCGGCGGCAGACACTGCGGCAGCAGATACTGCGGCGGACGCTGCGGCAGACACGGCAGCTTCGGAGGACGCGGAAGGGACAGAGGCACAGGAGCCCCTTGCCGGGACAGAGCCGGAGGAGCGTTCCTCAGAGACCGGCACACAGGATATGCAGGAAACTGAGGGAACAGAGGCAGTGCAGGAGACGGAAGCACCTGTGGATACCAGTATGGTGGATACCACAGGCTTTACCGTATGTAATGAATATGTAAATATCCGCGCCACCGGGGATACCGAAGGGGAGGTTCTTGGAAAGCTGTATAACAATGCGGCGGTTTATATTTTGGGCGTGGATGAGAACGGATGGTACAGGGTAAGATCCGGTAATGTGGAAGGCTATGTGGCTTCCCAGTACATCGCTACCGGTTCCCAGGCGGAAGGCATCGCCTCCCAGGTGGGTTATAATGTGGCGGAAGTGGGTGCGGAGGTTCTGAATGTAAGAGCTTCTGCCAGCCAGGATTCTGATGTGGTGGCTACCGTTGCGGAGTCCGATCAGATCGAAGTGGTAGAGGACTGCGGAGAGTGGCTGAAGGTGGCGGTGAGCCCCGACTGCTACGGATATGTATCTGCGGACTATGTGAATGCGGAGACGCAGTATAAGGTGGCGGAGTCCATCGAGGAAGAGCAGGCCAGACTGGCAGAGGAGCAGGCTGCGGCAGATGCGGCCTGGCTGGAGTACCTGGCGCAGCAGGAGGCAGAGCAGGCTGCGGCGGAGGCCCAATGGCTGGCTTACGTTCAGCAGGAGGCGGCCAATCAGCAGACGGATCAGACGGTACAGCAGGCTCCGGCAGCGGATACTTCCGGTACATCTGATGCACAGGCTGCAGCGGATGCGGCTTATCAGGAATATTTGAATGCGCAGGCAGAAGCAGACGCGGCTACACAGCAGGCGGACGAGCAGCTGGTATATGATACGGCAGCCCAGGCGGAGGAGGCCTATGAGGCATTCCTGGCAGCTCAGGCCCAGGCGGATCAGGCAGTAGCGGGACAGACGGTTACAGACTCCGGCACTACAGATGTGGCGGCTGATTATACAGAGGACACTTATACAGAGGATATCTACACAGAGGATACCTACACAGAGGATGTCTATACAGAAGATACTTATACGGAGGATACTCCTTCTGAACCGGAATATGTGGAGGAGACCACCTCTTCCCTGGGCCAGCAGATCGCTGATTTTGCCTGCCAGTTTGTGGGTAATCCTTACGTATGGGGCGGAACCAGCCTGACAGGCGGTGCTGACTGCTCCGGATTTACACAGTCTGTAATGTCGCATTTCGGTATCGGAATTTCCCGTACCGCGGCGTCTCAGTCCGGCGGCGGCACTCCGGTGGATCTGGGTTCCATTCAGGCCGGTGACCTGTTATTCTACAGTGATGGCAGCGGCATCGGACATGTATCGATCTATATTGGAAATGGACAGGTGGTACACGCAAGTAATCCCACGAATGGAATTATCATTTCCAGTTATTCTTACAGAACGCCCGTTTCCGCGAGACGTTACTGGTAAAATAGCCAATCACAAATTCCAACATATAAAAAGGCCGTCGTGCGAAAGCACGGCGGTCTTTTGCATACGTTCGGAACCGAAACGCCGGCGCCTGCCATTCGGCAGGGCAGCAAGCTTAAGTATAAACTGTGCGATAGCAAATACAATCGTCAGACAATTAAAAAGCCTCCCAAAAGCGGATTTTGGACGGGAGGACGGAAAAAAGAAAAAATGCACAAAATTCCAGTTTTTTCGCACGGGGGAGGGCGGGAAAGGGGAGAAGCGGGGCAGAAAGTTATCCACAGGTTCCGTGGACAAGAAAACGGAAAAAAGAGAGTTATACACCGACTTATCCACATTATCCACATTTTTGGATGTTTAAAATGTGGATTTTGGGGGATTAATTTAAGAACAGGCGTTTTGTGAATTGTGATAATTTGGGGAATTTTGGAGAAAAAGTCGAAATAGAGGTTGACATTTGAATAGTGCATAAATTAGAAAAGAAAACTGATAGTTTGACGAAAAATGTAAAAGTAATTGTGCAGAAAATGAATTTTGCGTTATAATTGGAAAAGAATATCAATCTAGAATCCGGGAGGCAGATATGCAGACAAGAGATCATAATGCGTTGGCCAGAGCGATGACGGAAAATTTGAATATTGGAAGATGGAAGAAAGCGGCATTTCGTCTGGGAAATATTGAACCGGACTATAATCGTTTTACGTATCTGGGAAGAAGGAAGGAACATTTCGCCAACGGGCACAGCTATGAGTGCCGGAAACGGGAGATTGTGGAATTTCTGGATAAACCCTATCGGGATACCTGGTGGTGGTGGCACAGGGCGGGTATAGTGTTTCATTACCTGACGGATTCCTTTTCCCAGCCCCATAATCCGGAGTTTGGGTACAGCAGCAGGGATCATGTGAAATATGAGATCGCGCTGCACGACATTGTGAAGCGGGCGCTGGAGGGGAATCCCTGGAGGATACCGCAGGTGGACCGGAAGCTGAAATATTGGCTTGAGGCCCGCCATGCCCTTTACATGGACCGAACGAAGGGGATTCAGGATGACTGCTACTATATATATACTACAGTGATGGCGGTATGGCAGTGGATGGTGGCTACGAAGCTGGAGTGAAGCGGAAGGAAAAGACTGTCTGAGCCAGACCGTTTGTATCAGGATGAGGAGAAAGTATGAGGAAGCTTTTTTGGGAGTATCTGGAACGCAGCCGGCTGATTCGGCATCTGTCCATTCCGCCCAGAGAGAAAGGGGTCAGCGCGGAACGCTTTTACGCGCTGCTTCAAAATAATTTTCTTCGGATTAGGGAGCTTTTTGAGGAGAACCGGGGACTGCTGGAACGGCAGGTATATGCCTGGCTGGAAAATCCGGAGGAGATGGATGGGAAGCTGGCGGAGGAACTGATGGAGTTCTCCGATAATCTGGCGGATACCGGGATGCTGGAGACGGTGGATACCCGTCTGGCGCTGATGGTGACTGACGCGCTGGAGGCTTATTACCGGGCCAGGTATGTGAGAGAAAAGGAACGGGAGGGTTTGGAAAAACAGATTCACTGTCTTTACCGCCAACTGACTCTGTGCTACAATGTGGCACTGGTTTACGACCGGGGAATGCTGACGGAGGAGGTGGCGGGGCCCTATCGGCAGCGCATCCTGAAATGCGCGGACAAGGGGCGGGCCTATCTGGAGGATGTGGAGCTGTTTGGAAGCCTTTCGGTGGAGAGCCGGGAGGAATTGATTAAGATGCAGCTGTTTCGGGCCACCGGATATGAGCGTTCTTATTATGATGAGGCGCTGATCCGCCGTCAGGTGGAGTCCTATCGGGAGTGCGCCGCGCTGCTTTCCAGGCCGGAGCTTAAGAGAACCAGCCCGGACATCGACTGGGAATATCATATTTTTTCAGTGTACAATTTTTGGTGCCTGGTGCATGAATTTCTGTACTGGGAGAAGGTGCCGGAGGATATTTTGGAGGATCTGCACCGGGCGGCGGATTATGAGATGGAGTATATAAGACAGCATCCGGATAATTACCGGTCCACTCTGGAGGCGGCCCAGGCCTCCAAAGCTGTGATCCGGTTTTACCAGGGAGAGATAGGCTTTGAGGAGGTTATGCAGACCTATAAAGACTGGCATGCCTCCAGGGACTCCACGGCCTACGATAAGTGCAATATGGATGCAAATCTGCTGGCAGTGGCTTTTGCCCAGGAGTTATGCAAGAAGCATCCGGAGTATCTGGAACAGGAGAGGGATTTTCTGAATAAGGCGGCGGGGGATGCCTTTCACTACATAGACCAGCCTCTGGATGAGGGAACCTATGTGACGCTTCAGCGTTATACGAGTTATCTCCTTGAGGATTATCTGGAGCTGGAGGGAGGGATTTCTTTTCGCAGCTTCTATGAGAATCTGCTGGTGGCTACCCAACCCACCCTCTATGTACATTCCTGCATGGTGAAGCTGATTTCCCAGGCGATTTTAGAGGCGGTGTTTCAGTGGAAGCCAAAGCTTCTGCTTGGGGTAAAGGGCTGCGGCAGCCTGGAGGAAATCCGGGCCTCCAGACAGGAAATCCAGGAGTTTCTGTCTGAAAATGCCTTACTGCACGACGCGGGGAAAATGATGTTTTCAGACACCATAAATTTGTATAACCGGCGGCCGTTCCCAAATGAATTTAAGCTTATCCGTTTTCACGCGGAGGCAGGATACCGGATGCTGGGGGAGTATGCTTCCACCAGGGAGTACGCGGAGGCGGCCCTGTATCATCATCTTTGGTACAACGAGGAGGGCGGATATCCTCAGGGAGTTCATTTTAAGGACACGCCCAACGCGATTCTTTATCAGATTATTACCTGCGGCGACTGTATCGATGCGGCCACAGACGCGGTGGGGCGGGCTTACAGCAGGGAGAAAACGTTTGAGCTTTTGCTGGAGGAGTTAAGAAGGGGCGCCGGGGTGCAGTATCATCCGGAACTGGTGGAGCTGTTTGAGCAGGAAGAATTGCGGAAAGAAATTGGAGAACTGATTACGAAAAAGAGAGAGGAGCTTTATTATCAGGCGTTTTTCCGGTATCGCAGTATCCGGCCGGAGCAGTAATCGTATCCCCCGGGCGGCGGCGCAGAAAATGCGCAAAGACCGTCCGGGGATTTCTTGTACTACAGATGATAGACTTCGGTGTATTTTTTTCGGAAGTAGTCCAGCAGCGGTTTTGCGGACAGCTCTTTATGGCAGACGGAGGCGATAACTTCCTTAGGAAGGCGCAGGCTGCCGTATTGGTGGATGTTTTCCTTCAGCCACCTGGTGATGGAGAGGATTTCACCGTTGGCCAGCAGCTTGTCTACGCTGCCCAGCTCCTCCTCCAGGGCATTCAGGAACATGCCGTCGTAGATGCTTCCCAACAGGTAGGAGGGGAAGTAGCCGAAGTCCCCGGCGGACCAGTGCATGTCCTGCAGAATGCCTTCCGCATCGTTGGAGGGAGTGATATGCAGGTATTCCTGCATTTTTTGATTCCAGAGGGCCGGGAGCCCGGATACAGGGACATGATCCCGGAAAATAGCCTTCTCGATCTCGTAGCGGAGGATGATATGCAGGCAGTAGGTTACCTCGTCCGCATCCGTGCGGATGAAGCTGTTTTGCACATGGTTGATCTCCTGGTAAAAGTCCTCCAGAGTGATATCCTGGAATGCGGGAAGGAGCTTTTGAATCTTTGGGTACACCGGTATCCAGAAGTTTTTATTCCTGCCCAGAATATTTTCATAGAAGCGGGACTGGCTTTCGTGGATGCCCATGTAACAGCAGTCCTCCGCGGGAGTTCCCTGGCAGTCCGGGCTTACGTTCTGTTCAAAGATGGCGTGGCCGCCCTCGTGGATGGCGGAAAACATGGCGGAGATGGCATCGTCCTCCCGGAAATGGTTGGTGATGCGCACATCGCCGTTGGAAAATCCCATGGTGAAGGGATGTTCACTTTCTCCGGTGACGCCTGCATCGTGGGAGAAGCCGATATAGCGCAGAAGAAGGTCCTGCACTTCTTTCTGGGCATTGCAGTTATGGGGGCCCCGGAAACGGTCAGAATCCGGCTGGGGTGCGGCCAGGATTTGGGATACCAGGGGAAGCAGTCCTTCCTTCAGCTCTTCGAAGATCCGGTCAATGGTGGCGGAATCCATTCCCTCCTCGTACTGGTCCAGAAGCACTTCGTAAACCTCCCTGCCGGGATCCGTGTAGGCGCATTTCTTTGCAGTCATCTCGATCATTTTTTCCAGATGGGGGGCAAAGAGGGAAAAATCCGCTGCCTGCTTGGCATCCTGCCAGGCCTGCCGGGACGCGCTTTGGGCGTCCACCAGGGCGGTGAAGAAATCTTTGGGGATTCGTTTGTCCCTTTCCATATCCCGTTTCATGGTGCGGACCGTGTAGCTCATCACCGGGGAGAGCTGGTCGAACTCCTCCTGCCGGGACAGCTTATCCAGCAGATCTTCCAGCTCCCTGGATGTGGCCAGCGTGAAATATTCTGTGCTGAAGTAGGAAAACGCGTCGGCCATCCCTTCATATCCCTTCCGGGGGGTCTGGGTGTACATGTCCCAGTCAAGAAGAGAGATGACCCGGCGGTAATAATTCATTTTTTTCAGATATTCCTGAAAGCTTGTCAGTGCTTCACTCATGGGGTGCTTCCTCCTTTGGAAAATGGTGACTGTGGGTGGGAAGCCGTATAAGCAGCTTTCTTTCCACGGCGGCAGTCAGATTTGTACATAAAAAAAGCACCGACCCCACTGCTCATATGTCAGCAAAATCAGTACTTTGAATGCGCCTTCAGGGGCTCGAACCCTGGACACCCTGATTAAGAGTCAGGTGCTCTACCAACTGAGCTAAAGGCGCGTATCGCATTTCCAACGAACAAAAATGATTATAATATAAAACGAAGAGAATTGCAACCCCTTTTTTGAAAATTTTTAGATTTTTTTATTGGAATTTTTCTTGCGGAGGGAGAATATTGATTTTATAATAGATAATAAACGAATAAAATGGAGAGGTTATGTGAAATGGGAGAACCAAAGAATGAGGCGGGAAAGCCAGCGGGCCGCGGAGAAACCATGCGGCATGCTACACCTCCCGGAGAGAATCAGAAGTTTATAAAAAACGATCAGTATTTTACGGTATGTATCTACACCTTTGTGCTGGTGATGGCCTGCGCGGTGGCCATCAAGGCCATTATTTCTTTTAACGAGACGAAAGCCTTTCTGGGCGGACTGTTCCGGGCGGTGGGGCCGTTTCTGATCGCGCTGCTGATTGCGTACATTCTGAACCCTTTTGTAAAATACGTTCAGCGGCTGCTTCGCAGACAGTGGCCGAAGCTGCAGGAAAAGGTCAGCCTGGTGCTTTCCATGCTGATTGTTTACCTGTTGGGGCTGGGGATGATTATCACGATTCTGATTTATGTTCTGCCGGAGATGGTGCGGAATCTGGTGGATCTGATAAATTATATTCCCACGGTGTATAAATATCTGATTGATTTTCTGGCTTACCTTCAGAAGGAGTTCCCCACGGTGGATTTTTCCTCCATCACGAATATGCTGGAGGATACTCAGACGGATCTGGTGACCGGGCTTAAGAATGTTGCGGGAGAACTGATACCGGTGCTGTACACGGCCTCGGTTTCCGTGGTGTCCTGGCTGGGAAATTTCCTGATTGCGCTGATTGTGTCGGTATATATGCTTTACGGGAAAAAGTCGCTGCTGCGTATGGTTAAGGTTGTGCTCTATGCTTTTATCCCGAAGAAAAAAATTGCCCACACAAGAGAAATTCTGTGGGAATGCAATAAAATCTGCAGCAGGTATCTGATCAGTAAGATGGTGGATTCCTTCATTATTGGTGTGCTGTGCGCGATTTTGATGACCATATTGCGGCTGCCCTACGTGCTGCTGATCAGCGTAGTGGTGGGGGTGACGAATATGATTCCCTATTTCGGACCGTTTATCGGAGCGATTCCGGGAATTGTGATTATCCTGTGTATTAATCCGGTGAAGGCTGTGATTTTTGCCGTGATGATACTCTGCCTGCAGCAGTTCGACGGATTGATCCTGGGGCCGAAGCTTCTTGGAAATTCCACCGGCATGAAGTCCATCTGGATTATTTTCGCCATCACCATCGGCGGCAAATTCTTTGGTGTGCTGGGGATGTTCTTAGGGGTTCCGGTGGTGGCGATTCTGGGCTATCTGGCGGAGCAGTATATGCAGTACCGGCTGGCGAAGAAGAATGTTTCGCTGGATGAGCTTTGAGGAAAGCGGTATTTCCCTGCGCGATTTTGAGACGGGAGGGTCAGGGCTTTTTTTCCTTCTCCTTTCCCTGGAGTGCTTTTTTCACTTCGTCGAAAGACTTTTTGACACGATAAGCCCGGCGGTTCAGGCCGGGCTTATCATATGTGGCGAGATAGAGTTTTTCCTGTAACTTGTTTTTGCGGATCAAGCGCAGGGCCTCCTTTCAGGCTGCGGTATGTATCTTTATACATATATATGCTGCCTGCAGGCTTTTGCGTCTTTTGGATCGGGGCGTAGTGGTCCGGCCGGAAACGATGCGTTTTACAGGGTGTGTGTCCGGCGGAAGCAGGTATGGCTATCTGTCCGGTATGGTGAATTCCCTGTGGAGAATCACCTTGTGGATGGGATTTCCCCGGGCTGAAAAACGTTCCTCGTATTCCGTCATTACATTTCCCTCCATCATTTCAGGTGTGTGATGCAGGTCGTAGGTAAATGCGTCGATGCTCCACCCGGCTTCCTTTGCCTGTTCCAGCGCGAAATCAAAGAGGGCCCGGTTGTCTGTCTTAAATTCCACCCGTCCTTGCGGCTTTAAAATCTGGTGATAGCGGGCCAGAAATTCCTTGCTGGGCAGGCGGCGCTTGGCGTGGCGGTCCTTGGGCCAGGGATCGGAAAAGTTCAGGTAGATGCCATCCACCTCATTTTCCCCAAAGACTTCCGGAAGGTCCTCCGCCTCCATGCGCAGGAAATAAAGGTTTTTCAGATCCGGCAGCTGCGCCCGCTTCTCCAAGGCCCGCAGCAGTACGCTGGAATACTTCTCAATTCCCACAAAATTACGCTCCGGACAGGTCTGGGCCAGTTCTGTAATAAACCGCCCTTTTCCCATACCCACTTCAATGTACAGGGGCTGGTCATTGCCAAAAACCTCCCGCCAATTCCCCCGTTTTTTTCGCATATCCTCTTCCTGCACCACATACTCACTGGCTGCAATGGCTTCCCGGGAACCGGGGATGTTTCGTAAGCGCATAAAATCCATTCCTTTCTTTATTTATTCCTGCAATGGGAGCAGGATGCTTCCAGGCAATTTTCTCTAATTTAACATAAGAGATGTTGCCAATGCAAGCATAAGTCAGAATGTTTGTGTTTTGTTAATTGGGAGGACGCAGGAAAAGACGGAGCCGGGCGGGCAGATGCCTCTGGAAAACTGCTCC
>CAMNQN010000117.1 GCA_946549155.1 uncultured Lachnospiraceae bacterium | reverse complement strand
TCTTAGATTTTCTTGGTATTCGAAGCAGTTTTTCAGATGACAGGGTCGGCTCCGCCCTTTCCCTTCCTGCGTCCGGATAATTAACAAAACACACCTGAACAGTAACGCAGGCCTTGCTTAACTTAATGAAAAAGTAGTCTGATGATTGATTTTTTACACATCATGTGATACGCTCAAAGATAAGTCTGATATATGTTACACAAAAAGGAGCATTGTATTTTATGAACAAAGATGAAATGATCAATTGCGTAGAACAGGCATTTAGGGAAAGACAATTCCGATTATATTTTCAGCCTCAGTACAATCATACAAATGGGAGAATGATAGGAGCGGAGGCCCTTGTAAGATGGATTCACCCACAGCATGGAATCCAAATGCCCGGGGACTTCATCTCACTGTTCGAGTCAGAAGGATATATCACAAGACTCGATCTGTATGTTTTTGAAGAATTATGCAAATTTCAGAGAGACTGCCTGGATCATCATATCGATACCGTGCCAATTTCCTTTAATGTATCAAGACATGACCTTTACCTTGAGAATTTTATAGATAATATGGAAATTATCCGTAAAAAGTATAACCTTCCGGTCAATTTTCTTCGGGTGGAGATATCGGAAAGCGCGGCCGTCGGCGGCAATGAATATCTTGCAAAAATAGTGGAAAAATTCCACTCCCTCGGATATATCGTGGAAATGGACGACTTTGGAAGCGGTTATTCCTCCCTTAGCGTACTGAAGGATGTGGAAGTCGATATCATAAAGCTCGATATGATTTTTTTAAGGGGAAAAATTGGCGGCAGAGGCGGAATTATTATAAGCTCCATTGTCAGAATGGCAAACTGGCTGAAAACTCCTGTCATAGTAGAAGGCGTTGAGATGATCGCTCAGGCGGATTATATGAAGAGCATAGGCTGTGAATACATACAGGGATACCTGTATTCCAAGCCTGTTCCGGAGGACGAATTTATCAAGCTGCTGAATGAGGTCAAAAAAGACGTTGCCACACCTTACATGAAATTCATCGACACTCTGAATGCTGAAAAGTTCTGGGATCCTGAAACAATGGAAACGCTTATATTCAACAACTTCGTAAGCGCCGCCGCAATTTTTTCCTATGAAAACGGCGAAATAGAAATGCTCCGTGTAAATGAGAAATATCTCAAGGAGCTTTACATGAATCTGAATCAGAAGGAGATCATTATAGATCACAAAAGTCTTGACCTTGATGAAAAGAATAAAAAAATATATATTGACACAGTAAAACGCGCTATTGAATCAAATGATTATGAAACCTGCGAAACCTGGCGCAACATCCATTCGCCCTGCTGCGGAGAGGACAAACTTTGCATAAAGACTGTTTTACAGGTAATAGGACGCGCTGAAAGCCAGTACCTTTTTTTCGCTACAATACAGAATATTACCATGGGAAAAAACATGTATATGAATTTATACAACAATGAAAAAAAATTCCGAACCGCGGGGGAACAGTTGAACATTTATTGCTGGGAATACGAAATCGAAACCAAAGAAATGCGTCCGTGTTCCAGGTGTATCCGTGACCTTGGTCTTGCACCGCTTATAAAGAACTACCCGGAACCAGTGATTGAATCCGGTTTATTTCCGGCTGATTATGCCGATATGTATCGTGACTGGCATCGGCAGCTTGAAAACGGCGCGAAATCCCTTGACGCAATTATTCCGCTTACCACTGACAGAATTCCGTTCCATGTAAGATACTCTGCTGAATTCGATGAAAACGGCAGACCCTACAAAGCTTATGGTTCGGCCACCTTTGTTCCAAATGAAAAATAACAGGGAGCTGTCGCAAAATAGCAGGAGGGCGTTACGGATATCCTGCTATTTTACGGCAGCCCCTTTCTCTACTTTCTTAAAAGTTTTAGGGAAATTCTGAATTAATCAGCGTTTCCCTGGAAAAAATCTTCCTCCATCAGCTTGAGCATCAGCGTAGAAAACAGGCTGTTGGCCCAGGCAAACCACGATCTGGTATATTGCTCCGGGTGGTCTTTATGAAAGCTTTCATGCATGAAGTTTGTACCATCGTGGGTCTTTTCCAAAAACGCCAGACACTGCAGAATTTCCTCCCGATCGGAGGATGTCAGCGCCTGCATGATAATCCCGATATCCATACCTTTCAATTCCTTCCCGGATGTGACCGCGCAGCAGCGCCGCCGTCTGTACCTCCCTGCTCCAGCTCCCGTCATAGTTTTCGCGCAGAATCTCTTCCGCATAGCCCAGCGCTGTCACTGCCATCATGTTTGCCGGTACAAGATACCCATAGGTACAGCAGTCGTCCGAAGGCCGGAAGCCCGACCAGGACATTCCGGTATATCCCACCGGCGTTCCTTTCCCCTCAAAGGGCAATGTATCCGTGGGGACACAATCAAACCGCTGAAAAGAATATTCGGACGCTTCGTGATGCTGCTCCCTCCGGATCAGACCAAGCACTGTGCGCAGCATCTGGCCAAATTTCAGATCAAAAATATCTGTTTCTCCGGTTTCCTTCCAGTAAGTGTAGGCAAGATAAAGCGGTGCGCACAGAGAATCCAGCTCATATTTCCGTTCCCAGACCCAGTCATTTCGCTCTGTTTCGTCCTGATGCCCCCCTTTTCCAGGCGCCTCGTTAAACGCGTTGGCGTATGGATCAATCAAAATCTGCTCCGTCTGTTTCCGGATGATCCCGGAAATGATCCGGCGAAGCGCCGGATCCTCCTTGGCCAGCTTCACATAATGCATCACCTGGAAGGAAGAATCCCTCAGCCACATGGCCTCAATATCTCCGGTAATCACAAAATATTTCCCGTCCTCCAGGCTTTTCACGGTGGTCTCTATCGTATTAAGAAAGCACTGTTTTACAAGGGGCGCCAGCGCCGGAAATGCAGTTTTTGTAATACTGTTCCAGCTCCTCTGCCTTTTTCATCAAACTATCTGGTATGTTTTTCATTCTTTCTGTAAACTCCTGTCTGCATGTTTAAAACAGATTCCCTGTGATTCCTCTATTATTTCATAGGGAATAAGAACGGAGCTGACCTCCGAATCGCCCTCGAATTTCTTCTTTAACAAGTCAACGGCGGTCTGTCCGATCCGTTCCTCCCCCTGGCGAATATGGGTAAAGGACTCCTCCTCTGTAATGCTGTCGTATCCGTCAAAGCATACAATCTTATACTGATTCTCTCTTCCCATCTTTTTCACTACCTGGCGTATCATCTGTGCAATGTCATATTCCACCGCAAAAAACGCGTTGACCTCCGGATGCTCCAGAATAAAGCGTTCAATTTTCTCAAAATCATCCCGCAGGGTCTCTATATTGCGAAAAGAGGGAAGGGTTGTGCGCAGATCGGTAATCCACGCAGATTCGTTGGATATCAGCCCTCTCTCCAGATGGCACTCCACAAAACCGGACTGACGTTCCGCGATGGTGGGCGTATCCATCCCGCAATGGGTTGCAAAGCAGATATTCGTATAACCGCGGTTCAGCAGCCAGGCTGTCAGCTCATAGGCCGCACGCTGATTATCCGTTCCCACAAAAGAAACCTGTATCCCCTTCAGGCAGCGGTCAACCAAAACTATCGGATAATTTTCAATTACAAGCTTCAGCACCATGGAATTATAATTTTCACTATGCACGCACATAATAATGATTCCCTGTGCGCCAAGAGCCAGCACCTCTTCCAGCGCCTTTGTTTCCATATCCTTGTCCCCGTTTGTACAGCGCAGCAGGAGAATATATCCCAGCTTCCTGCACTCCTTTTCCATGCCCAGGAGCAATTTGTATCCGTAGCTTCCTCCGAAACCATCCATAATCACTCCAATCAGCACCGGGGTTTTCCGGGCCTCCGCGGGAAATACGGAAACCGTATTTTCATACCGGATCATTTCTTTATTTACAAACGATCCTTTCCCCGGAATCCGGATAATTTTATTCTGCTCCGCCAGCATGTCCATGGCCTTTTTTCCGGTAATCCTGCTGACATTATACATTGCGCAGAGCTCTTTTTCAGAGGGCAGCCGTTTTCCAAAATCATACTTTCCACTTTGTATATCATTCAGTATCTCTTCATAAATTCTCTCATACAGCGGCTGCCCTTTCATCCCATTTCCTCCATTCAATCAATCATAATGATATATCATTTATAATCTATCATATGACATGACAACTGTCAAACCTCTTTCTGGCATTTCAATGCCATTTCCAGAACCATAATTCCGCTCAGATGCTGTGCCAGGTCCACGGTGCCGGTCTCCGGATGCTTCCAGTCCCCACCGATCAGTCCCTGTTCATTCATTCCGCAGTCAGCAACGGTGCGGGCATGTTCCAGAATCATCGCCCGAATATCCGTAAGCTCCGGGCATTGTTTCAGAAGTTCGCAGCTGTACCGGAAAAAGATGCCGCGGAACAGGCCGCAGTCATCCGGCCCCTCATACGGAATAATCCCTCCGTGAGCATCCGAAAGCCTTCTTTTTGCCTCCCTTGCAGTGCGTATCGCCAGGTCAAGATAGCTCCGCTCCCCGGTAATCTGATACAGCTCCAGCGTTGCCTGCATAAACACTCCCTGACAATAGGTAAATTCCCAGGCATAGTCGATTTTCCCGTCCCCCAGACGGTTGATTCCATCCCAGACAAAACCGCTGTCCCGGTCCACAAGGTTCTCAAGATTCCAGGTAAAGATCCGTTTTCCCCACTCCAGATCCTCTTCCCTGTGAAACCGTCGGTACAGCCGGAGTGCCAGAATCGCCGCCGGTGCGTTGGCCGGTGTATTTTTATAATCAAGCTGCTGCTTCTGCCAGGCCATTCCTCCGCCCATGTTCTCATTCCATGCGGTTTTTACGTCCTCCCAGATCAGCAGTGTCTGCTCCCGGCACCTGTCATCACCGGTAACATCCCACAGCCGAAGCAGCGCCAGCGCAAACCACTCCATATCATCGTACCAGTTATGCAGAAAAGTATTGTTATTTTTCCGGAATGTTCCCGTAAGCTCCTTTCTGATACGCTCCAGATATTTGGAATCCCGTGTCCTGATATATCCGTCCAGCAGGGCATCCGTGCTGTGCGCGTGCCACCAATATACAAAGGGGTCCTCCGGTTTTTTCGGATAATGATGTGCATAAAACTGCACATCATCCTGCCAGAAATACTGCTGCAGCGCCTCCTGCGCTCTATTGCATGCGTTCAATAGCTGCTCCATCGTATCCTCCCGCAGCCGGATTACTCGGACGCCTCCTGTAAAATAGCGTCACCCTGACGCGCTGCCGTTTCCAGAGCTCCCTGTGCGTCAATGCTTCCGGCCACAAACAGATCCAGCTGGGGTCTGAGCGCAAGGACTTCCACATCCGAATATCCAGGCACCTGCATTCTTGTGCTGGCATACAGCATGGTCTCTGAAAATACAGACAAAATCTCATCATTCATAAAATACTCGTTGGCAGCCGCATCCTTATTTGCCGGAAGATATCCGCTTTCCTTTGCAAAATCCACACTGTTTTCCGGCACTGTTGTCCACCATTTTATGAAATCCCAGGCTGCATCCACATTTTCTGCCTTGCTGGGAATCACAAGCCCAAATCCTCCCATCATGGCGGATCTCACACCTGCGGGGCCCTCCGGCTGTTCAAGCACTCCGTAGTTAATCTCCGTATCGTTCAGGGAGCTGAGTGCCCACGGGCCGTTAAAGCACATTGCAACCTTTCCTGCCTTAAATCCGTCTCCGCCAAAGCTGTCCTCAAAGCCCAGCTCATACACCTTATCCTCATTCAGAAGCTTATTCCAGAATTCCAGAACCGTCAGTCCTGCCTCTGAATTGAATGCAGCCACCGCAGCCGCCTCCAGATCGTCCCATGTCTTGATTGATTCCGGATCCACACCGGCCTCGCTTAATAAGTCCTTATTATAGAAGATAATTCTTGCGTCTGTTGTCACCGGAATGCCGTACAGCTTTCCATCCGCGCCCCGCATCTCCTGTACCGCAACATCATAAAACTTTGCCAGATCAATCCCATCCGCTTCCACATAATCATCCAGTGCAAGGAATGCCCCTTTTGCCGCGTAGGTACCGGTGGTAAAGCGATCCCACAAAACCACATCCGGCACTTCACCGCCGGCAATCGCCGTGATCAGCTTTTCCTCCATACTGTCCTGAACATAATAAGTCACCTCATACTGATCCTGGGACTGATTATATCTGTCCACCAGCGCCTCTACATGTTCCACATCACCGCCGCTGAGCGACCCCCACATGGTTACCGGGATCTTTTCTGTTTCCCCTGCGCCTGCCGCGCCCGCGATACTGGCTGTCATCACTGCCGTCAGAACCATTGCTGTTGCCTTTTCAATCTCATCTTTCTTTCCTCCTGTTTTTAAATGATTTATTTTCCACCGCTGAAAGCGATGCCTTCCACATAATATTTCTGTGCAAACACAAAGAGCACAATCATCGGCAGCGTCGCAATTACCGTACCTGCCATCAACGGGCCATACTGGGTATCATACTGGTACTGGAACGTGGCAAGCCCCACCTGAATGGTCTTCATTTTTTTCCGAATTCAGTACAATCATCGGCCACATAAAGTTGTTCCATCCGGACTGAAAAGTCATAATCGCCAGCGTTACTGCCGCGGGCCGGATCAAAGGAAAATAGATACTCGTAAAAATTCTCAGTTCACCGCAGCCATCCAGCCTGGCTGCCTCGGCCAATTCATCCGGAAGTGTTTCAAAAAACTGTTTCATAAAAAACACGGCAAACGCCCCTACCGCTCCGGGAATAATAATCGCACCGTAGCTGTTAATAAATCCATTTCCGCCCTGCCCCAGAATATTATTTCCGCCAACCAGCGGGAAAAATTTCAAAATCAGAAACTGCGGGATCATCGTAGCCACACTGGGAATCATCATGGACGTAAGCAGAATGGAAAATGTCACCTTTCTTCCGCTGAATTTCAATTTCGCAAAGGCATATCCGGCCAGTGCGCCAAAAAACAGATTCGTAATGACACCGGAGGCCGCCAGAATAAAGGAGTTCAAAAAATATCGTCCAAAGGGCATCGTCTCAAAAACAGTCCTGTAATTCTTCCAGGAAAAAGCGCTGGAAATGAGTGATAAGGAATTCTGATAAATCTCCGCCTCCGGTTTAAAGGAAGTCGCTACCATCCAGAGGAACGGATATACCGTGGCCAATGAAATCAGGATTGCTCCAATGTACCACAAAACGCTCTTTGCCTTCTTCATTTTTTTGCTTTTCATTTTCCTTCCTCCTCTCAGATGTCCGCCTTATTTAGTTTCGAATTTAAAATAGAAAACACCAGAATAATCAGGAAAAGTACAATAGAGATACTGGACGCATATCCCATTTTCAGATTATTGAAACCATTATTGTAAATATAGTAAACCAATGTAATTGTGGCATTTCCCGGTCCCCCTTTGGTCAGCACAAAGGCCTGATCAAATACCTGGAAGCTGGAAATAAGCAGCATCGTACTCACAAGAAAGGTTGTTTTGGATATCGAAGGCCAGGTAACGTATCGGAAGGTCTGCCACCTGGTGGCCCCCTCCACCTTCGCCACCTCATACAGGGTTCCCGGCACACCCTTCAGCCCTGCCAGGAAAATCATCATATTGCTTCCAAATCCTGCCCACAGGCTCATCATCACAACCGCAATCATCGCCCACTTGCTGTCATACAGCCACGCCGGCCCTGTGATGCCAAAAAGCTTCAGGACCCCATTCAGCAGACCAAGCTGCGGGTTTAAGATCCAGAACCACAATGTCGCCGTAGCCACCGTAGAGGAGAGCACCGGAAGGTAAAACAAGGTGCGGAAGACACTGACAAATTTTTTGTTCTGATTTAGGAAAAGCGCCGCTGACAGGGAAAGGATCAGGCCTCCCGGAACATACATCAGCGTATAGACACATGTGTTTTTCAGAGAAATCCAGAAAAACTCATCCTTCAGCAGCTTCCGGTAATTTGCCAGGCCGACAAACTTCGGCGCATTGATAATATCGTAATTTGTAAAGCTGATCAGGACGGCCATAAGAATCGGCAGGAATGTAAAAATCAGGAACAATACAACCGGCGGAGCCGTAAATGTCCAGCCTATAACATTCATTCTCTGCGCAATCCGTTTTCCGCCCGTATTTTTTCCACGTTTTGCCATCAGAAATTCCCCCTCTTTCCTGTTTGTTTCTGTATTTTGAATAACTTTTTCTCTGTTTTTCTAAATTTCTTATCTAAGTTAATCATAATATATCATCCATCTATGTCATTGCCTGCTTTTATTATATCATTTATTATTTTTATATCATTTATATCATTGCAACCAAAAAAGCCATTTCTGCACAGTCTCCGAAAGCATAAATCACCGCCCGATGCGCAGAATATAGGTAAATCGATTTCTAAGACACACATTCGGAGAATGGCAATAGATGAATTCTATATTGTCGGCGGCGGAATGGCAGGGATACTGTGCGCATATTTCCTGTAGGAAAAGGGCGTTGACTATATCCAAAACAGAAGCGCAAAAAATAGAGCCCGAAACCGGGCTCTATTTTTTTTCATATTTTTCTATCTGGCACTGATGTTCTTTACTTTTTTTATTATAATTAACGGCAACCAGTAATATCGTACCAGTATAAGCTTCAATAGATGCTGTATACTTTTTTTCTTTTATTTGCTGCATTGCCGTATACGCATCTTTGTTCCATTTGAGTTCCACTACAAGTGCCGGATAATCAGATATATATTCCGGTTTTGGCAAAAAAACATAATCAGCAAATCCTCTTCCGGTGGGCAATTCACGAATTGGTTTAAAATAATACTGCATTGCACTTAAATAGGCAATGGTGAGCACGCTGCTTAATGAATTTTCATTATTATACTGAATTGCCGATGTATATTCCATATGGATTTTCCCGATACCTGTCGCGACAGCATCCGCATCCATATCCAGAGTAGCATTCAGTAAATCCTCCGATTGTTTCTGAAATTCAAGCAGTTCATTCCACTTCGTTCTTCTCGTTGCTTTTATCAATTCCTGACGGATTTCTTCATTTGGAATAAATGCTGTCTCCGTATTTTGATCATACCCCAAATAACCGAGATGAATAAGGTACGTAAGAACATCATCTTTATTCACAAAACTGACCGTATCATTCTGGAACGATGTCACATCCACTCTTGTGAACGCCCCCGACAGCATCTCAATAATGGCTGCTTTTAACCCATCAAAGTTCATTTTAATCAATGGTACAATCGCTTCATAGGTGCCGGTTTCAGACCAATAGCTTTTGAACTTTTTCTTCGCGAGCACACTTACAACTGCCTTTGGATTATAGACCTGAAAATCTTCCAGCAAATATCCATCATACCAGCATTTTACTTTTTCAAAATCAACCTGATATCTTGCGCAAAGATCTTTAACCTCCTCTTCCGTAAAGCCAATGTACGGAGCAAAGCTGCCTGCATCAATCATTGTAAATTCATCGAAATTATTCAGTGCAGATTCTGTCTGTATTTTTTTAATCGGTAAAATACCCGTAATATAAGCAAGTGCAATAAAGCTTGTAGGAATAATTCCTTTAAACATTCCCCGCAAAAAGTCAATATATTCTTTCTGCACCTTCTCATTGGCAGCTTCATCACGGATAAGTACATCCCACTCATCAATAATGACAACAAACTTGTTTCCATTGACAGAATTGATCCGGGACATTACCCCATAAGCCGTTTTTACATCGTCCAAAGGAAGCTCAGGGTAAGCTTCCTTTAATTCTGTGATTAGATGCTGATTAATATACTTTACTGTAGCTTCCGGTGAACCTGCATCCATCATACACCACTGAATGTCAAAGCGAATAACATCATACTTGTTAAGATGCCTTTTAAAATCAACACTCCTGCTGATCTCCAGAGGAGAAAACATTTCTTCCGACATACATCCTTTACTATAGTAAGCGGTAAGCATATTGGCGGTTATCGATTTTCCAAATCGCCTTGGCCGGCTGCTGCAGATAAACGCATTGTCCGTATTTAGCGCAGAATTCGTATATTCTATCAGTTTTGTTTTATCTACATAAATCGGTGAATTTAATGTCATTTGAAAAGCACTGTTATCTGGATTTACAAAAAGTCCCATGCACTTATACCTCCAAGGATTCCAGGAATCTTTTCATTACGAATTCAAATATCTGTATTTTTATCAGTATAGCACATTTAAGAAATTCCTACCATAAAAAATCTCCACACTATAATAAAAAGCAATATCCGCGTTACTGTTCAGGTAAGTGTTCTTTGTGTTTCGTTAATTGGCAGGACGCAGGAAGGGAAAGCGCGGAGCCGCCCCTGTCACCTGAAAAACTGCTTCGAATACCAAGAAAATCTAAGATGGAGACGAGCTAAAATTTCGGGAGAGCTGGCAACCCTCAAGGCTGACAGCTCAGGGGAACTGAGCCGGGAAATCATCAGGATTTCCCGGCGAAT
>CAMNQN010000116.1 GCA_946549155.1 uncultured Lachnospiraceae bacterium | reverse complement strand
AAATCAAATGAAATGGTGTAAAAATGGTGTAAAATCAAGAAAATCGAGTGCGAAAACAAGTGAAAGACCTATGTGAAGCCCGTAAAATCAAGGCTTCACAAATTCTTCACAAATAATTAGCACTCACACCTTGACAGTGCTAATAACATGTGTTATAGTCCGTGTAGAACAAAAAATACAAAGTTCACGTAAGGGGGCTTGTTTATGAATATCAGTAAATTTACACAAAAATCTGTTCAGGCTGTCAATGACCTGGAAAAGATCGCATATGAATATGGACATCAGGAGGTGGAACAGGAGCATCTGCTTTACAGCCTGTTAAAGCAGGAAGACAGCCTGATTTTAAAGCTGATCGAGAAGATGGAGATCCAGAAGGAGCATTTGGTGAAGAATCTGGAGCAGAAGCTGGATTCCAGGATTAAGGTGTCCGGCGGCCAGCCCTACATCGGCCAATATCTGAACAAGGCGCTGGTCAATGCCGAGGATGAGGCGAAGGCCATGGGAGATGAGTATGTTTCTGTGGAGCATTTGTTTTTGGCTCTGCTGGACAACGCCAGCCCTTCCATGAAGTCCTTTTTTCAGGAATATGGAATCACGAAGGAGCGCTTTTTGCAGGCGCTTTCCACAGTGAGGGGAAATCAGCGGGTAACCACGGATAATCCGGAATCCACCTATGACACGCTGAATAAATACGGGGAGGAGCTGGTGGAGAAGGCCAGAAATCAGAAGCTGGATCCGGTGATTGGCCGGGATGCGGAGATCCGGAATGTGATCCGCATTCTGTCCAGAAAAACGAAAAATAACCCGGTATTGATCGGAGAACCCGGTGTAGGAAAGACCGCCGCTGTGGAGGGACTGGCCCAGCGGATTGTCCGGGGGGACGTGCCGGAGGGACTGAAAAATAAAAAGATTTTCGCGCTGGACATGGGCGCGCTGGTGGCCGGCGCCAAGTATCGGGGCGAGTTTGAGGAGCGTCTGAAGGCGGTGCTGGAAGAGGTGAAGAAAAGCGATGGAGAAATCATTCTTTTCATTGATGAACTGCACCTGATTGTGGGCGCGGGCAAGACCGACGGCGCCATGGATGCGGGAAATATGCTGAAACCCATGCTGGCCAGAGGCGAGCTGCACTGTATCGGTGCCACCACGCTGGATGAATACCGGAAGTATATTGAGAAGGATCCGGCGTTGGAGCGCCGTTTCCAGCCGGTGCTGGTGGATGAGCCCACAGTGGAGGATACCATTTCCATTCTCCGTGGCTTAAAAGAGCGATATGAGGTATATCACGGCGTGAAGATCACCGACAGCGCCCTGGTGGCGGCGGCCACCCTGTCTCACCGCTACATTTCCGACCGGTTTCTGCCGGATAAGGCGATTGACCTGGTGGATGAAGCCTGTGCGCTGATTAAGACGGAGCTGGATTCCATGCCCACGGAGCTGGATGAGCTGCAGCGCCGTGTGATGCAGATGGAGATTGAGGAAGCCGCTCTGAAAAAGGAGACGGACAAGGCCAGCCAGGAGCGCCTGGTTTCTTTACAGAAGGAGCTGGCGGAGCTGCGGGATGAGTTCAATACGAAGAAGGCCCAGTGGGATAATGAAAAGAATTCCGTGGAACGGCTTTCCAGGCTGAGAGAGCAGATTGAGGCCATGAATAAGGAAATTGAGCTGGCAAAGCAGCAGTATGATTTGAACCGGGCTGCGGAGCTGCAGTACGGTGAGCTGCCGAAACTGCAGCAGCAGTTGGCCATCGAGGAGGAGAAGGTGAAAAACCAGGATCTTTCTCTGGTGCATGAGAGTGTGACGGAGGAGGAGATTTCCCGTATTATTTCCCGCTGGACCGGCATTCCGGTGGCGAAGCTGACGCAGGGCGAGCGGAGCAAGATCCTGGCGCTGGCGGAGCAGCTTCACAAACGGGTGATCGGGCAGGAGGATGGAGTGGAGAAGGTGACGGATGCGATCCTGCGCTCCAAGGCGGGCATCAAGGATCCCACCAAGCCCATCGGTTCCTTCCTGTTCCTGGGCCCCACCGGCGTGGGAAAGACGGAGCTGGCCAAAGCGCTGGCGGAGAATCTGTTCGACGACGAGCAAAATATGGTTCGTATCGATATGAGTGAATATATGGAAAAGCACTCTGTATCCCGCCTGATCGGAGCACCTCCAGGATATGTGGGCTATGAGGAGGGCGGACAGCTCACCGAGGCAGTCCGCCGCAAGCCCTACTCTGTGGTGCTTTTCGATGAGATTGAGAAGGCACATCCCGATGTGTTTAACGTGCTTTTGCAGGTGCTGGATGACGGGCGGATCACCGATTCCCAGGGCCGGACCGTGGATTTCAAGAACACAATTCTGATTATGACCTCCAATATCGGCTCCTCCTATCTGCTGGATGGAATTGAGGAAAACGGGGAGATTAAAGAAGAGGCGCAGCAGATGGTGATGAATGATCTGCGGGCCCATTTCCGTCCGGAGTTTTTGAACCGTCTCGATGAGATCATTCTGTTTAAGCCTTTGACGAAGGAGAATATTGGAAATATTGTGTCTTTGATGATGGCAGATCTGAACAGGCGTCTGGCGGGCCAGGATATTCACCTGGAGCTGACGGAGGCAGGCAGGGACTATGTGATAAACGGCGGCTATGATCCGGTGTATGGTGCCCGTCCGCTGAAGCGTTTTCTGCAGAAGCATGTGGAAACCCTGGCGGCTCGACTGATTTTGTCAGGAACCGTGATGGAAGGGGACACCATTG
Organism: uncultured Lachnospiraceae bacterium; assembly: GCA_946549155.1. GTDB lineage: Bacteria > Bacillota > Clostridia > Lachnospirales > Lachnospiraceae > Merdiplasma. Next base: position 7,758 of record CAMNQN010000116.1, on the reverse strand, counting down.
TGCTGGATGTGGAAAACGGAGAGCTGACGGCCAGAGTGAAGCCGGAGGCTGAAGTGGTGGATAGGTAGAACGCAGGATGACAGGAGGTGAGAGGATGTTGCCAAAGGACCCCATAATACTGCTTAGTTATTTAAACACCCAGTTGCGGGATAACTATTCCGGTCTGGAAGAGCTGTGCCAGGCTCTGGATGTGGATCGGCAGGAGCTTGAGGCGAAGATGAGAGAGATCACGTATGTGTATGATCCGGAGCAGAATCAATTTATATAGGAGAATGCTGACTGAATCAGCGTTTCCATAGAGGCTGTCGCAAAATACCAGGGGAGCGTTACGGATATCCTGTACTGATAAGGCCTTTGCGTGCAGCAGCCATGGAAAAGAATACCGGCAGGGCTTCCGAAAGAGTGCAGGATGGAAGCCTTGCCGGTATTTATTTTTCCGTGCCATAGGTTAGAGTACCGCGATTTTCTCCCGATAAATTTTTATCAGCAATATTGCTGACAGTGACAGAGAAACCAGTTCCGCGATGGGGAAAGCCCACCACACTACGGTCAGACCGAAGCGGACAGCCAGAAAATAGGAGACCGGAAGAATCACTACCAGCTGACGGCAGACGGAGACGATCAGGCTGTAGATGCCGTTGCCCAGCGCCTGGAACACGGAACCGGATACGATGCAGAAGCCGGCGAAAATGTAGCTCCAGCTGATAATGCGCAGCGCGGCGCAGCCGATTTCCATCATTTCGTCAGAAGCGTTAAACAGCTTCAGCAAGAGATCAGGAATCAGCTGGAAGGTGAGCAGGCCAATCAGCATCATACAGACGGCGGCGATTATGCTAAGCCGGATGGTTTTCAGGATACGCTGCTTGTTCCTGGCTCCCAGATTGAAGGCTACAATGGGAACCATACCGTTGTTCAGGCCGAATACCGGCATGAAGAAAAAGCTTTGCAGTTTAAAATACACACCGAATACGGCGGCAGCCGTAGAGGAGAACATCAGCAGGATCTTGTTCATGCCGAAGGTCATGACGGAACCGATGGACATCATGATAATGGAAGGGATACCCACCTGGTAAATCGCTCCGGCGGTAGGACCGTGCAGCTTCAGATGACGGCCTCCCAGATGAATTTCATGATTGCGCGTCACATTAAAATAGATTCCCAGCAGCATGGCGATGATCTGTCCGATGACCGTAGCCGCTGCAGCCCCGGCCGCACCCATTTTCGGGAGGCCGAAATAGCCGAAGATCAGGACAGGATCCAGGATAATATTGATGATCGCTCCTGTACCCTGGGTAAGCATGGTGTAAAAGGTTTTTCCCGTGGACTGCATTAGGCGCTCCATCGTAATCTGATTAAACAGGCCAAAGGAGAAAATGCAGACGATCGACAGATATTGCTGGCCGTAAGCGATAATTTCCGCATTCCGGGTTTGAATGGAGTAATACAGGCGGGAGCAGAAAAGCCCGAAGACCATAAAGGCCACGCAGGTGATCAGATTCAACAGCAGCCCGGTGTTGGCAGCCTTGTCGGCCCGGTCAAAGTTTTTCTCCCCCAGGCTGCGGGATAATAGTGCGTTTAACCCCACTCCGGTGCCGGAAGCAAAGGCGATCATCAGATTTTGGATGGGGAAGGCCAGAGAGACAGCAGTCAGCGCGTTTTCATTGATCCGGGCGACAAAAATGCTGTCCACCACATTGTAGAGGGCCTGAACCAGCATGGACAGCATCATGGGAAGAGCCATGCCAATCAGCAGTTTCCCCACAGGCATGTAGCCCATTTTATTTTCGGTTGGTGCGGAAGTGTTGTTCATAGTATACCTCTTTTCCTGATGTATTGATGGAATCTGATCGTGTTACTGCGAACGAAGGGAACAGTAACCGGATAGTCATAGACGCTATTGTAATAGGTAATAATTTTATTGTCAATGGCATTGTTGGCTGGTATAATGATATCGCGTAGCGTGTTGCTGTGAACGAAGGGAACAGTAACGTTTTGGGATTACAGGAACCCTGTGTGAGAAAAGGAGAACGGTATGGACGAACAAACAAAAAGAAAAATTGACAGAAACTTTTTTCGGTTATCTTTGCTGCCTCTGGCGGGGGCGGTCGCCTATATGTTTTATTCTGCGTTTGCCAAAAAGGAGCTGAGCACAGATTATTACATAGTTCTGGGTGTGGGCCTGGCCCTGCACTGGCTTTTGTCTGATGTACTGTCTGTGGTTTTTGCCAAAGGCTTTGAGGGAAAAACGGAGGAGCAAAAGAAGGCATACGCTATATACTCGCTGCTGAATCTGGCGGGGTTTGGGGGTCTGGGCTATTTCGCCTGTTCCGTGGGCAGCAATAACGGTATCTTCGGCGCCCTGGTGTATGTGATGACCCTGAGCATAAAGCGGAAATATCTGGATGAGTATAAGGGGATTGTGAAGAAAGAGACTGTGGAGGAAGAAACCGCACAGGATGCAGGGAAAGCGGAAGCTTTGGAGAATGCAGAAAGCGAGACGGAGACTGTGGAGGAAGGCATGGCCGTGGAAACAGTAAAAACGTCGGAAAAAACGGACAAAGAGGAGACAGCTTCCGGACAATAGATGATAAAATGTTCTTAAGCATGAGATTTCACCCGTTCACATATATAAAATATAAATACAGTTCGGATATCGGGGAAAGCAGAAGCGTGTTCAAGAACAGAAAAATGGTGATACATAGAGGCGGCCGGACAGCAGCTGTGATCTGCCTGTGGGGGTTGCTCTCAAACGATGTTGTATTATGTTATGGAAGGGAAGCACAGATGCAGGCAGCTGTGGCAGATACAGAAGACAGGGAACAGGTGCGGTCCGGAGGAAGTGACGCGGCGGGCGGGAGCCAGTCAGGAGCCCCTGCACAGGAACCAGATGCGCCCGCAGAGGCTTCACAGATTGCCCTTACCTTTGACGACGGGCCTCATCCTGTCTATACGGAACAGATATTGGATGGATTAAAAGAACGGGGAGTGACAGCCACGTTCTTTGTTCTTGGAGAAAACATCGCGGGAAATGAAGCCATTCTGGAAAGGATGTATCAGGAAGGGCATTTGATCGGAAATCATACCTACAGTCACCTGAAGCTGGACTGCATGGACCAGTCGTGTGCCGTGGAAGAAATCCGAAAGACCAGCCAACTGGTGGAACAGGTTACCGGGGAGGGAACGGAATATGTGCGTCCACCCTTTGGAATCTGGAGCAGGGAGCTGGAATACGATGTAACTATGCTGCCGGTGCTGTGGACCATTGATACGCTGGACTGGACGACAAAAAATGTGCCTGCCACGGTAAATAAGGTGCTTAAGCAGGCCAAGGATCAGGACATTTTATTGTTTCACGATTGCTATGCCTCATCGGCGGAGGCCGCCCTGCGGGTGGTGGATGAGCTGCAGGCGCGGGGCTATGAGTTTGTGACGGTGGACCGAATCATTCTGGCGCCGTAACTGCGCATTGCCATCGCGGGACGCTGAGTTACGAATTTTTTTTCAGCCTGTCCCGGTACCTGAAGGGATAGGAGAAGGAAGGATAAAACATGGATCTATTTGAATACGCCAGAAGCAACAGTATGGAAAATGAGGCTCCCCTTGCCTCCAGACTTCGTCCCAGAACGCTGGAGGAGGTGGTGGGACAGAAGCATATTATAGGGAAGGATAAGCTGCTTTATCGGGCGATTAAGGCTGACAAGCTAAGCTCTATTATCTTTTACGGTCCTCCCGGAACGGGCAAAACCACGCTGGCCAAGGTGATTGCCAATACCACCAGCGCCGAATTCACCCAGATTAACGCCACTGTGGCAGGCAAGAAAGACATGGAGGACGTGGTAAAAAAGGCCAAGGATAATCTGGGCATGTATGGAAAACGCACGATCCTGTTTGTGGATGAGATTCATCGGTTTAACAAGGGGCAGCAGGATTATCTGCTTCCTTTTGTGGAGGATGGAACGATTGTGCTGATCGGGGCCACTACGGAGAACCCTTATTTTGAAGTAAATGGAGCGCTTTTGTCCCGTTCCGTTATTTTCGAATTAAAGCCGTTGGAAAAGGAGGATATTAAAATCCTGATTCAGCGTGCCGTTTACGATGAAAAGCGGGGAATGGGGGCTTACGGGGCAGTGATTGAGGAGGACGCACTGGAATTTCTGGCGGATATCGCGGGAGGAGATGCCAGAGCGGCCCTGAATGCGGTGGAGCTGGGGGTCCTTACCACAGAAAAGAGCAAAGACGGAAAAATTCATATTACGCTGGATGTGGCGTCAGAGTGTATTCAGAAGCGTGCCGTGCGTTACGACAAAAACGGGGACAGCCATTATGATACGATCTCCGCGTTTATCAAGAGTATGCGAGGATCTGACCCGGATGCTGCGGTATACTATTTGGCAAGAATGCTGTACGCGGGGGAGAGCGTTACGTTTATCGCCCGCCGAATCATGATCAGTGCCTCGGAGGATGTGGGAAATGCAGATCCTCAGGCGCTGCAGGTGGCTGTGGCCGCGGCTCAGGCTGTGGAGCGGGTAGGGATGCCGGAGGCCCGCCTGATTCTGGCCCAGGCGGTACTGTATGTGGCCACCGCGCCCAAGAGCAATTCCGCCACCGTGGCCATCAGCGATGCCACGGAAGCAGTGCAGTCCGTCAAAGCAACGATCCCGCCCTATCTGCAGGATGCTCATTACGGCGGGGCAAAAAAGCTGGGGCACGGTATCGGCTATGAGTATGCTCACGATTATCCAAAGCATTTCTCAAAACAAAGATATCTCCCGGAGGAACTGGAGGGCCGGCATTTCTACCAGCCTTCCGGAAACGGATACGAGAAGACGATACAGGAGTACCTGGACTGGCTTCACGAAGAATAGCCCTTGTTCTTAATATCCAAGCTTCTCCCCGATCAGGATAACCTTAATCCGGCCCTTCTCCTGACTGTGCCGCGTCACTACGGTGTGAGAGCAGATACAGTCCGGAGAAAGGCAGTCGGTGCAGGTACCGGTGAGGGCGCAGGGAGTTTTCAGATTTAAACGCAGCGCATTGGGAGGGGCCGCCTTGGCGTGCACCCGTGCGATGGCAGCCGGAACGTCGGGTTCCACCTTATTCATGCCCACGAGGACAATCACATGGTTGGGACCGTAGGCCAGCGCGGCTACCCGGTTGCCGTTGCCGTCCACATTTACCAGTTCGCCTTCCGCTGTGACGGCGTTGGCGCTCATAAGATAATAGTCGGCAAAGAAGGCCCTGCGGTAGCAGTCCCGTTTCTCCTCCGGTGTGGCGCACAAATTCCGGTCGATGATGTGGTAACAGTCCGGATTCAGGGCAGCTACCAGTCCGGTTTCCATGATGGTCATGGAGCCGCCCCAGGTAACCGTGGAGCCCTCGTCCATCAAAGACAGGGCTTTTTTTACTGCAGCATCGCTGTTTGGGCAATAATAGGCTTCAAAGCCGCGCTTCTCCATTTTTTTGATCATGGAGGCGGCAAGGGTTTCATAGTAGGTTTGTAAAGGTGTCATGGAATCCTCCTGAAAATTACGGAAAAATTGATCCTCCGGCTTTTGCCGGATACCGTTTATATTTTTATTGCTGTTCCTTTCGTTCCCAGCATCCTTATTTTACTAAATTTATGGGACAGTGTCAAAATGATATTGAGGTTTGGCGCAGGGTTGTGGTACAATACGTAGCAATGAAGGCTATTGAATGATGAGATTATATGTTTATGAGAAATGCAGGAGGAAAATATGGAACCAATTTTGAATTTGATTAATAAAGAAGCTGTCCGGGCCTTTGAAGCGGCGGGTTACGATGGAAGTCTGGGAAAGGTTACGCTGTCGAACCGTCCGGATCTGTGCGAATACCAGTGCAATGGAGCTATGGCCGCAGCGAAGAAGTATAAGAAAGCCCCTATCCTGATTGCCGGCGATGTGGCGGCGATTCTGGAAAAGAGCGAGGTATTCCAGGAGGTGACGGCGGTGAATCCCGGCTTTATTAATATGAAGCTGAACAGAGAATTCCTGACCGGTTACCTGCAAGACATGCAGGCGGATGAAAATCTGTCTGTGGAAAAGGCGAAGGAGCCCAAAACCATCATGATTGATTACGGCGGGGCCAACGTGGCGAAACCGCTGCACGTGGGGCATCTGCGTTCCGCGATTATCGGCGAGAGCGTGAAACGGATTGCCAGATATGCGGGGCATAAGGTGATTGGCGATGTGCATCTGGGGGACTGGGGATTACAGATGGGGCTGATTATCACAGAGGTGAAGAAACGTCAGCCGGATCTGGTATATTTTGACGAGAATTATCAGGGTGAGTATCCCACAGAGGCGCCTTTTACAATCTCTGAGCTGGAGGAAATCTATCCCACTGCCAGCGGAAAATCCAAGGAGGATCCTGCTTATAAGGAAGAAGCTCTTGAGGCTACGGCGAAGCTGCAGGACGGCGTGCGGGGATACCGTGCTCTCTGGCAGCATATTCTGAATGTTTCCATTACTGACCTGAAGAAAAACTACGGTAACCTGAATGTGGAATTTGACCTCTGGAAAAAGGAGTCGGATGCCCAGCCCTATATCCCGGACATGGTGGAATATATGAAAAAAGAGGGCTACGCCTATATGGATCAGGGCGCTCTGATTGTGGATGTAAAGGAGGAGACGGATACGAAGGAAGTGCCTCCCTGCATGATTCTGAAAACCGACGGAGCCGCTTTGTATACCACCACAGATTTGGCCACTCTTATTGACCGGATGAAAAATTATCATCCGGATGAGATTATTTATCTGACGGATAAACGTCAGGAGATGCACTTTACCCAGGTATTCCGCTGTGCCCGTAAGACAAAGCTGGTGGAAGAAAATACAGTTCTGAAGCATATCGGTTTTGGAACCATGAACGGCAAGGACGGAAAGCCTTTCAAAACCAGAACCGGCGGTGTCATGCGTCTGGAATGGCTGATTGATGATATCAATGCTGAGATGTTTAAAAAGATCACCGAGAATCACAGCGTGGATGAGGCGGAGGCCAGGGAGACCGCCAAAATCGTAGGCCTGGCGGCTATCAAATATGGGGATCTGTCCAACCAGGCGTCCAAGGACTATATTTTTGATGTGGACAAATTTACCTCCTTCGAGGGAAACACCGGGCCTTATATTCTGTATACCATCGTCCGTATCAAATCAATCCTGGCAAAATACCAGGTAGCCGGCGGCGTTTTGCAGAATGGAAGGATTGGCCTGGCAGCCAGTGCCAGTGAAAAGAGCCTGATGCTGGAACTGACCCGCTTTGCTCCTACGATTTATCAGGCTTACGAGGAGATCGCACCCCATAAGATCTGTTCCTATATTTATGACCTGGCGAACGAGTTCAACCGTTTCTATCATGAGACAAAGATTCTGTCGGAGGAGAACGAAGAGCAGAGGGCATCCTGGATCGCACTGCTGGATCTGACAAAACGGGTGCTGGAAACCTGTATTGATCTGCTTGGATTTGAAGCACCGGAACGGATGTAGCGGAGGCTGGGCGGAGCAGCCGCATCTACACAGCAGGCAAGGGGGCATGTTTGCGGTGCCCCCTGCACTTTTGCAAAAAGAGTGAAAAAAGGCTGAAAAAAAAGCTGAAAAAATGAAGAAAAATTGAAAAATAGTGTTGACAGAATAAAAAAAGAATGGTATTATTCTTTTTGCGCTGGGCTGTAGAGCCGCAACAAAGCATCATGGAGAGGTATCGAAGTGGTCATAACGAGGCGGTCTTGAAAACCGTTTGTCC
>CAMNQN010000115.1 GCA_946549155.1 uncultured Lachnospiraceae bacterium | reverse complement strand
AGGATTTCCTGGCGAACTGCCCCGGTGCCCGAAATCGGAGGGCGGCTCCATCCTAACGTTTCTTGTATCCGGAGCAGTTTTCCAGAGGCATCTGCCCGCCCGGCCCCGTCTTTTTCTGCGTCCTGATAGTTAATTAAACACAAACATCAGGCAATTCCCCATCTTGCCATTCCTTTCTTTTGAGCGTATACTTACATCAGTGCAAAAACTCAGAAACAATAACAGGAAGTGTATACCAATGAATAATCAAACAAAAATTTACCGGATCCTGGTGATCAATCCCGGTTCGACCTCTACCAAGCTGTCCATGTTTGAGAATGAACATCATCTGTTTACCACCGATGTTTTTCATGATTCCTCAATACTGCGGAACTTTCCCACTATCAATGATCAGCTGGACTACCGGATGGCGGTGGTGGAAAATTTTTTAAAAGAGCATGACATCGACCTGACCGGCGTGAGCGCCATCGTGGGCCGGGGCGGCGGATGCTTCTCCGTTACCAGCGGCATCTACCAGATTGATGACCGCCTGATTCAGGATACAAAGGAGGCAAAGGGCGGCCTCTATCACGCCTCCATGCTGGGGGTCCAGATGGCCAACGTGCTGCACCAGGAATACGGCGGACTCATGCTTATGATGGATCCTCCGGTGGTTGACGAGCTGTGCGACCTGGCACGCATCACCGGTGTAAAGGACGTCTACCGCCGCACCGCCTCCCATGCGCTGAACCTGAAAGAAACAGCCAGACGCCACGCTGCTTCCCTGGGGAAACGCTATGAGGACTGCAATTTCATTGTCTGCCACATTGATGGCGGAATCACCATCACCGCACACCAGAAGGGACGGATGATCGACGCCAACGACGGCGGCGGCGGTGAGGGACCGTTTACCCCCACACGCATGGGTTCTATGGCCGTCACCGACCTTCTCCATTCCTTTAAGGGCCATTCGCTGGAGGAGCTCCGTTCCCTGTGCAGTCAGACCGGCGGTCTCTCCAGCCATTTCGGCACCTCCAATTCCGACACCATTCACCGGATGGTGGAAAACGGGAATTCCGAAGCGGTACGGGTCTGGAACGCCATGATCTATCAGATCAGCAAATGGATCGGGGCCATGAGCACGGTGCTGAAGGGGCAGGTGGATGGGATCTTACTGACCGGCGGGCTGCTGCGCTTCGCTGATTTGGAAAACCAGATTCGGGAAAGCTGCGAATGGATCGCACCCATAAGCGTTTACCCGGGAGAATTTGAGCAGGAGGCCATGGCTGAGGGTGCTCTGCGGGTCCTGCGGGGCGAAGAAGCTCCAAAAATTTATCCTGGAAAGCCGGTGTGGAACGGATTTGCGGATGTGTCATAAACACTTTGGCAATCCATTTTTAGCAGGAAGAACCTGCCGAAAATGCAGAAAAAAGAAACCTGGGAGGAAAAATAATGCGCCAGTTCAAAAAATCATCGAAGTTAGACAATGTTTTATATGACGTCCGTGGGCCCGTGGTGGAGGAGGCCTTCCGGATGGAGGAAGCGGGAATGCAGATTTTAAAGCTGAATATCGGAAACCCCGCTCCCTTTGGCTTTCGCACGCCCGACGAGGTAATCTATGATATGCGGCGGCAATTGACCGAATGCGAGGGGTATTCCGATGCGAAGGGACTGTTTTCCGCCAGAAAGGCGATTATGCAGTATGCGCAGGTTAAGAAGCTGCCCAATGTCTCCATCGAGGATATTTATACGGGAAACGGCGTCAGCGAGCTGATCAACCTGTGTATGTCTGCGCTGCTGGACGACCAGGATGAGATTCTGATTCCCTCCCCTGACTATCCCCTGTGGACTGCCTGCGCCACACTGGCCGGCGGCAGGGCGGTGCACTATATCTGCGACGAGCAGTCGGAATGGTATCCGGATATGGACGACATCCGGAAGAAAATCACAGACAAAACGAAGGCTATCGTTATCATCAACCCGAATAATCCTACCGGGGCCTTATACCCCAGGGAGGTTTTGCAGCAGATCGCAGACATTGCAAGAGAACACCAGCTTATTATTTTTTCCGATGAGATCTATGACCGCCTGGTGATGGACGGCGAAGAGCATATTTCCATCGCGTCCCTGGCTCCGGATCTGTTCTGCGTCACTTTCAGCGGCCTTTCCAAGTCCCATATGATCGCCGGCTACCGGATCGGCTGGATGGTGCTCAGCGGAAATAAAGAACCGGCCAGAGATTTTATCGAGGGGATCAACATGCTGTCCAATATGCGGCTCTGCTCCAACGTTCCGGCCCAGTCCATTGTGCAGACTGCGCTGGGCGGCCACCAAAGCGTGAAGGATTATGTGGTGCCGGGGGGCCGGATCTATGATCAGCGGGAATTTATCTACAAGGCCCTGACGGACATTCCCGGCATCAGTTGTGTAAAGCCAAAGGCCGCCTTCTATATGTTCCCGAAAATGGATGTGGAGAGGTTCCATATCACCAACGATGAACAGTTTGCCCTGGATTTGCTGCGGGAGAAAAGAATCCTGCTGATTCACGGCGGCGGCTTCAACTGGCAGCAGCCGGATCATTTCCGGGTAGTATATTTGCCGCGCATCGAGGTGCTGAAAGAAGCGGTGGAAAAGATCGCTGATTTCTTCCGGTACTACCATCAATAAATCCGTATGACTGTCACAGAATAGCGGGGAGCGCTACTGATATCCTGCCATTTTGCGACAGTCAAATTTTTTCAGCTTCCGCCTGCCCAAGCAGGCTCCGGTAGATTTGTTCGTCAAGCTCTTTAAAGACATTAAATATCACCTTTATCTGACTGCCGGTTTCGGCTTTATAATCCTTTACTGTTTGTACCGCAATTTTGGCCGCCTCCTCATTCGGAAAGAGAAATACTCCTGTGGAAATACAGCAAAACGCAATACTCTGCACCTGATTCTGATCCGCCAGCTCCAGACAGGAGCGATAACAGGAAGCCAGCTGCCTGCAGTGAAGCGGCATCAGCCTCCCCCGCACAATCGGCCCCACTGTATGAAGCACATATTTGCAGGGCAGATTAAAGGCCGGTGTGATTTTCGCTGTCCCGGTGGCCTCCTCATGCCCCTGGGCCTGCATAATTTCATTGCACGCAATTCTAAGCTGAACACCGGCAAAGGAATGAATGATGTTATCAATACAGGAATGGCAGGGCTGCCAACACCCCAATAAGGCGCTGTTGGCTGCATTCACGATTGCGTCACAGCGCAGAGCCGTAATATCCCCCTTCCAGAGATACAGGCGGGAATCCGCGCTGGTGGGCGTCAAGACTTTACTGTCCACAATCCCACGCTCCCGGATAACCTCCGATAAATATTCATCCTGTACCTTCAGAAAATCGGGAGCTGCCGGATAGGGCGGACGGACATTAAACAGCGAACGCAACAGGCGCCGCTGCCCCGTTTCATCGCCTGGAATCTCCACATCCCGATACTGCGGCATCTCCTCCAGCAGCCTCTCAATCAACCACAGCCGTCTTTCTTTCTGCTTCATGGGCTCTCTCCTCCTTTATCCGCCGCAAAACCTTTCCTATATCCTCCCTGATGAGGATGGATCTCCCCTCAATTTCCCCGGGAGCATATGCCCCTTCATAATTGATACAGGCATACACCGCCTTCGGATTTTGCGCCGTCATCCGCCAGAACGGATACTTGATAATGCCGGGTGTATTCGCACCCACTCCCAATTCCAAAAACAATACGCAGTGCCGATGATGCCTTTGCAAAAACTGTGCATATCGGCCCGCTGCCCTATGCCACCCTTCGTCCTCCACAAAGGTGTCATCAGCCCGCAGATTCATTGTCATAGGTTTTCCACAGATGGGACAATGGGGAATCAGCCTTGCCGGAACCCGCATATTGCTCTGCTCCGCAACCATCCGGCGCACCATCTCTTCATTATCATAAGTCTTTTGATGGCAGGGTTCCATGCACTGCCATAGGCCATAATCCCCCTGTGTATAGAACAGGCGCTGCTTCTCAAACCCTGCATTTTGAAACTGGTGATCCACATTGGTGGTCAAAACAAAGTAGTTCTTATTTTTTACCAATGCCAGCAGATCACCATATACTGACCCGGGCGGCTCCACATAGCGATTATAATAAATATGACGGCTCCACCAGGCCCAATATTCCTCCAGTGATTCAAACGGATAAAAACCGCCGGAATACATATCCGTGATGGAATACTTCGCCTTGAAATCCCCGAAATACTGTTCAAACCGTTCTCCGGAGTAGGTCAGTCCCGCAGAGGCGGACAATCCCGCCCCCGCTCCAATGACGATGGCATCGGCATCTTCCATCTGCCGCGCAAGTCTCTGTATTTGTCTGCTGTCCAATTCCGTCACTGCCTTTTCCTTTCCTCCAAACTGCTGTGCCCTGCGGACAGGCGCCCGAATTTCTATTCCCTCACAACACTGATTCGTTTGTGAATATTATTTCCGCTTACTGCTTCATCCACCATCGCAATCGCATAATCGGCATAGCTGATCACACTCTCTCCCCTGGAATTAAGCGTCAGCTCCTCTCCTCCAAGAATATACTTCCCGGTTCGCTCCCCCTCCGCCTGGAAGTCACCAGCCGGGCTGATATAGGTCCATCTGACATCCCCGCGCAGGCGCAGTTCTCCAAGCGCCTTTGCCATGGCCGCCGCCAGCGGCTTGAAGATATCCGGAAAATCCGGGCCATCCGCCACGCAAACCGTATGTTCCGGATTTACATACAGGCTGCCGGCGCCGCCAACCACCAACAGCCGGGTCATTGTTCCGGAAAGAATGTCGCACAGATGCTTCAGAGAAGTGCTGTGCTGCAAAAGCGTATCCTCCGTCCATGCACCAAACGCGTCGATTACCGCATCAAAGCCTTCCAGATCAGCAGCGGTCAGATCAAACAAATCTTTTTTCAAAACCTTCTGCGCTGTGCCTGCATAATCCGAACGCACAATGGCGGTCACCTCCAACCCTCTATCTACTGCTTCCTTTTCAATCAGTTTCCCAGCTCTCCCATTTGCACAAATCACTGCTATCTTCATACGAAATTCCTCCTTATCAGATGATTACATTTTAAGATGCTCCCGGGAGCGGCCGTTCTCCTCAGCTCTTGTCTGTATTATACGCAGAGAGCCTCCCACCGTAAAGTAAGCACAATATTGTGCCGTAGTTACCAAAAGGAAACTGTGTTTTGGTAATTAGCAGGACGCAGGAAAGGACGGGGCCGGGCGGGCAGATGCCTCTGAAAAACTGCTCCGGATACAAGAAACGCTAAGATGGAGCCGGAGTTATTTTCCAGATGCTTGTGGCCCTGCGCGCCCGCCTCTTCCTGCGTCCTCCTAATTAACCAAACACGAAGAACATTAGCACCTTACTGATCTTGACTTTTATACTTTGCAATGATATTCTGCTCCTATAGAGACAAATTGTAAAGTAAGCATAATAATTCACTGTAGTTTCCAAAAAGAAACTATAAGCCTGTTGGGAGGTAAGTATGCCAGAACAAACTGTCAAAAAAGAACTGCCGGCCTGTCCGGTGGAGACCACTCTGACACTGATCGGGGATAAATGGAAAGTATTAATTCTCCGGGATCTGCTGCCCGGCACCAAACGGTTTGGGGAGTTGAGAAAATCGATTGGAACTGTCTCTCAGAAAGTGTTGACCGCGCAGCTTCGGGATATGGAAAACAGCGGACTGGTAAATCGGAAGGTCTACGCGGAGGTTCCTCCCAGAGTAGAGTATTCCCTCACTGAGCTTGGCCAGAGCCTGAAACCGATTCTGGATGCCATGTGGAACTGGGGCACAGATTATAAGGCAAAAAATGAAGCACCCAAATAAAAATGCTGTGTTAATTATTTTTTTACAAATTCTTTTCACTTAATTTATAGACAGAGCCGTCTATAAGTGCTATGATCGGAAAACAGACGAGATCGTCTATAAATAGGACAGGAGTGAAAGATATGGAACTATTCTTAGATGTACTGCGGCTTCTTGCTGCGGTTTTCATTGCGCTTTGTGCAGGTAAACTGATTTCGAAATTGAAGCTTCCCGCTGTTTTGGGCTGGTTGATTGTAGGGATGGCCATCGGCCCATACGCATTGAATCTGCTGAGCGATTCCGTTTTGCACGCACAGTGGTTTGATATTACGGAAAGCCTTTGTGAAAGCATCTTTGGTTTAATGATTGGTACGGAACTGATCTGGAGTAAAATAAAGAAAACAGGCAAGCAGATTGTGGTGACAACCATTACGGAGTCATTAGGCACCTTTGTCATTGTGAGCCTGGTGTTCGGCATCATCTTCTGGTTTGTGGGTATTCCGCTCTACTTAGCCTTTATCTTTGGCGGGATTTCACTTGCCACCGCACCAGCACCGTCCCTGTCAATTGTGCAGAGTATGAAAACGGATGGGCCTGTTACAAAAACCTTAATTCCAATGGCAGCATTGGATGATTTGATCGCTGCTATGGTTTTTTTCCTGGTTATCGCCTTTACATCCGCCCGTATCTCTACACAGAATATCCCTGTGTCTGTGATACTGTTTCTGATTTTTCTGCCGGTGCTTCTGGGAATAATTACCGGTTTCGTGGCAGGTAAACTGCTCCGGCGGGTCCATACGCAGGCCGCTTCTTTGACGGTAATGCTTCTGGTGCTGTTAGCCTCGGACGGACTGGGATTTTTCATCAACAGCCTTTTGCCTGCGCCAATCCTGAATTTTATGCTGATCGGGATGTCTTTCTCGGCGGCTTTTGCAAACATGATTTCCGAGGAGCAGCGTGCAAGTATCATGGAGGTGATGAATCCTGTCATCGGCCTGACCATGATTGTGGCCATTCTGAATCTCAGTGCGCCATTGGACTATCACCTGATTCTAAATGCCGGAATCTATACAGCTGTTTATATCATTGCCAGAGCGATCGGAAAATACAGCGGAGCCCGTTTTGGGGCCTCCGTTACCCATGCGCCTCAAACTGTGCGAAAGTATTTAGGCTTCACACTGCTTCCCCATTCCGGCGTATCGTTAGTCTTTACCGGCATTGCGGTATCCGTTCTAAGCACTCCCGCACCGGAATGCGCATCTATTATTCAGGGTACCATTGCTGCCGCAGCTGTCATCAATGAGATCATTGCCGTTTTTATGGCGAAAAAGGGATTTGAATGGGCAGGGGAACTGAACAAAGCAGGAGGCAGGATGACAGTATGACACAGCAGGAACGTCAGGAGCGAAGCAGGCAGAAAATTTTTTCCGCAGCGATGGAGGAATTTGGCTCCCACGGATATGAAAATGTAACAATGGAATGCATCTGCGCAAACCACAATATTTCTAAGGGAATGATGTACCATTACTATTCCAATACGGATGAGCTTTTCCTTCTCTGTGTGCAGGATACGTTCCATGCACTGAAAGACTATATCGCGGAAAATGCCCAAAAACCGGACGGTCAAAATGCTTTGGATGTGATTAAAAATTTCATTATGCTGCGGGAATATTTTATTGAACTTCATCCTCAGCGCAAACGGATATTTGAAACTGCTATCTTTTATCCGCCCATCCACCTTGCGGAGCAGATCAATCTCCTGCATGAGCCAATCACTCAGTTCAATCAGGAATATCTGAGGGATGTAATTGCACATATGTCTTTACGGCCGGGAGTAAATCCGGACAGTGTAATCCGGATATTGGAGGGAATCGAATTTTTGCTTCGATCTACGGGCTACCGCTGCCCGGAGGGTCAGGAAACCGATGAACTAAATACGGTACTCACTTTCTTGCAGGAAGTTTTGGACATTGTATTGTTCGGCATCCTTTGTAAGGAAAATTAACAATATATCCGGTTTTGCCAGATTTCCGCTTCAATCGCAATCAATCGATATGTTATTTCCGCTTTCCCGCCTCCGGGGCTGCCGCATTTTGCGACAGCCCCGGTTCCGTTACTGTTCCGGTGTCACTGTTCCGCGAGGTGTTCAGGTGCAGAATTGTACCTGAAGCCCGAGGGCAGCAGCGCGAAATTGTACCGAGGGTGCAATTTCTGTGTATCACGCGGCGTGTTACTGTGAACGAAGTGAACAGTAACCCAGTGCTGGATCCACGGTTTAAAAGCCCGCATTTTCCTTGCATTTTAAAAACGTCTGCACTATAATTTGATTATATCAACCGGTAGTTACTCCCGGTCAATATTTCTTTTGCAAAAAATCTGTGAACTAAAATTCCAGGGGATAATTATGTACAGTATGAAAGAAACCTGCCAGAAGGTGGGAATGACTTACGAAACTCTGAAATTCTACTGCAATCAGGGTCTGGTTCCGAACGTGTAACAAAGTTTGTAGGGGAACTGTAATATTTAAGAACGCCGGAGGCGTTCCTGAAAGGAGGAATTCAGATTTATGTTAGAAACCAAAAGACTGATCTTGCGGAAATGAACCGAGACGGATGCGGACAGCCTGTTTGAATACGCAAAAGATCCGGATGTTGGTCCCATTGCAGGCTGGCCGCCGCATAAATCCATAGCGGAAAGCCTTGGCGTGATCCGAAATGTACTTAACGGTAAAGAGTGTTATGCGATCTGTGAAAAAGGCATATCGTTTTGGGAAAGGACATGGACATGTTTGGACGAAAAAAGAAATCAGCACCGGCGAAGCTTTCGTTTGACCCAGGCACGCAGAAAGCGGTCCTCCGCTGCAGTATCTGCAATAGGGAGCAGGTGGCAGGCTTTAAAGACCTGCGGACAGGAAGATTTACGGAAGTCTGTCTGATCCGGAATAGTCAGGAACTGGAAGCATTCAAAAAACAATATGGAGTTATCGAGATTACAAAAGAATACTGAGGATTTCGATAGAAAAAACACAGTATAGTCCCTTCCCCTCGTATTTGGAAATCAGCGCAAACCCCAGTTCTCTCGTATCTTCTCTGCCTTCTTCGGAATCCGGATTAATTACTATATATTCGAGAAATACTCCTGTTTCTTTAAGAACAATCGCTAAGTGTTTCTCTGATCTCACCCATCTGACGGCTCTCGCCTCTGTTTCCTCAAAACAAATGAACGGCGGGTACATTCCAACCATACACATAGCCTCTCCGCCGCAAAACAACTCATGAGCCTCTTTCTAACTCCGCACATTAGGGTCAGACTCCAAGGACATGATGCCCTTCGAACAAGGAACATCCCTTTCTCATATCAGATTTCTCATTAAATATATTCAAAAATTCCCTGAATAGCATCCGATATGTTAATCATTTCTGAAATTGGCAATCTGTCTACTTTCTTGTAACCACGAAGTGACATATCTAACAATGCAAGTTTTTCACATTGTATATAGCCTTCATTTTCTTCAGTAGCCATCCATATATGAAGTGGACCCGGGGTAGAATTTTTAATAATTGGACATCCAATTATTTCACCACTCGTATTAAAAAAATCCTTACTGACCACCAATACGGGATGTTTGATTTTTTCTATCTTGAGAATATCTCCTTGATGTAAAAACTCCATTACCATACCTCTCTCCCGACAGGTTCATCCCAATCATATTCGCCATCAAGCATTAACTTTCCATCAAACTCAGCAGCTCTCTCTTCCAAAGTTTTATGACGAAATGGTTTCACTAAAGTAATTACACCATTTGATACCGTGACATCCAAAAAATCATTCAATGCGACTCCTGCACTTCTCAACACTTCTTTTGGCAATCTGATTCCTTGACTATTTCCCCATTCTTTTACTTGTGCCTGCATATAAAACCTCCTCACATTTAGTATATACATAGTATATACTAAATAACAGAAAATATCAATGCAATTCTCTTGATGGCATGCCAGCTATGGATCTTAACCGGATTAACTTTGCCACATCAGGGTCTGCCTCCAATACGGCTGCGATCTTTATTCGCGTTTCCTGACCGTTGTAAATTCACCGAAATTATTCAGCGCAGATTCTGTCTGAATTTTTTAATCGGCAGAATACCTGTGATATAGGCAAGTGCAATACGGTAAGCGCCGGCAGGATCGGCACAATGGCAGGAGGATAAATCAGCATCAGAACAGCTGGTGACCAGGCGGGACCGGGCGATTACAACCGTTCTTCCCCCATCTCTTCCAGAATATCCGCATAGGCTCCTCTCCAGGAACCTTCTGATGACTGCAGTCCCACAGAATCAGATCATTTACAATTCCCGCAAAATCAGTTCTGTAATTCCCTGGTTGCTGCCCATCTCAATTCTTTTCACCCTGGGCTCCCGTCCATAGCTGAATTCCTCCCGGATACCGCTTCTTATTCTGGTTCCTCCATGGTATCCATGAATCACGCGAATACGGTAGGTGCTGTTCCCCGCTGCCTGCACCGCAGCAGCTACCTTCGCCACAGCTTCCTCCACATTCAATCCATGTACGTCGATCTCAATAATTCCTGATACCATCTTTTTCCTCCCAATAAAAAAAGCGAAACACCATTGTGAAACAACAAGTGCTCCGCTTTAGGCCACTTATAAATGATTTTTAGCGCAAAATGGCAAAATTTCTGCGTAGA
>CAMNQN010000114.1 GCA_946549155.1 uncultured Lachnospiraceae bacterium | reverse complement strand
CTCCAGCTTTCCGGATCTATCACCAGCGTATATCCCCCGCCATTGTCCACGTGCCATTCATAATAGTCCCTCTGCGGCCGGGCGTACCGCTCCATAATGCTCATGATGGTGCCGCCGTGCACCACCGTATTCACCGCAGTCCAGCCCTCTTGACAGATTCGCTCCACCATCTTCTCAAAGGCCAGGCAGCACCTGCTCTTAAACTCCTCCACCGATTCCCCGCCGGGAAAGGGCAGCCGGCCGCCGCTGTCAATCCAGGCCTGATATTCCGGGCAATCTGCCAGCTCCATATAGTTTTTATTTTCAAACAGGCCGAAATCACATTCTCTGAAATCCGGTACAATAATTTTCTTTCCTTCTCCTAAAAATCCAGAGACCCGTTTTTTCCAAATTTCATTCTCCCATTCCTGGCCTGCTTCTCCGGATGAGGCTTTCTCTTCCGCCACAGCCGCTGTCTCCAGACAGCGCCGCATGGGGCTTAAAAACCAGGCTTCCGCCGGGGGATAAGCCTTTTCGGAAAGCTGTGCCGCTCCCCGGGCCGACAAGTGCTCGTCGGTAACGCCAATATATCTCTTTTTCGCATTTCCGGCGGTCTGCCCATGCCGGATCAGATTAACAACCGCCATCCGTCTCATCCTTCAAAACCATCCCTATTCCGCATACCACCCGAATCACCTGGGAGGATTCCCTTGCCAGGGCCGTGCAGACACGTCCCACCGCCTCCCGCCAGCGCCGGTCCGCCGGGTCACAGGGCACCACGCCGTACCCCAGCTCATTGGTGACAATCACCAGCTCCGGATTTTTTTCCGCCACCGTTTTTGCCAGCCGCTCCCAGCTCTCTCCTGTTTCCAGACAGCGTTTTACATAGAGGTGAAAGTTTGTGATTCCCCTGACCTTAAAAATCTCCTCCAGATCACAGCGGGAACCATCCGCAAATTCTTCCGTTTTATATCCTGTCAGTTTCCTGGCATACTCCAGCTTTCCCTGGTACGCCCCTCCCACGATCATCTTCATAATAAAATCACTCCCAGCGCAGTCACCAGCTCACAGACCTGCAAAAAACAGCCCGCCAGATCCCCTGTGATGCCTCCGAATTTCCGATAGGCCATGGAACAATACCAGCAGAAGGTAAGCAGCGCCAGCACAAGCTCCATCATTCCCCAGAGGGGATTCAGCAGCAGCATTAAAATAACCGTTACCGCAATATAAATTATCATGGTGATCTTCACCACCCGGTTGGCCGCCGCATCGGAAAAGGTGCGCAGCAGTCCCGTATTTTTTGCCTTTTTCAGTTTTACAAGCCCATATCCGGAAAAGGCCCGGCTCAGCATAAATCCCAGTCCAATCACCATCAGCTTCTCCTGGGTTACCTCGGAGAATACGCCGAAGCACAAAACAAAATAGGAGATGCCCACGATAATAGCAAAGGCTCCCGCATGGCTGTCCTTTAAAATTTCCAGTTTTTCCTCCTGATTTTTGTAGGAGCTTAAAGCGTCCGCCGTATCCAGCAGCCCGTCCAGATGAATCCCGCCGCTGATCACCACCGGAATCAGAATCAGCACCGCCGTGCGGAAACTGTTGCCAAATTCCGCATACACCGCCAGCCGATACCAAAGATTCATCCCTGTGCCAATCACCAGACCGATCAGAGGAAAATAGCAGACGCAGTATTTCATATTTTTCTCCGTCCACTCCATCTTCGGCATAGGGATCTTAGAATACATGGAAAACGCCACCACAAACCCTTTTAAAATATCTAACATCTTTACACATCCATCCTTACTCAAATCGTGCCGCAGGAAGCGTGCACAATCCAGCCCCTGCCGCCCTAAAGGCGCCCGGACTTCAAAATCCGTGGAAGCCCATAGACCACCTCCACAACCTCATCGGCCTGCCGGGCCATATAGCAGTTCACCGCTCCCAGAACCTTCAGGTATTCCATGGTTCCGGGATCGTAGGTGATTCCATCTGAAAAAATCTCATTGGTCACCACAACGAGATTATCACATTTTCCCAGCAATCTGTCAATTCCGGTTTTTATTTCCTCCGCCGCGTCCTTATGGCTGCCTGCCGGAGCGAACATCTCGTTGGCTGCCAGATTCGACATACACTCCAGAAGAACGGTGGTTTTCTCCTGGGCTTCTCCTGCGCTGCTTTCCCCCGGCAGCACCAGGTCCTTCAAATTCAGAAAACGCTCCACCGTCTCGAAGCCCTTCCCGGCCCGCATCTGCCGGTGGCGCGCCACTCTCTTTACGCTCTCCTGGTCGAAGCACATCATCGTAGCGATATAATATCTGTTCTTGTCATTCAGTTCCAGCACACGGCGCTCCGCATACTCCGATTTTCCGCTGCCGCTGCCGCCGGTCACCAATAGAAACATGACCTCTCTCCTTATTTTCCTGTTCTTTATTTCCACAAAAGAAAGGGCGGTACGGACACCGCCCCCATCTCTTACTTTTGATCCATTAATCCAGATAATACTGATACTTCATATCGTCTACCGTCAGCTTGTCCAGCACCTCCAGGTACTTGGCAGCCTCCACCCGGCAGCCCTCCAGATCATGATCCAGATAGTTTCCGCATTCCGGCTCCTTCGCTCCCGGGATCTCACCCTGAAAGGTGGTGATGAAACGGAAGGACTCTCTTACGCAGTCCAGCACCTGCTGATCGCTGAGCCCTCTGGTCAGGAAATAAGCGCCGGTGCGGCAGCCCATGGGGCCTACATAAATGATGCCGTCCTTATATTCGCTGTTGCGGGCGTAGGTGGCAAACAGATGCTCAATGGTGTGGCTGACGCCGGTGGAAAGGTAATCCCCGTGGTTCGGCTCCTTGATCCGCACATCCCAGGTCTTTACATCATCGTCCTGTCTGGACAGATAGATGCCTCTCTTCAATCTCGTGTGATCAATACTGAAACTTGGAATTCTCTGCATAATTCTTTCTCCTTACATTTTCAATTTTTATATTCCAAACAGGCTGTAGTTTTTCGCCCGCAGGTTGCTTTATTGATTCCCGGCAATCCGGATCAGCACCTTAATCTGCTCCGGCCCGTGCTGGATCAGATATTCAAAACCGTCCTCCACCAGCGTATCCAGCGTCACTTCCCGGGTGATCAGTTCCTCCGCGTTAATCTTTCCGTCCCGGATATACTCCAATGCCGTGGCAATCTCGTTCACATGGGCCTGGCTGGTATAAATCACCCGTTCTGCCTCCTGAAGGGTATTCATATCCACCACCGGTTTCCGGCCAAATACCCCCATCACCATGATTTTCCCGCCGGGCTTGCTGATATGAATGCACTGATCCAGCGTACGCTCCGATCCCAGGCACTCATACACCACATCCGCCAGCCTTCCGCCGGACCACTCCTTCACATACGCTTCCAGATCCGTGTTGGAAACGTCCACATAGGTGCCGCCGTACTTTTCAATCAGTTCTCTCCGGTATTCTCCGATCCCCGATACCAGAATCCGTCCCGCCCCGGCGTATTTTGCACCGAAAAAGGCGGACAGGCCAATGATGCCCGGTCCGATAATCACCACATCCCTGCCGGAAATATCCCCCAGCAGGTTGGTGGCATGAATGCCGCAGGCCAGAGGCTCCGCCACGGCTGCCTCCCTCTGGGTAACCCCCTCCGGAATGGCAAACAGCTTATCCGCGCCAAACAGCACGTAATCCGCAAAAGTACCGTCGTCTCCCACGCCCACAAAACCCAGCTTCTGGCAGATATTGTAACGTCCGCTTTTACAGGCCTCACATTTCCCGCAGGTCAGGCTTCCATTGGCCGTCACCCGATCACTCACCTTCCAGCCGGTGACCCCCTCTCCCAGTTCCACAATCCGCCCGGAAAATTCATGGCCAATGGTCAATGGCGCCACCCGCCCGGTAAGGCGGTGAGGCTTTTTCACCGGAATAAAGTTGGGTCCCTCATACTCATGGCGGTCCGTGCCGCAGATCCCGGCCCAATCCACCTGGATTTTCACCTGTCCCGCCTTCGGCACAGGCTCCTTCACTTCTTCAATTCGCAAATCCTTATATCCATGCCAAACTGCTGCCCGCATTTTTGTATCCTTCCTTTATCATCAAAATAATGGCTTCTTTTTGCAAAAATAGCTACGCGCCCAGATACGCCTGCATAAGCTGATCATTGGCCAGCAGCTCCTGACCGGTTCCCTCCATGACGATGTGTCCTACATTCATCAGATACGCCCGGTCACACAGCTTCAGCGCCTTGTGGGCATTCTGCTCAATCAGCAGGATCGTGGTACCCCGCTGGTTTAACAGCTTCAGTACCTCCATAATCTGATTTACAATTATAGGCGCCAGCCCAAGACTGGGCTCGTCCAGCATCATCAGCCTCGGACGCGCCATCAGCCCCCGGGCGATGGCCAGCATCTGCTGCTCACCTCCGGACAGCAGGCCCCCATACTGGTTCTCCCTCTCCTTCAGACGGGGAAACATTTCGTACACCATCTCCAGATCCTGCCGGATGCCCGCCTTATCCTTTCTCAGGCTGCATCCGATCTGCAGATTGTCATAAACTGACAGCTTATAGAAAATCTGCCGTCCCTCCGGCACGATCACCATGCCGCTCTCCACCACGTTGTAGGGCTTGGCAGGCAGCGGCTTCCCGCCGAACAGGATGCTTCCGGCCGCAGGCTTTTTCTCGCTGGACAAACACTTTAACAGCGTAGATTTTCCCGCCCCGTTGGCCCCCAGAACAGCCACGATCTCTCCCTCTCTCACCTGAAGGGAGATATCATCCAGAGCACGTATTCCGCCATAAGCAGCCGATAAATGCTCCACCTTCAGCAATACCTCTGACATCACTCGTCCCCTCCCAGATATGCCGCCACCACTTCCGGATTCTTCTTAATCTCCTTCACCGTCCCGGCGGCCAGCGTTTTTCCAAAATTCAGTACCGTACAGGCATCGCACAGATGGGTCACCACATCCATATGATGCTCAACCATCAAAATCGTGATGGGGAACCGTTCCTTCAGCCCCCGGATAAATTCCACCAGCTCCAGAGACTCGTCCGCGTTCATTCCCGCCGCCGGCTCATCCAGCAAAAGCAGGCTGGGCCTGGTCGCCATGGCTCTGGCAATCTCCAGCTTACGCTGATGGCCGTAGGGCAGGCTGCTGGCCAGCTCCCCGGCTTTATCCGCCAGGCCCACGATCTCCAGAAACTCCATGGCCCGCTCCTCCGTCTCCTTCGTCACCGTCCGATAACGGGAGGTACGAAACAGCGCGTCGCCCAGTCCGTACCTGGAGTGCATATTGCAGGCAATCACCACATTGGTTTTCACCGTCAGGTTTCCAAAAAGGCGGATATTCTGGAACGTCCGGGCGATACCCAGCTCCGCCGCCTTATGGGGCTGCACCTTCGTGATATTTTTCCCCTGAAACAGGATCTCCCCGGCATCCGCCTGATAGATGCCCGTGATCGTATTAAAGATCGTCGTTTTTCCCGCACCGTTTGGCCCAATCAGGCCGTAAATCACTCCCGGCTCCAGTCTCAGGCTGAAATCATCGATGGCACGGACCCCGCCGAAGTGCTTTTCCACATTCCGCATCTCAAGAATCGGTTCACTCATGATTTCGTCTCCTTCCCGGCCACCCGCCTTCCCAGATTTTTAATGGAACGAACCAGCCGTTTCAGGCTGAATTCCCGGTAGCCATACAGTCCATTGGGACGAAGCAGAACCACCAGCACCACCGCCGCGCCGTAAAACAGCATACGGTATTCGGAAAGACTGCGGAAAATCTCCGGCAAAAGCTGCACAATCAGGGTTCCAAGTACGCTTCCTGTCAGGCTTCCCAGCCCGCCCAGCACAGTGGTAATAATCAGCTCACTGCTCTTTGTCAGGTCAAACAGGGAGGGTGTGATAAACCGCAGATAATGGGCATAAAGGCCTCCGGCCCATCCCGCGTAGATGGCGCTGAATACGAAGGACATCTTTTTATACTTTGACACATTAATACCGTTGGCCGCCGCGGCCACCTCGTTTTCCCGGATCGCGGACAGCGTCTGACCGTATTTGGAATGGATAAAATTCCAGGCGATCACAAAAGCCAGCACCGCACAGATCAGCGCCACCAGCCCTGTCGTACAGTAAGGAATATTGGAATATCCGTTTGCTCCTCCGGTCACATTTCTCATGTAATTAAACAGTACCCTGACCCCTTCTCCGAAACCGAGACAGCTGATCAGAAAATAATCGCCCCGCAGGCGAATCGTCAGGCTTCCCAGCAGATACGCCACCAAACCGGCCACCGCGGCCCCGATCAGAATGGACAGTATAAAGGGAAGCTTAAACTGCACGCTGCAAATCGCAGCCGTGTATGCTCCGATGGACATGAAACCCGCGTTTCCAAAGGAAAACAGTCTGGTAAAGCCGGTCAGTATGGACATTCCCAGCACCGCAATCACATTGACACAGCAGATGACAAGCACACCTTCCTGAAATGAATTCAACATGCTGTTCTCCTCCCCCCTTAAGCCTTTTCCTGTACATCAACCCCAAAAAGCCCGCTGGGCCTGATCAGAAGAATAATGATCAGAAGGGAGAAGGAAATCAAATCCCGAAGCCCGGAACTGATGTAGCCGGATACCACCGTCTCAATCAGCCCCAGCAGCACCGCGCCCACAATCGCGCCGGGAACGCTTCCCAGGCCGCCGATCACACAGGCGATAAACGCCTTCAGTCCCACATTTCCCATGGTGGGATACACGTTATATTTCATGCCGAACATAATACCCGCCAGACCGGCCAGCGCGCCCGCCAGCAAAAATACCAGGGCAATCACCTTGTCGATCTTCACCCCCAGCAGACCGGCTGTCCGGCTGCTGCAGGCCACCGCGCGTACCTGTAAGCCAAATTTCGTCTTATTGATGATGAGCAGCAGCGCCACCAGCACGATAACAGACACCACCAGGCAGACCATATCCGTCTTTCCGATGAAAATGCCGTTCAGATTAATCGTACCCACCTGGAAAATCTTGGGAAGCTGCTTAAATTTAGATCCCCAGATCACATTAGCCAGGTTCTGATAGGTGGTGGACAGTCCCATGGCCGCAATCATCAGAAACATATTGGGGGAACCGTGGCTGCGGATGGTCCGATAAGCCACCTTTTCATTCAAAAAGCTGATCAGTGCCGCCCCGCCGATACCGATCAGGCAGGAGAGCCAGTAAGGCATAAAATTCAGCGTGGTCGCCATAAAGCAAACATATGCCCCCAGCATACAGACCTCACCGTGTGCCCAGTTGGAGAAATCCAGCAAACTGTAAACCAGCGCATAACCGGAAGCAATCAGGGCATAAATGCTTCCCACCGAAATTCCGGTAATAATCTGCTGCACCAATATCTTCATTATGTAAGTCTCCTTAGTTTCTATCAATCTTTAAAACGCAGTAAAGCACGACCGGGGACGCCGCCCCGCCAGGGCAGAGCGGCATCCGTAGCCATGCACTTTCTTTGACAGAAGCCCTTTATCCGCTTCTACCTGTTTTCTCTTTCGCCAAAACCGCTTCCGGTCTCCCTGGACACCGTGTCCGGAATTACTCTTCCGGAGCGTAGATGCCCACGTATTCCACCTGATCGTCCTTGATGGTAAATACGGCGGCGTCACGGCTGGGATTATGGGTAGCCGGATCCACACTCATATGGCCCAGAAGGCCGTCAAAGCTCTCGGTATTCTCCAGCGCGTCGCGAATCGCGGTGGGATCGTCACTTCCGGCGGTTTCGATGGCCTGTTTGATCCACATTACACCGTCGTTCCCGTACAGGCACTCGCTCTCCAGCGCCACATTATACTCCGCCGCGTACACCTCGCCGTAGGCTGCCGCCTCCGGAAGGTTAAAGCCCGGTCTGGAGATATAGTAGCAGCCCTCCAGGGAACCATTGGCCAAATCAGTCAGTTCGGAGGTATCCCATCCGTCCGCGCCAAAGAATACACAGGTAAGGCCCAGCTCTCTGGCCTGCTGTGCAATCAGCGCCACTTCCGCATAGTTCCAGGGAATAAACAGAACCTCCGGCTGAGCGGCTGCAATCTTCGCCAGCTGTGCACGGAAATCATTGTCCCCGCCCTGGGCTTCCTCGGAGGCTACCAGCTCTCCGCCCAGTCCCTGGAAGGTCTCCACCATATAATTTCCCACGCTGACACTGTAGCTGTCAGTGATATCCGTAATCAATGCGCAGGTCTTAAGCCCCAGCTCATTGTAGGCATAATTTCCTGCCAGATACCCCATATAGGAATCAATGAAGCAGAGGCGGAAGGAATAATCGTTCAAGGTTCCGTCTTCAGCCACAGTCACCAGCTCATTGGAAGCTGCGGTGGCGATCACCGGCACCTTCAGCTCACCGGCCACTGCCGCGATGGGAATATTACAGCTTGAAAAATTCGTACCCACTACCGCACACACGCCATACTCTTCCACCAGCTTCTTATATGCGGTCACGGAGTCATCAGCCACGCCCTTGCCGTCCAGGCCGATAATCTGCACCTCTCTGCCCAGAATACCGCCATCCTCATTAATCTGCTTCGCAGTCAGCTCCATACCGTTTAATCCTGCCTGTCCCCACAGAGCGGTATCGCCGGACAGCGCCCCCACGTAACCAATCTTTACCGGGTTTTCCGTATCCAGCTCCTCCGCCAACGCCGCCGTTCCCAGGCCTAAGCTCAGCCCCAGCGCCGCCGTCAAACCCAACAATACTCTCTTTTTCATATGAATCCTCCTTTTCCCAACGGTTTTAATTTGCTTTTTCTCTAGCCAAATCTTCTACTATTATACAACATGGTTTCCTTTCTGTACATATTTTTTTCAAAAAATCCAAAAATCCATCAAAAAATATGCTTTCTATGGTACTTCTGCATAAAATCGCGAAGAATTTTTCTTAAACGTCAAAAGAGCTTTGGCCCTCCGGAAGGCCCGTCCAGCGCCTTCCTTCGCCAAAGCTCTTATACAAATCACCTTATCATCAGCTCTTACGCATACTTCCATGTCTTAAAGAATACATGGTCCCCCAGTTTCTCATAGGCAGAGGCCAGCTTCAGCCGATCATAGGCCGGCTTCGTCATAAAGAACAGGTAGGATTTCATATTCAGATCCTTCGTTACCTGTTTTCCGTCCTCCGTCCTGGTGACGGCCACCGTATAATTGTTGGCCTTATACTTAGCCAGCACTTCTTTCGCAGCCTTCCGGCAGCTGGCAGTAATCAGGCTCTGATTTTTCAGTGCCCTGGTCAGCGCCCCGTCGAAGGTGGGAGAAAACTGCACCTTCTGATAAACCACTTCCTTCAGCTTAGAAGGAAAGCTGGAACTGCGCATCCGGTTTGTGATGACCATGCCCACAGCCATCTGTCCGTAATAGGGCTGATTTCCTGCCTCACAGTAGATAATGGCCGACAGCAGCGTCTCCTCGCTCACCTTCGGATCGGTATAGTAGGTATTCTCCACTGTCACACTGGGCTTTTCCGTCTCGTTCACCTTGCTGGTGATGGTGCCCACACCGTTCTTGTCAAACTTGTATTTCACACCGCTTATGGTTTTGGTGGTGTTCGTCACCTTCTTGTAGGTGCTGGTATTAAAATAGTAGTAGCTTCCATCGATGGTCTGCAGTCCCTTCACCGGGTGTCCATTGGACCCTACATACTTACTGCCTACCCAGGCATTGGTGGCTACATAGCCGGAAGCGTTCACATAATAATTCTTCACCCAGACCTTGCTGCCCAGCACACCGTTAGAACCAAAATAGTATTTCTTCCCGCCGATGGTCACGAAAGCCTTCTTTACCATCTTCCCGGTCTTTTTATAAAAATAGTACGTCTTATTTTTGATGGTGGCCTTGCCGGTCTGCATTACGCCGTTTTTGTCAAAGCCGTAATAGGAAGAGCCCAGCTTCACAATACAGTTTTTATAAATCTTGCCGGTCTTTGAGGCGTAATATTTTTTCCCGCCGCTTAAAATCCATTTGGATTTCAGCATAACGCCCTTGTTTGTTATGTAATATTTCGCGCTGCCCGAGGTGAGCCAACCCTTGTACAAGCTGCCGTTCAGCTTATAGCAATAGGTGGTTTTCCCGCTGGTGACAAAGCCAACCTGCTGCTGTGCAAGCCACTGACTGCTCAGCTTCTTCCCCGACTTATTATACCAGGAATAACTTCCATTGGAATTTTTCACCCAGGATGCGTCCGCTTTCACCGGCAGGAACAAAAAAAATGCCAGCATAATCAGGACTGCCGCATATCCTTTTCTACTTTTCATGACGAAATCCCCCACATAACCATATACTTCTGAAAATGTTACATTTTTATTAACTTCTTGAAAATTATATAACAGATATGTGGATTTGTCAAGACAAGTTCCCCCGCACTTCGTATTGTTTATGCCCATTCATTACGGTTCAGGTAAATGTTCTTCGTGTTTTGTTAAGGAAGAGGACGCAGGAAAAGACGGGGCCGGGCGGGCAGATGCCTCTGGAAAACTGCTTCGGATACAAGAAACGCTAGGATGGAGCCGCCCTCCGATTTCGGGCACCGGGGCAG
>CAMNQN010000113.1 GCA_946549155.1 uncultured Lachnospiraceae bacterium | reverse complement strand
TTTTCTCACTGTCCCGCCCCCCCCCCCACGCCCGCCTCTTCCTGCGTCCTCTTCCTTAACAAAACACGAAGAACATCAGCCCATATAGTCCAGGATCCCGCTGCAAATCGCCTGCGCCACCGCCTGCTGATATTCCGGAGTCTGAATTTTTTCCGCCTCCTGGGGATTCGATAAAAAGGCACATTCCACCAAAATCGTGGTGCCCGCGGAGCGTTTCAGAATATAGTAATTGGTATTCCCCTTTATCACCCTGGGCCTGGCGATCTCCAGCTGGACATTCAGCTGATCCTGTACGCAGGAGGCAAGCGCCTGCCCTTCGGCGGAATGCTCAAAGTAGAACACCTGAGGGCCATACACACTGGGATCGGAATAGCTGTTCTGGTGGATACTCACCGTGAGCACCGGCTTTTTCTCCTCGATCAAAGCGCAGCGGCGCTGCATATCCTGGGCCTTTTTGTTGGCCGTGCCCGCATCATACAGCCCCACATCCTCCCTCCGGGTATACTCCACCAAAAATCCCTGCTGCTCCAACAGACTGCCAAGGGCCCCGGCTACCTGCAGATTGATCTCCTTCTCCTTCACACCGCCCACACCCACCATCCCCGGGTCTTCGCCGCCGTGGGGCGGATGTCGATTGCGGAAGTCAAATGGGGCGGGAATAAACGCGAACCTCAAAAATGCGGGCATCCGCATCTCCATTGGTCGCCTCCACACAAATGCGGACTTCATCCCCCTTTACCGCTTCCGGCAAATCCAGGATATTCAGACGCTGATAATTGTTTTCTGTTTTCTGGCTCCAGACCACCTTTCCTTCTGAAACAACGGATACCGTATAATCCTTTACCAGCTCTTTGTCAACTCCCTTTGGTTCCTTGTCAATAAATGCTCTGGAAACAGAAATGCAGCGCTCTTCCGACAGATTCGGGTCAAAAGTGAGACGGATTTGCCGGATCCATGCAGCTTCCTCCCATTTCAAAGTCAGAACCTCCCCGCCTTCTCTTATGCCATCGGAGCGCCACTGATTGATGGTGTCGCCTACGTTCCGGCTCACCCCATTGATAACCTTGGCTGCTTCATACCCGGCCTTTTCAGAGGTTGCATATACCGTGGCCTTTCTTGCCAGATCCGCCTCATCCTCATTCTTACAGCCAAGGATAAAACAGTCATCCTTTAACAGCTCCTGTCTCAATTCCCTGATATAGCTTTTGCCAAATTCCGTGGGACTGCATTTTTTCTGCACTGCCATGGCCGCCGCGGTTCCTGCTGCCTGCCCTCCCACGGCACAGGTGGCCATAACTCTTGTGGAACCCATGGCTAACTTGGAGGCGCTGATAATCCGTCCGACAATCATCATATTGCGGATGGTTTTGGAACAATAGCATCCATATGGAATGTTGTATAATCCGTCAAAGCTTCTCACTTTGGAGGGGATATTTCCCTTTGCATAAAAGCCTCCCGCCACATGCTCGTCCATGGGCCAACCACCATATGCAACTCCATCCTCCCGCTTATTGTTGGAGAGAATGTCCTGTTCCGTCAGCACATAATCCCCCATTAAACGACGGCTTTCACGGGAGCCTGCCACATTTCCAACCCACACCAGCTCATAATTTTCCGCACCGTGGTCTCCTCCATTTTTAATATGATCCCATACGCCGTAGACACATTTGTACAGTTCATAACGGATATCCTCTGCCTGCTTAATAATGTCATCCCAGTCTCCGCCCAGTTCAATCCACCAGTATCCGGATTCCACATCATATTTTTCTACCAGTTGGTCCGCATGATCTTCGTAATCCTCGTCGGGCCTCAACACTACCACATCGTCCGCGTCATGATACACCACAATGTCTCCATGATAACGATATTTGAAAAAGCTCTCGTCAAAAGTGTACGCCCAGGACGGTTTCACAAATTTCACCGGCTTTCCTGTATCCCTTGCACAGAAATAAATGGTATTTCCCATGGTCTCCCCATCCGGAACCTCCGGCGCATCCTTCTCCCCATATTTCGCCCTCTCTTCACGGCCAATATAGTATTCCGCCCCGGCAAAATATCCCAACGTTCCATTTCCGGTAGCATCTATATAAATATCCGCGGTAAATTCATACCTGATTTCCGTATTCATCTGATAGCACTGAATCGATTTGATCTCTGTTCCATCCGAATCCACCACATCCATGGTAGTATTCATATAGCTGTCCAGATTTTCACATTTTTTCACATTAGACCACAATACGCCATCCCAGATAGAATAGTTGAAATTATCATTCAGATATTTGTTCTCCAACTGAAGCTCCATCAGAATTCCTGTTTCCGCAGCATTTTTCTTCCCCCAGTGGCAGGATGCGCCGGAAATGTGCATTCTTGTCTCAGAGCTGGCATTTCCTCCATACACGCTGCGATCCTGGATAATTGCAGTCTTTGCGCCATGTCTCGCAGAAGCTATGGCAGCGCATACCCCGCTCATGCCTCCGCCCACAATTACTACATCATAATGTTTTCTGACCGCCGGATTCTTGGAAGGGGCCGGGATCTCATGTACAAAATTTTTCATGTTAAAACTCCTCCTGAATATTATCCCCAAATTGCTTTCACTTTTTCTGCGATTGCCAGTCCTAATTTTTTATGGTTTTCCGCATCCATATGTAAGCAGTCTTTCTCCTCTGCCCTGGCAAATTCCGCTCCGTCCATCCAATCTGCACCGATCTCCTCTGCCAGAAGCTTTGTATAGCCTGCCAACTTCAAGGATTCCTCGTACTTATCCGCCAAATGGATTTCCGGTCTGCGCTCCTTCACCTGAGCGCTCAAATGGATGGGGGAAACCAGCAAAAGCCTGGGCTGTTCCCGAAAAACCGGTTCCGTTCCCGGATAACAGGCAGTTCCATTCATAATGCGGCCGGCCAGCAAAGCCATTCCCTTATAATAACCGTAAGCGTCTGTATAATTCAGATCATTGCTGCCAAGCATTACTATCATCAAATCCATCGGTCTGACGCTGTTTATGGCATAGCCCAATCCCTTCCAGCCATTTCGATATTCCGCAAAAGGATCATCCCAAACAGTCGTCCTTCCGTTCATTCCGTTTTCCAGCACCCGGTACTCTTCCCCCAGCGCTTTTGCCAGCACGCCGGTCCAGCGGACTTCTTCCGGAAACCGTTGGCCTGTATTGGGCATATATCCCCAGGTATTGGAATCTCCGTAACACAAAATTCTTTTTTTCATAAAATCATCCTTTCACCGCACCTGCCGTAAGACCAGATACCAGCTGCTTCCCAAGGAAGGTAAACACCAGAAGAATCGGAATAACCGCACAGGTGGCAGATGCAGTCAGCGGTCCCCATTCCTGGCCAAAAAATCCCATATAATCATAAATCGCCATCTGGATATTCTTCAGCTCATTTCCCGTTACCAGCACGGATGCTGTAATATAATCATTCCAGGCCCCGATAAAAATAAATAGTGCAGCTGCCGCAATAGAAGGCTTCACCAGAGGCGGAATCAGCCTTGTCACAATATAGCGCTGATTTGCCCCGTCAATCAAAGCCGCTTCCTCCAATTCTCCCGGTACCGCCTTAATGCCGGAGATTAAAAGCCATGTGGCCATCGGCAGATTATACGCCGTATAAATCAAAGGCATGGTGAACCAGTGATTTGCCATTTTTAAATTCATCAGGTACATATAATTTGGTATTAATAAAACAGAGCTTCCCGTGGACAGCGGAATTCCCACCACAATCAGGAAAAACGCCAGCTTTTTCAGCGGGAAATTTCTGCGGGCAAAACCATATCCGGCCAGATACCCCAGCAGCACTCCCAGTGCGATTGCCAATCCTGCATATACGACACTGTTTATAATGCAGCGGAAAAAACCGGAAGATAAAATCTTCTCATAATGCTCTATGGTAGGCAGAAATCCTAAAATCTTGGGCGGAAACGCATTGATTTCTCTGGGATTTTTCAGAGATGTGACCACTCCCCAGAAAATCGGAAGCAGGTTCAGGATGCCAAAAATTGCTGCAAAGGCAATTTCCACTGTTTTCATTACATATTTTTTCGTCTTCGTTTCTCTTTTCATCCTGCTGCCTCCAACTAGATTTCGTAACGCGCCACTTTGATGTAGCAGGCAATAATAATCGTAACCACTAACATGATCAGCACGGATAGTGCGGATGATTTTCCAAATTCATAGTAGATAAAGCTCAGATTATACTGTTCCAGCGTAATCACATTTGTCGCATTCACAGGGCCGCCGCTGGTCAGAACCTTCGGGACCGTGTTATTGGTAAAGTTACTTACCGTAAGTACAATGGTGGCCAGCAATACCTGGGATTTGATCAGGGGAAGCTTGATCCGGAAGAGTGACTGCACCGCCGTGGCTCCATCCACCTTCGCGGCTTCCAGCAGAGAACCGTCCAGCCCCTTCAGGCCGGCCAGGATCAGGATCATAGCATAGCCGATCGTGCGCCAGGACATAACAAAAATCAGTGCAATCACAGCCGACACTTTATTCTGTATGACATAAATCGGATCCAGTCCGAAAAATTTCAGGATTACATTGAACAGTCCCAGATCGCCATTAAACAGCCAGCGCCACAAAAGCCCGGCTACCACCATTGAGATTACCCAGGGAACCAGACCAATCAATTCGATGATGTAAGCGAAAAAGCCGCCCCTTTTATCAATCCAGAGGGCCAGGATCAGCCCCACCACAATGGAAATCACTGTGGCCGCGATTGTCACCAGCAGGGTCGTAAGAAACGCATTTCTTGTTGTGCTGTCTGTCAGGCAATAGATATAATTATCAAGTCCCACATAATTGCCCTTCATCATATATTTGTACTGAAAAAATCCGCAGTATACCGTATACAATAAAGGAATAATCAACAGCATAATCAAAAGTGCCATGGCCGGAACAACGTAAAATCCTCCCAGCCATTCCCTTCTCTTCTTTCCTGATTTCAAAATTCCATCTCCCTTTGTTTCAAAGGGCTGAAGCCCCGTTGCGAAGCTTCAGCCGTTCTCTCCTGAAACTGTTGTTATCTGCCGTTTGCACTGTTGAAATTAGCTGCTGCATTTTCCAGAGCTGTCATCGGCTCTGCTCCATTTCCAAGCATTTCCTGAACAGCGCCATTCAGGTCAAACTTCCATCCAATAAATCCCATATTATTGGGAACAAACCAGCCGTCCGTAAATGCATCCAGCATAACCTGCAGATACGCATTGCTCTCATTGAGTTCGATTTCTTCCATGGTAGACTTACGAACCGGAGCCTGGCCGCCCAATTCTACCCACAGCTTATCTGATTCCTTGGTATACATCTTTTCCAGGAATTTACCGGCCATTTCTTTATTTTCAGAGCCGGACCATACGCCCACAAACCAGCCGTCGAGAATACATCCGCCGGGAATCTCCGCAATCTGTACCGCATTGGGATCAAAGCTTGCCGCGTCCTTGATGGTGGGAACACGAACTGCTCCCAGTGGGAACATTGCGTATTTTCCCGCTTCAAACTCTGTAACAGTATCTTCACCGGAAGTATTCAGGCATTCCATCGGAGTGATCCCGGATTCCACGGTACTCTTTGTCCATTCCATAGCTGCCACACCCGCTTCATTTGCCCAGTTTGCAGTCCCGTCCTCCGCGAAGAGAGATCCCTGCTCGTTAATGATATAGTTAGCAAGCAACGGAGAATCTGCGTTCTGAGTAGAAAAGCACTGTCCAAGGCCATAACGCTTCATACCGGTCTCTTCCTCTTCACCCGTCAGAGCTTCTGCTACTGTAACCAATTCATCAAAAGTGGTCGGCACTTCCAAGCCGGCTTCTTCCAGCAAATCCGCACGATAATAAAGTACAATCGCATTCTTGGAAAGGCTCAGAACATAATGCTTCCCATCTCTTTCTCCAAAACGGTAAAATGCATCATCAATATCAGCGATATCTTCCTCAGCCCATTCACTCAGGAACAGATTTTCCAACGGCTCCAGGGCTCCCGCATCCAGGACGCCGCTCAGCTCATCACGGGCGCACCAGATAATATCCGGTGCGTCACCGGTAACAGTGGCTGCCAGGAATTTCGCCGTCATTGTCGTATAGTCCTGAGGCTCCACCACCACTTTCACACCCGGATTATCCGCTTCAAACTCTTCAATCATCTGGGCCAGCGCAACGGAACGTCCATTGGAGGTGTTTGTGGGATCCAGGAAGGTCCACATTCTTACCACAGCCTCTTCCCCTGCAAACGCCGGTATCGCAGCAGACAGTACCATCGTACCGGACAGTGCCATTGCCAAAAGTTTCTTCACGTTCTTCATTCTTAGTTCCTCCTTGCTCTTTTTTGTTATCTTTGATAAAACATTTTATGGATCCAGTATAGTACCTTGGTACATTTTTGTCAATACTTTAATAAAATCTTTTTTAAAACATGTGATTTTAGATAAAAAAAGAAGAGGCTGTACAGCCTCTTCAGTTTCCGATATATTTATCCAGATTCGATATATATTTGTCTACCATATGCTTTGCAGCGCCGATTGCGGAAGACCCTTCTTTATAATTGCCTAAGCGGATATAGGAAGTGTCCAGATCCGAACGGTTATATTTCGCGACCTTGCTTTCAAAGGCCCGGATGTGCCCTTCCATATATCCCCCCACATTTCCGCCAAGAATAATGTCACAGTCAAAAATCATACGGATATTGCAGACCGCCAAAGCAAGATAATCCAGATATTCCTCCCAACGCCTGCTGCATTCCTCATCACCGCCGTCCAGCTTTTCAAAAAACTGCTTCAGGGACTGTTCCGGAGACTCCAGCAAGGCCACAGAGGAGCAATAGCTGTCCAGACAGCCCTCCTTTCCGCAATAGCATTTTCTTCCCTGGGGCACTAAAATCATATGTCCAAATTCTGCGCTTCGGAAATTGTCCCCCTTATAAAGCTCACTTCCCAGATAAATCGCCCCGCCCACAGTACTGCTTAAGGACAAATATACCGTATCCTTCTGCTGATTCTCTATTTCAGCATAGGCCGCATTATTCGCATCATTATCGCAGTAAAAATCATAGGGAATATTCTGTGTAAAATGGCGCATACTCACATTTGCCGCTTTTAACGCCTGGGACTCCCGCAACACGCCCAGATCATGATCTATAATTCCCGGTATCGAGATTCCTACTCCGATCAGCTTATTTGAATTTTTACCATCCAGCTTATTGCGTTTTACAAAATTCTGAATCATCTCACCCAATCGCACATAATACTCCTGGGTATTTTCATAAGTCAATCTGCTGTATTCTAAATCTAAAATATTCCAGCTAATGTCCAGCAGCATCAGGCGTATATGATGCATGCTGATTTCCGCCCCCACCACATAACGAAAATCCTTCTGAATTTTCAGCATTTTTGCCTTTCGGCCTCCGGTGGAGCCGTATTCTCCCCCTTCGCAAACCAGGCCCCACTCAATTAGCTCCTTCACATTCTGAAAAACAGTAGGCATACTGAAGCCTAACGCTACTGCAATTTCCTGCCGTGAAACCGTCTCATGCTCAAGGATATATTTTGCCACTTTTATTCGATTCTGCCTTTTAATTTCACCATTACTGACTGTCGTTTTCATAAATACTCCCAGGTTTTTCCCTTTCATCCATTCTGCAATTTATATATAGTTAATTACCTCACGGAAGAGCCCTCCCCCAATTCCGTCGGCACTTCACAATACTGTCGGGGTAAATCCGGATTTTGCAGCCGCTGTATCATCATATGGGCCGCCTTGCTTCCTATTATATTCTTATGCACATCAATACTGGTCAAAACCGGTGTAAGATATTCCGTCAAAACGCTTCTTTCATATGCAACCACAGAAATATCATCCGGCACACGGAGCCGCTGCTCATATAAGTACCCCAGAACTCCCGCTGCAATGCCGTCACTGGAGGCAAAGATTGCCGTAGGACGCAGATTCTTTTTCTCAAAAGCAGTTTTTACCGCCCAATATCCCCCATCTCCGGAAAACTCACTTTTGATGTACCTTCGTTCACTTGCCTGCATAAAATATTCTTCCAGAGCCTTCTTATATCCGATATCCTTCAACCGGCTGGTGGGCGTACGGTCAGGCCCGCTGATATAAAGAATATCCCGATGACCTTTTTCCAGCAGATATTTCACGCCGCTGTAGGTAGCTTCCGTATAATCCGTATTCACACAGTCCAAATCTTCATAATCTCTTCCAAGCACTACAATGGGGATTTTCTTTTTCCGGAGCATCTTTATCAGGCTGTCATTGAACATTCCGCCAATGACAAATACTCCATCCACCATGTCATTCTTCAGCATAGGGGGCATGGCTATATTTTTCACCATAAAATCGATTCTCATGGTCATCAGGCCATATCCGTTTTTTATCATTTCTTTCTGAAGGCCGATTTCCACATCACGGTAATAGTTTTCACTCATGTAGCTAAAGGAATTGCACCTTGCTCCCTTACTGCCGCAGGCAACAATGGCGCCTAAATGCTTTGTCTCCATAAATACCCACTCCTCTGTTCTTCTATATCCCCAATTTACCATTTATAAAACTTTTTACTAAAGTCAGTTTATCATACAGGAAGGAATTGTCAATCGTTTAAAAAAATTCAGAACTGCAAAAACAGAACATACCAGGTTTTTCTTCCGCATATGTTTTATCAAACAACCGGAAAGGCAGCGCGCAATGAAAAAGGAAGAAAGGGAAAACTATACCGTAGAAAGAGAGTTCCTGAACAGATTTTCCATACAGGAACTGATTGCCCGGATTATCAGGGCTCATTTCCATACAGCCGCTGATTAGGGGAAGCTATGAGTGATAAGCCTGCATTCCAAGCCTTCCATGCCGCCGTTTACATCAGATTATCCAGAGAGGATGGCGATAAAGAAGAAAGCGACAGCGTAGGAAATCAGAGAAAATTAATCTTAAATTACCTCCATGGAAAAGCGGATTTTACCCTGTATGATATCTATATTGACGACGGATTCTCCGGTACAAATTTTAACCGCCCGGCATTCCGGAAAATGATTGCGGAGATTGAGTCCGGAGCCGTCAACTGCGTGATTGTAAAAGACCTGTCCAGATTTGGCCGGGATTATATCGGCACCGGGAACTATCTGGAACGTTACTTTCCTGATCATGACGTGCGTTTCATCTCCGTCACGGACCATATTGACAGTGCAAAACAGACCTACGACATGCTGCTGCCGATCAAAAATATTTTTAATGAGCAGTATGCCCGGGACATCTCCCAAAAGGTATATGCCTCCATGAAAACAAAGCAGGAAGCCGGAGAATTTATCGGCGCATTTTCCAGCTACGGCTATAAGAAGTCACCCGTTAATAAAAACAAGCTGGTAATCGATGAATATGCCGCAAATGTGGTACGCAGGATTTTCTCTTTGTATTTGCAGGGATATGGAAAACAAAGGATTGCGAAGCTGTTAAATGCGGAGGGCATACCGTGCCCCAGCGCATATAAAAGGCTGAACGGTGAGAATTACAGAAATCCAAACCACCCGGATGCTGCGTGCTATTGGACCTATTCCACTGTCCGGAAAATATTGATGAATGAAATCTATATCGGAAATATGGTCCAGGGAACAAAGCACCAGCGGATGAGAGGCCGGCAGCGTCCAATCGGCCGCGAGGACTGGGTCGTTGTAAAGGGCACCCACGAACCGGTCATTGATCCGGAAACCTGGGAAAAAACCCGGCATCTTCTCGCAATACAACACCGGGATCTTGACCTTGAGACAAACAAAAACATCTTCGCCGGATTTTTAAAATGCGCCGATTGCGGAAGGTCTATGATGAAAAATTCATGGAAGCTGGCAAACGGCGGCAGCACCTGTTCTTTCTACTGCGGCACTTACAAAAGAAATGGGAAAAATCTGTGTACCCCTCATACACTGCCATACCATATCCTGGAACGTATTGTCCTGGAAGACTTAAACCGCATTATTCAGCAGATCCCGGATTTGCAGGAACTTGTCCGCTCCCAGGCTGCGGCAAACGCCCCAGGGAAAAAAACACCGGAGGCTGAACTGTCCCGCTTAAAATCCGAACTGGAAAAGATACAGAAAAGGAAAAAATCCCTGTATGAAGATTACAGGGACGAACTGATCTCGAAAGAGGAACTGCTTTCCTATCGTGAAGATTACCTCAAAAAAGAAAGCCTTCTTTCCCGGCAGTTCGAAACCCTGGAAGCCCGGAAAAATGATACCGCATCATCCGATGCTTCCTGGCCCCCATGGATAAAAGGCTTGCTGGAAGCAGGGCATATCGAAAAACTGGACAGAAATATCGTCGTGGAAATGATCGACGAAATCATCGTGTACGAAAACCGCAAAATCAAAATCCGCTACAATTTTTCCTGGGTCCCTGATTATAGCAGCTATTCGGGTGTTTAGTTAATTATCAGGACGCAGGAAGGGAAAGCACGGAGCCGCCCCTGTCATCTGAAAAACTGCTTCGAATACCAAGAAAATCTAAGATGGAGCCGAGCCCGAATTTGGGGCACCGGGTCAATTCGCCGGGAAATCCTGATGATTTCCCAGCTCAGTGACCCTGGGTCGGCAGTCTTGAAGACTGCCAACCCTCCCCAAATTCGGGCTCGTCTCCACCTAAGATTTTCTAAGGTA
>CAMNQN010000112.1 GCA_946549155.1 uncultured Lachnospiraceae bacterium | reverse complement strand
CACCTCCTTGGAACTTATTAAGTCTAATAAATATAGACCTGCAACAAAAACAATTTTAACAGACACCCCCGTATTTTGCAAGCAAAAATTGAAAAAAATTGAAATATTTTGTGAAATGAGAAAATTTCTGTTTTCTTTTTGAACCATATCTGGTACAATGACCTCATAGTAAGGACTGGAGGTATAGATATGAGCGGACGTATGAACAACGCATATGGTTCTATCGTGATTGATACAAACGTAATCGCCACCTATGCAGGCAGCGTTGCGGTGGAATGCTTTGGAATCGTGGGCATGGCCAGCGTAAATGTGAAGGATGGCTTTGTAAAGCTTTTGAAAAAAGAGAATCTGGAGCGGGGAATCAGTGTTCGTGTGGAGGATAATAAGATCACGTTGGATTTCCACGTTATTGTTTCTTACGGCGTCAGCATTTCCGCCGTGGCGAATAACCTGCTTGACAATGTAAAATATAAGCTGGAAGCCTTTACCGGCATGGAGGTTGAGAAGATCAGCATCTATGTGGAAGGCGTTAAAGTGATTGATTAAGGAGGAACTCACGGTGAATGTGAATACTATAGATGCCGGGCTCCTGGCGAAGATGTTTCTGGCCGGGGCTAAGAATCTTGAGTCAAAAAAGGAATGGATTAACGAGCTGAATGTATTTCCGGTGCCGGACGGCGATACGGGAACGAATATGACCCTTACCATCATGTCGGCTGCCAGGGAGGTGGCTGCGCTGGAGCAGGTGACCATGGAGACACTGGCCAAGGCCATTTCTTCCGGATCCCTGCGGGGGGCCAGAGGTAATTCCGGTGTAATCCTTTCCCAGCTTTTCCGCGGCTTTACCAAAAGAATCCGGGATGAAAAGGAAATTACGGTGGAGATTCTGTGCAGTGCTGTGCAGAAGGCGGTGGAGACTGCCTACAAGGCGGTTATGAAGCCCAAGGAGGGCACCATTCTGACGGTGGCCAGAGGCGCGGCTGACCGGGCCACAGAGCTTCTGGAGGAGAATCCGGATATTGAGATGGAGACATTCCTTTCCCAGGTGATTGCCCACGCCGATGCAGTGCTGGAGCAGACGCCGGAGATGCTTCCTGTTTTGAAGGAAGCAGGGGTGGTGGATTCCGGCGGACAGGGCTTGATGCAGATTTTGAAGGGCGCTTTTGATGCCTATCTTGGCAAAGAGGTGGATTATTCCGTAGAGGTATCTGGTACCTCTGCCGGCATCACCAGACCCGGGGCC
Organism: uncultured Lachnospiraceae bacterium; assembly: GCA_946549155.1. Classification (GTDB taxonomy): domain Bacteria; phylum Bacillota; class Clostridia; order Lachnospirales; family Lachnospiraceae; genus Merdiplasma. The sequence continues at coordinate 9,457 of CAMNQN010000112.1, read as the reverse complement.
CAGGCGGAGGCCGATATCAAATTCGGATATTGTACGGAATTTATTATCATGCTGGAAAAGGAGTACAGTGATAAGACAGAGCTGGACTTCAAGGCTTTTCTGGAATCCATCGGAGATTCCATCGTGGTGGTTTCCGATGACGGCATTGTGAAGGTGCATGTGCACACCAATGATCCCGGCCTGGCGATTTCCCGGGCGCTGACCTACGGCTCCCTGACCAGGATGAAGATTGACAATATGCGGGAGGAGCACCAGGAGAAGCTGATTAAGGAGGCGGACCGGGCCGCGGCTGCGAAAAAGGAAGCAGAACGGAAAGCGCAGGCGCCCAGAAAAGAGGTGGGCTTTATCTCCGTATCTGTCGGCGACGGGGTGGGCAGTATTTTCCACGATCTGGGAGCAGACTACCTGATTGAGGGCGGACAGACCATGAATCCCAGCACGGAGGATATGCTGAACGCCATTGCCCAGGTGAACGCGGACACGATTTTCATTTTCCCAAACAATAAAAATATTATACTGGCGGCGAATCAGGCCCAGACCATGACGAAGGACAAGAAGATTATCGTCATTCCCACAAAAACGATTCCCCAGGGTATCACCGCGCTGATCAATTATGTTCCGGAGAAGAGCCCGGAGGAGAACGCGGAGGTGATGAGTGAGGAGATCAAGATGGTCAAAACCGGACAGCTTACCTATGCGGTGCGGGACACTCATATTGACGACAAGGAGATTCATGAGGGAGACATCATGGGTGTGGGAGATCACGGAATCCTGGCTGTGGGCAAGGAGCTGGAGGACGTGGCACTGGAGACCGTGGAAGAGATGATGGATGAGGATGCGGAGCTGATCAGCGTTTATTACGGCGCGGATATGACCGAAGAGGCGGCGGAGCGCCTTGGCGGGAAGCTCACAGAACGTTATCCGGAGTGTGATGTGGAGATTAATCCAGGCGGACAGCCCATCTATTACTATATTATCTCTGTGGAATAGGAGCAGTATGAAACAGGATTCACCATTGACGGTATTAAAGGGTATCGGGGAAAAGACGGAGAAGGTCTTTGCCAGAGCAGGCATTTTTACTCTAGGGGATCTGATCGGGTATTTTCCCCGGGCTTACGACTCCTTTCAGGAGCCGGTGGATATTCAGCAGTTAGCAGACGGCCAGATTCAGGCCGTCTGTGGTTTTATAGAGAAAGGTCTGGCTTTGCAGCGGGTCAGGCAGCTTCAGCTGGTGACAGGCAGGATACGGGTGGGGGAGGGCAGCATCGCTGTTACCTGGTTTAATATGCCCTATCTGCGAAATACCGTGAAGCCGGGCTGCCGTTACGTATTCCGGGGACGGGTGAAAAAGAAGGGGAACAGCCTGGTTCTGGAACAGCCCGCTATTTACGACCTGTTTCAGTATGCGGAAAAAGTAAAACAGCTTCAGCCGATCTATCCGCTGGTGTCCGGCCTTACGACGAATATGCTGGATAAGGCGCTGCGGCAGGCGCTGGAGCAGCTGGATTTGTCCCGGGATTACCTGCCGGTGGAGATCCGGAAGCAGTATGAGCTGGCGGAATACAATTTTGCCATCCGCCAGATACACTATCCCAGGGACTGCCATGAGATGCTGCTGGCCAGGAAACGGCTGGTATTTGACGAATTTTTCCTGTTTATTCTGACGCTGCGCAGATTGAAGGAGTCCAGGGAGGAGACGATGCACAGCTACAGGCTGCACCGGGTGCCGGAGACGGACCGTCTGGTGGAGGGGCTCCCCTATGAGCTGACGAAGGCGCAGAAAAAGGTCTGGCACCAGATTCAGGATGACATGACGAAGCCCCAGGTGATGGCCCGCCTGATTCAGGGGGATGTGGGCTCCGGAAAGACCATCGTGGCTTTTCTGGCACTGGTAATGGCGGCGGGGAACGGCGCCCAGGGCGCATTGATGGTGCCCACGGAGGTGCTGGCCAGACAGCATTATGAGGCTTTTACAGCTCTGATGGAGAAGCAGGGGTTTTCCTGCCGGGCGGCGCTGCTTACCGGCTCCATGACGGCGAAGGAGAAGCGGGAAGCCTATGCCCGTATCGAAAGCGGGGAGGCTTCCGTGATCATCGGCACCCATGCGCTGATTCAGGAGAAGGTGAAATACCACCAGCTGGTGCTGGTGATCACCGATGAGCAGCACCGTTTCGGCGTAAAGCAGCGGGAGGCGTTGGGCTACAAGGGAGAGATGCCCCACACCATCGTCATGAGCGCCACACCCATCCCCAGGACGCTGGCGGTGATTCTCTATGGTGACCTGGATGTGTCGGTGATTGACGAGCTGCCCGCCAGCCGCCTGCCCATCAAAAACTGTGTGGTAAATACCTCTTACCGCCCCAAAGCCTACGCCTTTATCACCAGGGAGGTGGAGCAGGGACGGCAGGCCTATGTGATCTGTCCCATGGTGGAGGAGAGCGAGATGATGGAAGCGGAGAATGTGGTGGATTACACGGAGAAGCTGCGCCGTGCCCTTCCCTCCCATATCCGGGTGGAATATCTGCACGGAAAGATGAAGGCGAAGGAAAAGAATGGGATCATGGAGCAGTTTCTGCGAAATGAGATTCAGGTGCTGGTGTCCACTACGGTGATTGAGGTGGGAGTCAATGTGCCCAACGCCACGGTGATGATGATCGAAAATTCAGAACGGTTTGGACTGGCCCAGCTTCATCAGCTTCGGGGGCGTGTGGGCCGGGGGACGTATCAGTCCTACTGTATTATGGTGCATGAGGGAGATAATGAGGCGGTGGGGAAGCGTCTGGACATTTTGAATAAGTCCAACGACGGCTTCGAGATTGCCGCGAAGGATCTGGAGCTGCGGGGGCCGGGGGACCTTTTCGGCATCCGGCAGAGCGGCCTGATGGATTTTCAGATCGCGGATGTGTTTGCGGATGCGTCAATTATGCAGAGTGCCAATGAGGCAGCCACCGCTATTTTAGACAAAGATCCCTGCCTGGAGAAGGAGGAACACAGCGCTTTGCGGGAAAAATTAACATCCTACCGAAAAAATGGCGGGAATAATCTGAACATTTAGTACAAAATCTGATCTTTTCCCGTTTTAAGGTTGCAATCCTTCCCTTTTTGGAGTATTATGCACCTGTAATGTTTTGTGTTTAGAGTAATAGGAGGAAAATTATGAGGAGTAACCTGAAAGGAAAAACTGCTACTGTAAAGAAAACTTCCACAGCAGCAAAAAAACCCGTGAAGGACGAAGTGCTTGCTGAAGAGGTGAATGCGGCAGTTCAGACTGCGAAGGAAGCGGTTGAGAAGGTGACGGAGAAGGTTGCTGAGAAGACGGAGGAGCTGGTGGAGAAGACGGAGAAAGCAGGAAAGACCACTGCCAGAAAAGCTCCTGCAAAAAAAGCAGAGGTGAAGGAGACGGTTTACCTTCAGTATCTCGGAAAAGAGATCAACAAGGATGACCTGATGAAGCGGGTGAAGGAGATATGGACCAAGGAACTGAAAAATAAAGTATCTGATCTGAAGTCTGTGACCTTGTATCTCAAGCCGGAAGAGAACGCTGCTTACTATGTGATCAACGAAGAGACAACTGGTAAAATCGAATTATAGAATGTTGAGACATAAAAAAACGGTATAACCCCAGGCGGGCTATACCGTTTTTTTCCAGATGCTGAGGGCAGAGGCTCCGCCGCCCGTTCATTTCATGAAATGGGACGGATTACATTCTGCTGCCAGCTTCTCCGGACATCTGACGTTCCTGTGCCTCGATCATTTTCTTTACCATATAACCGCCAACAGAACCATTCTGCTTGGAAGTCAGGTTACCATTGTAACCGTCGGAAAGGGGCACGCCCAGTTCGTTAGCCACCTCAAATTTGAAGCGGTCTAATGCGCCTTTTGCTTCGGGAACTGCTGCTGTGTTGGATGAACGATTTGCCATGATAAACGCCTCCTTCTTTTGTAGAGTTTTTTATTTGCAATCTGTGAAGCAACTTTGTTTCCTTTTTTTGTTCGGAAGTTACTTTTTGATTACACTGCTAGTATGTGCTTCATCCGGAATATTACTCTGGAAGTTTTTGTATTTTTTATTTGTTTGTCTGTTTTCACTAATTTTTAGAAAAAATAATTGCATTTTATGGTTTGTTTTGATACAATAGATTGAACTTATATGCAACCTTGAATAGGGAGTTGTTGACGATGAATATTGGATTTATTGCGCAAAGCAGCAGAAAAAACCTGATTGAGAATTTTTGTCTCGCATACAAATACATTTTGGCAAAGCATGATCTGTACGCCACAGAGACTACTGGAAGACGGATTGAGGAAGCGACGAATTTGAAGGTATACAAATTTCTTCCCGGCAGTGTGGGCGGAGAAAAGCAGATGATCGATATGATCGAGAGAAACTATATAGACCTGGTGATTTTTTTCTATAACCCGATTTTGAACAGCCCGAATGAGCCGGATATTTATTCCATTACCTGCACCTGTGACCGGTATAATATTCCGATTGCCACGAATATCGCAACGGCGGAGTCCATGGTGCTGGGTCTGGCCAACGGGGATCTGGATTGGCGGAATAATATGAGACCGACCATTTAGGCGGTCATTCTACTGAAGGGACCGGCAATCCGGCGTTGTTACCGTCTGCCGGGAAATGTGAAATTGAAATGAGAGTGATTGCGGGAAAAGCGAGGCGGCTGCCCTTAAAGACGATCCAGGGGCTGGATACGAGGCCCACCACGGACCGGATTAAGGAGACACTGTTTAATATGCTTCAGGAGGAGATTCCCGGCTGCCGGTTTCTGGATCTGTTTTCCGGCAGCGGCGGTATCGGCATCGAAGCGCAAAGCCGCGGGGCAGCGGAGACTGTTTTTGTGGAGAATAACCGGAAGGCGGCGGAGTGCATCCGGGGGAACCTGGCCTTTACCAGACTGACGGAGAGGGCCCGTGTTCTGAATATGGATGTGTTTCAGGCGTTGGCCCGGCTGGAGGGAGAGGCGGCCTTTTCCATTATTTTTATGGATCCGCCCTATGGCCATGAGTGGGAGCGCAGAGTGCTGGAGGCTCTTAAGGACAGCAGTCTGGCGGATGAGGAGACACTGATTATTGTGGAGGCCTCTCTGGATACGGATTTTTCTTATTTGCCGGGATTGGGCTATGAGACGGTAAAAAGAAAAGAGTATAAGACGAATACACATATGTTTTTAAGGAGAATATAGATCATGAGAAGAGCGGTGTATCCGGGCAGCTTTGACCCGGTCACATTCGGACATCTCGACATTATAGAGCGTTCTGCCAACCTGGTGGATGAGCTGATAGTGGGAGTATTGATAAATCATGCAAAAACCCCATTGTTTTCGGTGGAAGAACGTGTTAAGATGTTACAGGAAGTGACACATGAGATTTCCAATGTCAGAGTGGAGGCCTTCTCTGGTCTCTCAGTTGACTTTGTGAAACAATGCAATGCGAATTTTATTGTGCGTGGACTGCGGGCGACCACGGATTTTGAGTATGAACTGCAGATGGCTCATACGAATCGGAGTATGAACCAAACGATTGATACGCTGTTTCTGACCACGAATCTAAAATATGCATATATCAGTTCCACCATAGTAAAGGAAGTGGCTTTCTACGGCGGTGATATCACCCATTTTGTACCGGAGGTGGTGGTGGGCCGCGTGCAGGAGAAAATCAGGGAGAAGTGATGGTATGGTCTTTTTGCTCGGAAGAGGAGACGCGGGACTGTTCCAGTGCCACAAGGAGTACAAAACAGGGGTAAATTATTAATAAGGAGAGAAGTCATGAGCAGCAGAATTGAACAGATTATTGAAGAAATTGAAGAATACGTGGACAGTTGCAAATTTCAGCCGCTGTCCTCCACGAAGATCGTGGTGAATAAAGAGGAGCTGGAGGAGCTTCTTAGGGAGCTTCGCATGAAGACACCGGATGAGATTAAGCGGTATCAGAAGATAATCAGCAATAAGGACGCTATTCTGGAGGATGCACAGTCCAAGGCGGATGCCATCATCGCGGAGGCACAGGCGAAGGCGAACCGTATTGTCAGCGAGAGTGAAGTGATGCAGAAGGCGCTGGAGCAGTCCAACGAGCTTCTGGAGCAGACCAATGCCCAGGCCCAGGAGATTATTGACAATGCCACCGCGGACTCCAACAACATCCGCATGAGCGCCATCGCTTATACGGATGAGATGCTGGATAATCTGGAGAAGATTATGAGTCATACCATTGATGCGGCGGGCACCAAGTACAGTAATTTTATCAATTCGATTCAGTCCTGTTATGATATTGTGAGCAAGAATCGTCAGGAACTGTCTCCTCAGGCAGCCCCCTCCAGTTATACGATGGTGGAGGAGCCGGATACGAAGGATTCTGCTCAGGAAGCGGAGGAGTAAAGCGCCAGCAGGGTCATCAGGACGCTGAGGGCAGCGGAGAGTGTTTTTGCTCCCAGGTAGCGGCGCAGCGTCTGCCGGTTCATGGGGCAGACAGAGAGGGTCTGCATCAGTGCGCAGATTCCGCCGAAGCTGCACAGAACCATCAGACAGAGATATTTGGTGAGGGGATCCAGGGCGGCACCGGCAGTATAGCGGATTCCGGTGGTGATTTCCAGGCTTCCATAGAGCAGACACTGTATCAGCGGATTTTTCATGGGCAGCAGTCCCAGTGCGCCGGTGAGCAGGGAAAAGAGCAGGATGTACGCCCCCAGCCGGGTGATATTTTGTATTCCATCAAAAATACAGGCATCTAAAAGTTCGGTGGTTACCGGGACTTTGGGTGCCTTATTTTTTTGCTCCCTGATCAGGCCGGTTTTAGACCGATATCCGGGGGCCAGCAGCATACTGGTAACCAGAGGGGCGCCATAGAGGATTCCCAGAGTGGGGGCTGTAAGCTTAGGGTTTCCCAGGCATTGGTGTACCAGAAAGGTGATAAGGAAGGCGGGACTTAGATTGTTCACAAAACAGATCAGATATTCTGCTTCCAGCTCCGTCAGGGCGCCCTGTTTCTTCAGATCGGATACCACCTTGGCTCCCATGGGATAGCCGAACAGAAAGCCGGCCAGGATGGCATAGCTGCCATAAACGGAGGTGCCCCAGATCAGACGAAACAGGGGGTGGATCCATTTTAGCAGTACAGAGATGGCATCAGTGCGTATCATGAGATTGGAGAGAATCATAAAAGGAAAGAGCACCGGTACCAGATTCTGGTACCAGAGCAGCAGGCCGCCCCGGGCAAAGGTCAAAGCCTCCTGGGGAAACAGCAGGAGAAAACAGATCATGGACAGCAGAGCAAAGGCAAACAGACAGCGTTTCATGGCAGAAGTCCAGGCTCTTTTTACCCTATATATATGTGGCCCTAATCAGGAAAATGTGTTATAATGTGCGGAAAGGGCAGAGCCAAAACGGAGAAAACAGCTGAAGCATGCTTGCATGCGAAGGGCTGTTTAGGACGGTTTGGCGAGCGAAGCGAGCGAGGAAAACCGAAGGTTTTGCGATGCTCTGCCCGGAGAAAGGGCAGAGCCAAAACGGAGAAAACAGCTGAAGCATGTTTGTATACGAAGGGATGTTTGTGACGGTTTGGCGGTACAGGAGGCGGTTCTATGGAGATACAGCTTTGGAGGGAGATATTGACGCCGTATGAACTGGCGGTGAAGGAGCTGACGGTAAAATTTCAGCATTTGATTAAGGAATATAAGGACAGGGGGATGTATTCTCCCATCGAGCAGGTGACGGGACGGGTGAAATCCATCTCCAGCATTCTGGAAAAGGCGCAGAAAAAAGGGATTCCTTTGGAAAAAATCGAGGAAGAGATGTTTGATATTGCCGGCGTCCGGATTATCTGTCAGTTCGTGGAGGATATCGGGATGGTGGTGGAGATGGTGCGGCAGCGTTCCGATATGAAGGTAGTGGATGAGAGGGATTACATCAACCATGTGAAGGACAGCGGTTACCGCAGTTACCACATGATTGTATCCTATGAGGTAGAGACGCTGCAGGGGACAAAAAAGATTTGTGTGGAGATCCAGATCCGTACGCTGGGGATGAATTTCTGGTCCACCATTGAGCATTCCATGCAGTATAAGTATCAGAAAAATATTCCGGATCACATCCGGAAAAAACTGATCAAGGCGGCTCAGGCCATTGTGGTGCTGGACAGTGAGATGTCCCAGGTGCGCAGTGAGATCATGGATGCCCAAAATTCCCGCCAGATTCAGGCGAATCTGGTTACGGATATCCTGAATAACATTCAAAATTTGTATCATCGGGCGAATAAGCGGGAAATCGCCAAGATTCAGGATGAGTTTTACCGGATATATGAGATGAATGACATCGATCAGCTCAGGCATTTTGGCCAGGAACTGGATATCATTGCAGAAGGGTACCGTGCTCAGGCGCTGGAGCATGAGATAGAATAGAAGGATGGCAGAATCGGATATAGAAAAGGTTTGGAGAAAGAAGGAGAAGAGGGACGCATGAATTTGCCGGCAGAGTTTGAAAAGCGGATGGAAGCGCTTCTGGGAACGGAGTACCCTGATTTTCTGCGCTGTTATGATAAGGAGAAAAAGCAGGGGCTTCGGGTAAATACGGGCAAGCTGTCAGTGGAGGAGTTTTTGCGGCTCACTCCTTTTTCGCTTACCCCGATTCCCTGGGTGAAGAATGGTTTTTTTTACCGGGAAGAGGATCAGGTGACGAAGCATCCGCATTATTATGCAGGTCTCTACTATATTCAGGAGCCCAGCGCCATGGTTCCCGCCAGCCGCCTTCCGGTGAAGCCGGGGGATCGGGTACTGGATCTGTGCGCCGCGCCCGGCGGAAAGGCCACGGAGCTGGGAGCCAGGTTAGAGGGCCGGGGACTGCTGGTGGCCAACGATGTGAGCGTATCCAGGGCCAGGGGGCTGCTTAAGAATCTGGAATTATTCGGTATCACAAATGCGTTGGTGACCGGGGAAACACCGGAGCAGCTCCGAAGGCAGTTTGACTCGTACTTTGATAAGATTTTGGTGGACGCTCCCTGCTCCGGGGAAGGAATGTTCCGCAAAGATCCTTCCCTGATGAAATCCTGGATGGAGCGGGGGCCGGAATATTATGCGCCGCTGCAGCGGCAGATCCTTTCTTGCGCCGTGCAGATGCTAAAGCCCGGCGGAGAACTTCTTTATTCCACCTGTACCTTTGCTCCGGCGGAGGACGAGCAGGTGATTCGGCAAATTCTGGAGGAATATCCGGAGCTGAAGCTGGAGGAGGCTGAGGGGTATGAGGGATTTTCCCAGGGAATTTCCCAGGAGAGCGAAAGCTTACCCAGTGGATTTGAAAAGGAAAAATGTATCCGTATCTGGCCCCACAAAATGGAAGGGGAGGGTCATTTTGCCGTACTCATGAAAAAGGGTGCCTGCGGTGCACAGGCAAAGCCTGGGGCGCGGGAGGAAGGCAAGAGGGTATCCGCCTGTAAAATACCGGAGGAG
>CAMNQN010000111.1 GCA_946549155.1 uncultured Lachnospiraceae bacterium | reverse complement strand
TTGTTCACTTCTATTTCAATTTATTTTTAAAACTGTATCATTTTTTCTTAATTTCTCCCCTATACAATCATAAATGTAGAAATCACACTACTCCTTTTCAAATAAACTTTTTCATAATATACCCGGCAGATTTCTCCGACTGCCGGGTATCCTCCCTTTCTAAAGGGATTTTCGGTTTATACCGTTGTTAATCCCTTAAACAAAACAGGAATGTTCCGCAAACCTCTTTGATCATAACACGAGGGGTTCTGCGGAACATTCCTGTTTTTTATCTGACTCAGGGAAAATCTGCAAATGCTATTTGAATATTTGCGAAATTTCCTCCCCTGTTACTGACAAGTGTATCCTCCGTCAACAATGATATTGGACCCGGTAGTATATCCTGCGGCATCACAGGCCAGGAAGATTACGGCGCCGCTCAGTTCATGCGGATTTCCCATACGATGCATCGGAATCAGCTTCATCCACTGCTGTTTCAGCTCTTCTTCCACAAACAATGCCATCTCCGTGGCAATATAGCCCGGGCTTAAGGAGTTCACACGAATGCCATAGTCCGCCCATTCGATTGCCAGTGACTTTGTCATATGAATCACCGCCGCCTTGGAAACATTGTACAATGTCTGCATCTGGGGAACATTTACGATGGATCCGGACATGGAACCCATATTGATAATACTTCCTTTAATTTTCTTTTCAATCATTACCTTTGCAACCGCCTTCGCCATTGCAACTTCCCCCAGCAAATTAGTTTTAAGAATATGTTCCCAATCGCTGCTGTCCGCTTCCAGTACATTCTTATGTACCGTAATACCTGCATTATTGAACAGAATATCCACTTTGCCAAAATCCCTGACAACCGCAGCCACACCTTTTTCGATGGATTCCTCTGACTGAACATCTACAATATAGCTTTTCCCTACCTTTCCGGCCTCTTCAATCATCTTAACGGTATGATCCGCTCCGGATCTGGAGAAAAGAGCCACGGTAGCGCCCGCCTTTGCCAGATCAACTGCAACGGCCTGCCCAATTCCCTGGCTTCCGCCTGTTACGATTGCCACCTTTCCATCCAATCCAAAATACTCCTGTAAAAACATAAAACCGCCTCCCATACGATAAAATTTTTATTTCGCCATATTCTTTCTTCTGAAGTTATCCATCGTTACTACGCCTACAATTACGATACCGAGGGTAATCTTCTGCCACGCGGTGGAAAAACCTAACAGGTCCATACCACAGTTCAGCGTACCAATCGTCAGAAGACCGATCAGGGTACCCACCATGCTTCCTTCTCCGCCATTAATGCTGGTTCCGCCGATAACCACAGATGCGATGGCGTTCAATTCATAGTTCGTTCCCATCAGTGCGTTAGCAGAATTCAAACGTCCCACCAGAACGAAAGCCGCAATACCCGCAAACAGGCCAGATAAAGTGTTTGCCAGAATTTTTGTAACGTCTACATTGATTCCGGAAACGCGGGCCGCTTCTTTGTTGCCGCCGATGGCCAGTACATTCCGTCCAAAGGTGGTCTTTTCCAGCAAAACCCAGCCGACAATCAGAACCACTACCAGTACAAATACGGAATACGGCATACCATTTGGCATCGCCCGTCCGCCGACCACGATCATCCCCATGGACAGACCGGAAATCGGAAGGCCTCCGGTAACAATCAGCGCCAGACCGTTTGCCGCCGTCTGCGTACCCAGCGTCGCGATAAAATCAAACAGGCCCACCTTTGCTGTCAGAAATCCGTTTAACAAACCAATCAGCGTAGAAAGAGCTATTCCAAGAATAACCGCCACTGCAGGAGGCAATCCCCACTGCGTTTGGCCAACCGCCATGACACAACCGCCCAATGCCATCATTGCGCCCACCGACAGATCAATCCCGCCGGCCATAATCACCAGGGCCTGGCCTACCGCCAGAATTCCAAGAACCGCCGACTGACGCAAAATGTTCATCATGGAGGACCATTTCAGAAAATTAGGGCTGCAGATTGACATAACAATAAACAGAATCAGAAAAATTAATATTGAGCTCCCGTTGCGAAGCAATTCCGCTATTTTGCTTGAATTTTTATTCATGATTAACTCCTCCCGCTATCTTCTTCATAATTCTTTCCTGCGTACACTCTTCTTCCATCAATTCTCCCACGATCCTTCCTTCGCGGGCTACGATGATACGATCCGACATTCCAATCAATTCCGGCATCTCAGAAGAAATCAGGATTACTCCGCAGCCGTTCCTGGTGAGTTCATTCAAAATATTGTATACCTCTACCTTCGCTCCTACATCAATGCCCCGTGTAGGATCATCCATGATAAACAGCTTACAGTTTGCGCACAAAAGCTTTGCGATAACTACCTTCTGCTGGTTACCGCCGCTGAGATCCCCGGCATTCAGAGTGATGGTTCTTGCGTGCAAATTCAATTTTTTCCTGTACTCCTCCGCCACGTCCAATTCCTTCTTTTTCAGGCGGAATATCTTTCCTACCACAAAATCCCTGATATTGGAAAGAGTAACGTTGCGGTAAATCGGCATATGAAGCAGCAAGCTGGACTTTCTGCTTTTGGTCAGCATGCCCATCCCCTCTCTCAGAGACACATTGGGCTGTGACTGTGAATATTCTTTCCCGTTAAAAACAATACTTCCGGAAGTAAATTTTCTCAATCCGAAAATCGCTTCCATTATCTCCGTAGTCCCGCTTCCTACTAACCCGGCTACGCCAAGGACTTCCCCCTTCTGGACCTTAAAGCTGACGTCCCGGAAATTCTTTTCATCGGAAAGTCCTTTTACCTCCAGAAGCACTTCGCCATTTTTGGTGTTGTGTTCCTTCGGATAAAACTCGGTAATCACGCGGCCTACCATATCGTGAATCAGGTCATCCTCATTAACTTCATGAAGTTTTCTGGTTTCCCCGATCTTATCTCCATCTCTCAATACAGTAACACTGTTTCCCATTCTGAACACTTCTTCCATTTTGTGTGTGATAAACACAAAACCAATCCCTTCCGTTTTTAAGTGTTCAATAATACCAAATAACGTCTCAACCTCTGCATTGGTTAATGCGGAAGTCGGTTCATCTAAAATCAATAATTTTGCATTTCTTGACAATGCCTTCGCAATTTCAATCAACTGACGAACCCCCAGGGTAAGGTCCGATAATCTGGTTTTTGCAGACAGGTTCCCCAGTCCCACACGATTTAATATTTCCCTGGATTTTTCAGAAGCTTTCTTCCAGTCGATCATCGGAGAATTTCCATAGGTAGGCACATTCCCCATAAGAATGTTTTCCATCACATTCATCTGCTCAACCAAAGCCAATTCCTGATATACCATACCGATTCCCAACTGATGTGCCATAGAAGGATTCTTTATCTTAACCTCTGTTCCTTCCCAGATAATCTGGCCACTGTCTGCCTGAAGAGATCCGGCCAGAATTTTCATCAGAGTAGATTTTCCGGCTCCGTTTTCTCCGAGGAGCATATGAACTTCTCCCGGGTACACAGAAAAGCTCACATCTTTCAAAGCCTGCGTCGCGCCAAAGGACTTTTTTATGTGATGCATCTCCAAAATTGCATTGCCCATGACCTTCCTTCCTTTCTTTATCATAAGGCCCTGACTTCGCGGGGCCTTATGATTCATTCTCTATTTCATTTTTTATTTATTTTGCGTTTGCAATGATGTCATCCCACGGAATCGGCTCCAGCGTGGTGTCCGGATAGTACAGATCTGCGTTTGCAGCATATACTGTTCTCGGTCTGATATCAAAGAACTGCGGAACATCCTCTGCCTGTCCAAGCGCCAGCTGCGCCGCGAACTGAACGCCGTACCATCCCCACTCCGGGAAACCATGCCAGGTTTCAGTAACGAGCTGTCCGTTCTTGATCATACCGATGGACTCCGGTGTTCCGTCGTTGGTGGAAATCAGAACGTCGGTCTTTCCAAGGTTACCGGCTACGATTGCCGCGCCAATACCCATTTCATTGGAAGCTGCCCAGATTGCGTTTACGTCTTCATGGGCCTGAAGAATATTCTCTGCTGCTTTCGTTCCTTTTTCTCTGTCCCAGTCAGCCGCAAGCGTAGCAACTACTTCGATGCCTTCCGCCTTGTCAACTACACTGTGGAAACCCTCTAATCTGGCATTGGAGTAATAGCTTCCTGCAATACCCTCGATAATGGCAACCTTACCGCTCAGAGTGCTGTAATCGAAATCTTTGTAAACATCTTCCCACCATGCGGCGTCAAGATAAGTACCCGGTTCCACTTCCACTTCATCTCCGGGAGGAATAACGCCGGGGCCGCCTAACTGGTCAAGCATCGCATAACCAGATACAATACCGCCGTCTACATTATCAAATCCGATAACGGAGGAAATCCAGTCATTTCCTTCCAGAACATCTTCGCCAACGTTTACAAGGATTACCGGAATGCCGGCAGCTACTGCGGATTCCAGAGAAGCCTGAACCGCCTCCAGAGATCCCGGAGAACAGATGATTACGTCCATATCAGACTGAATTAAATTTTCAATCGCCTTAACCTGGTTTTCATACTGTGTTTCATCCGGTGATGCAATGGTGGTAATCTCAATATTCAGTCCGTGAGCTTTCGCATCCTCAGCCGCTTTTTTCAAATTGTTCTCAGCAGTTGCAAATACGCCGGTAATGTTTGGCGGAGCCCAGCCGACTTTAATCGTAATCTCTTCCTCTGCCAGTGCCGGCATCGCCAGTGCGGCAACAGACATCACACCTGCCAATACCATTGATACCAATCCTTTTTTCTTCATGTAAAACCCTCCTTTTTTGTAATTCACTTTCTATATGCAACCCACTATGGGCATACATATCCGCCATCAATACTCAATACTGTGCCCGTCGCATACGCGGCTTCCTCGCTGGCCAGATACACCGCGCCATGGGCTATATCCTCCGGCCTTCCCATATGTTTTACCGGACGGTCCTCTGACAGCTTTTTAAATTCCGCATCATAATCCTGCGCATTGTCCAGAATCTTCTGGACCAGTTCCGTATAAACTCTTCCCGGACAAATACAATTAACCCGTACATTCTTCAGTGCATAATCAACTGCCGCACTTTTCGTAAGCATAATCACCGCTGCTTTTGAGGTATTATACGCAATCTGATTTGGAATTGCCGCAATACCGGCCTCCGAGGCAATGTTGATAATATTGCCTCCCCCCTGTTCTTCCATGACCGGGATACAGGTCTTCATGCCCAGGAAAATGCCGTCCGTATTCACCGCCATCACTTTGCGATAAGCTGCAAAGCTGCTCTCTGTAGCCGTTCCTCCGACAAAGATACCTGCCACATTCACCAGGACGTCAATCCGGCCAAACCGCTTCAGAATCTTTTCTTTCGCTTCCAGCCACTGTTCTTCAGAAGTAACATCCAGAGGTACAAATACGGCGGTTCCACCCTCTGCAGTCAGCTCTTTCTCAATCCCTTCACTGAGTGCATCCGGAAGCGCCAGTGCCGCAACGGAAGCCCCCTCCTTTATAAACTCCCTGCATATTGCTTTTCCAATCCCCGATGTTCCACCGGTAACCACACAAACCTTTCCCTTCAGTCGGTCCATATTTTTCCTCCCATGAAAAATGCAAATTATTTGTCTATTTTTGGCGACAATTTTGCCGAAAACATAATTATATTTTTAGTTCCATCTTCTTATTATTCTGCGCTGTCTCTATTTCCTGTCCGCTGTACTTTTAAAAATCATCTGATCCGAAAAAAAAATTCTAAAATAACATTCTTTTTTTCTTTTGATTTTTTTCATATTTCTTCGTTTTTCCTAAGATTATTATTTTTGTTTTTATTTCAAAACATAATCATCTTTTCTGTAGTATATCATCAGACTATCTGTTCGTCAATCTATATTTCTCTGTTTTTAGATATTTTCGTCAATTATTTTCTCTAAATCATCTTGTTTTTTGACATTTTATATCCTATAATGAAGTTGAATTTAAATGTTTCAAAAAACATTCTCAAAAGATAGTTATATTTTGTCCGGTAAATTATATTATTTTATAAGGAGGGTTTTTTTATGAAGATTGGAACTTATTTTGCTTACTGGGAGAAGGAATGGGATGTAGATTTTTTCCCCTACATTTCGAAAGCAGCCGGCCTTGGCTTTGATATCCTGGAGATTTCCGGCGCCGGGCTTGCAGATCTTCCCGACGATAAGGTCATCGCTCTGCGGGAAGAGGCAAAGCGATGCAAGATTATGCTGACCGCCTGCATCGGACTGCCGAAAGAATACAATGTCTCCTCCGAGGATGAGGAAACCAGAAGAAACGGGATTGCGTACATGAAGCGGCTGCTGGATAAAATGGACCTGGCTGATATCCGCCAAATCGGAGGAATTATCTACGCTTACTGGCCGGCGGATTATTCTCTTCCGGTAAACAAAGAGAAAGCCCGCGCCATCAGTATCGAAAGCGTTCGGGAATTGGCAGATTACGCAAAGCCCTACGGCATTACCCTGACCCTGGAAACGGTCAATCGGTTTGAACAGTATCTGATCAACGATGCCGCGGAAGCTACCCAGTATGTAAAAGAGATCGACAGGGATAACGTAAAAGTAATGCTGGATTCCTTCCATATGAATATCGAAGAGGACAGCTTTTATGACGCTATCGTGAATACCGGCGAATATCTTGGCCACTTCCACATCGGTGAAGCCAACCGCAAGGTTCCCGGAAAGGGAAGAATCCCCTGGGAAGAGATCAGCAAAGCGCTGCATGACATCCACTACGACGGTACGGTGGTAATGGAACCCTTCGTATGTACGGGCGGAACCGTGGGCTCTGACATTAAAGTCTGGCGCGACCTCTCTGATCATGCCGATCTGGAAAAGCTGGATAAAGATATCGCGGAATCCTGCCGTTTCTGCAAAAAAATCTTTGGATAACTAACTATGAAAAAAAGGAGCTGCGCAGGATTGGGCAGCTCCTTTTTCTGTATGATAATAAGGGGGGCAAAATGTCAACTAAACTTCAAACAGCAGATCACCGTAGGAGGGCATCGGCCACATCTCCTTATCTACGATCATCTCCAGCTTATCCACCGGATCTCTCAGCTCATTCATGGCTGTCATCACCACATCATGGTAATACACTGCCCGCTCCCTGCCCTCCGGCATCGCGGCTGCAGCGTCGGTGACCTCAATCAGCTTCGCCAGCGCCACCTTGGTATCGGAAAGCAGATCGCTGCTCTCCGCCAGCAGTTCGGACTGTACCGGGGTATCCACGCCGGCCGCCTTCACCGCCAGCACCGTATCCGCCAGGCTCCTGGTGTATTTAATCACCGCCGGAATAATCTGCTTACTGGCCATATCGATCATGGTGCGGGCCTCAATATTAATCGCCTTTGCATAATTCTCATATTTAATCTCTACACGGGACTCCAGCTCCGCCCTGGTAAATACGCCGAATTTTCCAAACAGCCCGATGGCCTTGTCCGTTACCAGGCTGGGGATTGCGTCCACCATGGACTTAATGTTGGGAAGGCCTCTTCTTTCCGCCTCCGCCACCCATTCGTCAGAGTAACCGTTTCCGTTAAATACAATTCTCTGATGCTCGGTGAGATATTTCTTAATCAGGTCATGAACCGCTTCCTCAAAATTATCCGCTATTTCCAGTACATCGCAGGCCTCACAGAAGGCCTCCGCAACGATGGTGTTCAGCACAATGTTGGGGGAAGCGATGGAGTCTCTGGAGCCCACCATACGGAACTCAAACTTGTTTCCGGTAAAAGCGAAGGGTGAGGTCCGGTTCCGGTCCGTAGCATCCTTAAACAGATCCGGCAGCGTACGCACGCCGGTCTGCAGAACGCCGCCGGATTTACTGCTGGTGGCCATGCCGGTGGAAATCAGCTGCGTCATCACATCCTGCAGCTGCTCGCCCAGGAAAACGGAGATAATTGCAGGCGGCGCCTCGTTGGCTCCCAGACGGTGATCGTTGCCCGGGTCCGCCGCAGACTCACGCAGCAGGTCCGCATGAATATCCACCGCTTTCAGGATGCAGGAGAGCACCAGAAGGAACTGAATGTTCTCATGGGGTGTTTTTCCCGGATCCAGAAGGTTAATGCCGTCATTGGTGGTGATCGACCAGTTATTATGCTTGCCGGAGCCATTCACTCCCGCAAAGGGCTTCTCATGAAGCAGACACTTCATGCCGTGCTGGCAGGCCACCCGCTTTAGGGTCTGCATCACAAGCTGATTGTGATCCACCGCCACATTGGCCTCCGCGTAAATGGGAGCCAGCTCATGCTGCGCCGGAGCCACCTCGTTGTGCTGGGTCTTTGCGGATACGCCCAGCTTCCAGAGCTCCTCATTTACCTGCCTCATGAATGCCGCGATTCTCTGACGGATGGTACCAAAATAATGATCGTCCATCTCCTGGCCCTTCGGCGGCATAGCGCCAAACAGGGTGCGGCCTGTATAGATCAAATCCTTTCTCTGCAGAAACTTCTCCGCGTCCACCAGGAAATATTCCTGCTCCGGTCCCACAGAGGGGGTCACTTTCCTTGATGTAGTATTTCCAAACAGTCTCAGAAGCCGAAGCGCCTGGGTATTGATCGCTTCCATGGAACGAAGCAGCGGTGTTTTCTGATCCAGCGCCTCCCCGGTGTAGGAGCAGAACGCGGTGGGAATACACAGGATCGCGCCTGCGGCGTCCTCCCGGACAAAGGCCGGTGAGGTGGGATCCCATGCCGTATACCCTCTCGCCTCAAAGGTGGCGCGAAGTCCGCCGGAGGGGAAGGAGGAGGCATCCGGCTCGCCCTTAATCAGCTCTTTGCCGGAAAACTCCATCAGGATCGTACCGTCCGCCCTGGGCGCGGTGATGAAGGAATCATGCTTCTCAGCAGTCACGCCGGTGAGGGGCTGGAACCAGTGGGTATAATGGGTGGCTCCCTTCTCAATGGCCCACTGCTTCATGGCCTCGGCCACCACCTCAGCCACCATGGGTGAAAGCTCCTTTCCCTCGTCGATGGTCTTATGCAATTCTTTATAGATTTTTTTCGGCAAACGCTCCTGCATAACCTTATCGCTAAAAACATTTTCCCCGAAAATGTCAGCTACGTTAAAGTACTCGCTCATATCGTTTCATCCTTTCCCTCTGCATAAAAGTCTTGTTTGGAGAACAGGCTTTCCTTTCTGCGACAGAGATACCTGTTACACAAAAAGGGCATTCCAACATCTAATCTGTGGAACGCCCTTGTTCTCTCAACCTGAAATCACAATACACCCGTTTTTATAAAATTTCAAGTCTTTTTTTCATTTTTGTGATTAATCATGAAATTAAGAAGGTTTCCGACAAACCTCCTGTAAAAAACGTCCAGTACACTACCTCACAGAAAATTTGTAACAAGTGGTGGTATCGTACTTCTCCCCCGCCTTCAACAGGGGCTTCGCAAATCCCTCTTGATTAATGGAATTGGGGAAATACTGGGTTTCCAGGCAGAAGCCCTGACGCTTTTGGTAGATTGCGCCCTTCTTTCCCGGACAATCGGAAATAAAATTGCCTGCGTAGAACTGCACGCCGGGAAGATCGGTGAAGGCTTCCAGACAAATGCCGCTCCTGGGAGAATAGACCTCCGCGAATTTCATAACCGTTCCCTTCTCCTCCTGAAGGACAAAGTTGTGATCATACCCGCCGGTAAACTGAAGCTGCTCAAAATCCGCGTCAATCTCACTGCCAATGGGCTTCGCCGTGGTGAAATCCATCGGCGTCCCCTTCACCGGAGCGATCTCGCCTGTGGGAATGGACCGGGAATCCCGCACCGGCGTATAAGCCCTGGCGGAAAGCCACAGCTCCTGATCCAGCATAGCGCCGCTGTCATGACCTGCCAGATTAAAATAGGCATGGTTGGTCATATTCGCCACCGTATCCTGATCACTGATTCCCTCATAATGCAAAAACAGCTCGTTTTCATCCGTCAGGGTGTAGGTCACCGTTACCTTAAAGTTTCCGGGATATCCCTGTTCCAGATCCTTGTCCTCCAGGCCAAAGCAGATACTGCTCTCCGATATCCTTTCTACCGTCCACTTTCTGGAATCGAAACCGTTGTTGCCGCTGTGAAGATTGTTCCCATTGTCGTTGTTATCCAGCTGATACCGTTTCCCGTTGATCTCAAACTGGCCCTTGTCAATACGGTTGCCGTTTCTCCCGATCACCGCTCCGAAATAAGTGGTGCTGGCATAATATTCCTCAGGAGTATCAAATCCCAGGATTACATCCGTATTGTTTTCATATTTGTCCTGCATGGTGATAGAAACCAGCGTCGCTCCCAGATCCGTAATCTGAACGCTCATATCCTTATGATTGGTCAGCGTATAGAGCGACAATTCCTGTCCATCCTTCGCTTTGCCAAAACTGCTCTTTGTTACTACCATAGTAAAATCCCCTTCCGTTTTTATTTTCTATTCTACCTTATATAAAAGAATTTCGCAACCGCAAAAAAATCTTGGCGTTTCCTGGCAAGCTCTACAAAATCATGCGAAATATAACATCTTAATCGAAAATGTCGGATTTGCGCTGCGAAGTAGCAATTTCCCTTGCAAATCCGTGCATGCTCTTGCATAACAATTGCTTCAATAATAAATTTACCGTCATTTCTTTTAAACCCAGCATATATCATTCCATTATCAGCTTACGCAGGCTGTATTTTGTCGCTTAGGATGTTACATTCAGCGTGATTTTGTAAAGCTTATCAGGAAACAGCAGGAAGAGGCGGGCGCGCAGGGCCACAAGCATCTGGAAAATAAT
>CAMNQN010000110.1 GCA_946549155.1 uncultured Lachnospiraceae bacterium | reverse complement strand
ATTGTCCCGGTGCCCGAAATCGGAGGGCGGCTCCATCCTAGCGTTTCTTGTATCCAGAGCAGTTTTCCAGAGGCATCTGCCCGCCCAGCCCCGTCTTTTCCTGCGTCCCGCCAATCAACAAAACCCGAAAAACATTGGCCTCCTTATTCCGTCTCCGCTTTCCCCTCCGGGAAGATTCTCTTAAAGACAAAAAAGAAAATAATCATAGATACGCCGCCGGTGATAAACGTCACCAAAAGCAAGCTGCAGCGCTGTCTGCATCAGTTTCTTATCTTTCCCATCCAGCCGTCCAAAACCGGAGGCATACCCTACATGGTTCGGAAAATAACCCGGGAAAAGATCAAAGGTACTATCTTCCTTCTTCGCATTTACCATACTGCTGCCGGCTCCCTGATACCGGGGCTTCTCCACAAAGCTGCCAATAAACGCCACCCGGCGGTCAGATGCCAGAGGCAGCACATTTCCCTCATTTTTCAGCAGTACAATGGAGCCTTCCGCCACCCTGGCTGCAATCTCATGGTGCTTCTCCTCCGTTTCGTCTTTCTACTCTGTCCCGGGGGCTGCCTGCCCTTTCGCTGTACTAAAAATTAATTCCAGAAGCTCCTCCACTCTCTGGTCTACAATCTTTTCTGAAATACGCCCTTCCTCCACAGCCGAAAGCAGCTGGCAGGCGCTGTCATCCCCGGAACCAGGCCTCTCAAGGCTGCAGCCGGTTTCCACTCCGCGGACAAAATCATTGCCGCCGCCCCAGTCCGTCACCAGCGCGCCGTCAAAGCCCCACTCGCCCCGCAGGATCTCCTTCACCAAATGCTCGTTTTCATTTGCATAGGTTCCATTCACCTTATTGTAGCTGCTCATGATTGTCTTTGGCTTTCCCTCCTGTACCGCAATCTCAAACCCGGTCAGGTAAATCTCACGAAGCGTCCGCTCATCCAGCACCGAATCGCTGGCCATCCGGTGGTCCTCCTGACTGTTCACTGCAAAATGCTTGGGACAGGCGGAGACTCCGTTTTCCTGTACGCCCCGGATAAAGGCTGCCGCCATTTTTCCGGACAAATAGGGATCCTCTGAATAATACTCAAAATTTCTGTCGCACAGCGGACTGCGTTTGATATTCAGGCCGGTACCCAGCAAAACCTGTACCTGCTGGCCGGCAGCCTCCGCCCCGATCACACTGCCCGCCAGCCTTGCGGCCTCCGTATCCCAGCTGTTGGCCACCGTTGCCGCGGAGGGCATGCAGGTGGCCTTCGTGGAAGCGTTCAGGCCCAGATGGTCCCCCTCCCCGGCCTGCTTTCGCAGACCGGAGGGACCATCGGAGAGCATGATGGAGGGAATCCCCAGGCGCTCCACCGCTCTCGTATGCCATACATCCTTTCCCGAGAGAATCGCGCACTTTTCTTCCAACGTCATGCTGCGGATCAATTCTTCATACCTCATAAACAGCTCCCCTCTTCTCCCGTTTTCCCTTTCGGATCGTAAAGAGCAGCAGAAGCCCAAAGCCCAGAAATCCGGCGGCACCGACACCCATCAGCGCATAAATTGTCATCTGCCACCAGGGCGTCACCGCCACAAACCGCAGGGAACTGGATACCCCGTTCATCACCGCACTGTAATTGCTCAGCACATACAGCAGGCGGTGCGCACTCTCACGGATACGGTTGGCAAAGGTAACGCTGGATTTATATTCATCCAGTGCGGTCTCGCTTCCGGAGCCCAGATACAGGTCTGTGCCATTCATAAATCCATCCACATACGTCATAAAGAGCGCCGCGTTGGAGGAAGCCATATCCGTAATCACATATCCGTCAAAGCCGAACTCTCCCCGCAGAATATTCTGAACCAGATTCTCGCTGGCACTGGTCCACAGGGCCCCCGCCCGGTTAAAGGAGCTCATGACCGCATGGGCATTTCCCCGGGAGGGATTTACCGCATACTCCCAGGGGCGCAGATAAATCTCACGGGCAGCCTGCTCATTCAGCCAAATGCAGATACCATTTCGCTGGGCCTCCTCGTCATTGAAAATGAAATGTTTTACATGAGCAATCACGCCCTTCGCCTGAACGCCCTTGACCTCCGCCTCGCACATCCAGCCCGTCAGCAGCGTATCCTCCGAAAAATACTCATTGGTCCGGCCTCCAAAGGGACTGCGGTGAATGTTGATGCCAGGAAGGTAAAGCCCCTGAATATCATTAATCCGCGCGTCCTCTCCCAGCACATCGCCGATTTTTTCTGCCAGCCCCATGTTAAAGCTGGAAGCCCAGCTTCCCTCACTGGGGAAGGAAATGCCGGTGACACTTCCCACCACACCGGTGGGGCCGTCCCGCTCATAGGTGCTTCCGATTCCCACGGAGCCCAGGGCGTGGGTACTGAAGGAACCGTCGGAAACCAACAGCGCCTGCTCTGAAAACGTCATCTGATCCAGCAGCTGCTCCCATTTCCCGCTGTCGTAATCCTCTCCCCGCAGCATCGCCACGGTCAGCCCGGAATTTACTCCGTACGCCGGCATATCCAGCCCCTCATCCTCCACAATCGCCTTGTTGCTGCCAAGATCCGTCAGCAGCGTATCGTCCACCGTCAGCTGCACCGGTTCCGTGGGCCAGGTGCCTTCCCAGTCGCTTCTGGAAACGTACACCGCCTGTTCCTGATCGGTGTATTTGTTCACATCCGCGAAATCCAGCTGGTTGGTGATCGCCGCACCGGTCTGTGCCGATACCCCATAGGTGGCTGTATCCAGTTCTTTCTGCTCCAGAGCCACAACGGCCATTTCCGCTAAACCCTCCGCGTCCATACCGTCCTCTGTGCCGTAGCCCTTCCGTGCAAGAATATTATTCAGGGCGTCATGAGCATCCCTGCCCACTGCCAGATAGTAGGTGCCTGCATCCAGGATATAGGTACCTGCTTCGTTGGCGTCATAGGATTTAAAGCTGTCCCGCTCTACAGGGATTGTCACGGTCTCACTCTCCCCCGGCGCCAGCATGCCCGTCTTGGCAAATCCGCCCAGCTCCACCGACGCTTTTTCCACCTGATGTTCCTGGTCATACTCTGTATAGGGCTTTTGCAGATAAACCTGCACAACCTCCTTTCCGGACCAGGTATCGCCGGTATTGGTCACCGTCACACTCACATCATACGTTCCCTCCTCCGTCTCCTCCACAGACAGGTCGGAATACGCAAATGTGGTGTAGGACAGGCCATAGCCAAAGGGATATGCCACCACATCCTCATAACGGTAATCACCCACACCCTGAGCCCCCAGCACGGTATCCTCATACCGGGTCTCATAGTACCGGTACCCAACGTAAATCCCCTCCTGATAAATACCATAGTACATCTGCGTGCTGTTCAGCCCCAGCTCCTCACTGTTGGTATATTCCTGATTAAACACGCCATTCTGATTAAACACGCCATTCTGATTCAGCATCCAGGAAGCCATGGCCGGAGAGGAAAAATTA
The DNA here is from genome assembly GCA_946549155.1 of uncultured Lachnospiraceae bacterium. Classification (GTDB taxonomy): domain Bacteria; phylum Bacillota; class Clostridia; order Lachnospirales; family Lachnospiraceae; genus Merdiplasma. Next base: position 7,385 of record CAMNQN010000110.1, on the reverse strand, counting down.
TCCTTCACATAGGTATCCGCAAGATGGCCGGAGGGAACCACATTTCCAACCAGCGCGTCCGCCACCGCGTTCACTCCGCTGCAGCCCACATTTCCAATCCACATACAGGCATCAATTTTGTACTCTTCCTGGTCAATAAAATCAGCGCGGATTGCCAGAGCCGTGTTTAACAGCACCACAATCGATTTGATCGTCCCCTTTTCCTTACACTCCGCTAAATGGGTAAGTACCTCCAGCTCCTCCCCGGACAGCGTCAGATAACTTCCGTCCGTACCGTCGCTCTCCATGGTTGAAATATCCATACCCTCTCCGCTGCTTCGGCTGATCACCACAATGGCCGCGTCCGGATACTCCGCAAAAGAGTCCTCCACCTGATCATAGGCGCTCCAGGGGGCTGCATTTGCCGTGTACACCTGCATTCCAAGATCGCGGTTCAGCTTCTTTTTGGGGGTATACTCCGCGCCGGCTCCCTCCGTATAGAACTCCCAGAGCTTTGGATTCACCGTCAGCCCCACCTCCTCGTCCTCCTCTTCCATGACCCTGTAGGTCGTACATTTCAGGGTGGAATTGATCATGGAACTGTTGGCATTGGCCAGCTCATTTCCCACCAGAAGAACTACCAGAAATGTGGAAAAGACAGCGGTCATTCTGCGGGAAACCACTCCCGCCTTCTTCTGTTCAAGCGAAGACGGGAAACGGACCGCTGCCGCCGCCGGAAAAATCCATGCGGCCAATCCCAACACCGCTGTGGCCAGAAAGGACAGCGTAAAGCTGGAACCGTCAATCGCCACAAAAACATTTACGATATAATTGATCTGACTGGATAAAAACTCCAGCCACGCATAAATTCCACACAGATAGGCCGCATAAAGCAGAACCTTATATCCTACTGCCATTGCCGCGCAGCACAGCGCCGCCGCCGCGATCCATCCGCCCAGCGCCTGTTTTGACAGCTCGGGGGCAAATTCATTTTTTCCCGTTGCATAATACAGGAAAAGTACCGCCAGAAACAGCACCCGGGCAGCCAACAGCGGCCAAAACCCCCTCCTGCTCGTCCATTCTCTGAATTTCTTTTTTTTCATTTTATCCTCACATCCTTCAAAAATCCCACATGATACAAAAAAGCGCGGCGGCGCAGTCTCCGTCGCGCTTTTTCAGCTTCCGGTTCCTCTACTGAATATTCTCCAGCACCGGTTCCCAGGTCAGCTCTGCTGATGTATTGAGATACATGCAGTACACCATTGGCGCTTTCGCCTCCATGGTAGCTCCGCTCATATGCTCATCATTATTTGTTACCAGCTCGATCACATTTTCCCCTTCCTGCAGAGAAATGTTGTTGGCCACAACATGCTGCGTAAAGGGCCGTTTCCTGTTTTCTCCGTCATCGGTAACGGCATAGGCGCCGGTCAGCTCTGCTTCCACATTGTATTCCTCGCCGTTTACCACTGCCAGATACTCATCCCCTGTAAAAATCATGTCATCAAATTCTGCAGACAGGCTCAGGATCATGGTCACATCATCCACAGCTCTGTCCGACGTGATCTCAAAGCTCAAATATGCACCATCATAATACAGACAGGAAACATAGTAGCCGTTGCTGGCTCCCGCATCAGACTTATCCTGCATAATCAGCCCCGTACCGCTGGTGTTTCCGGAATATCCCTGCCCCGGCACGCCGTCCAGATTTACATACTCCGCCTCAAACACAAAGGAATTTTTCCAGGCTGCGTAGAGCTCCACATCCCCGTCAATCCGGTCATTGAAGCTGAACTTTTCCGTGCATTCCGCATCTGCATACCAGCCGCCGAATACTTTATTCTCCAGTTCCGGGGCCTCCGGCTCCTCCACCCACTCGCCAAGGGGGAAGGTTTTTTCCTCATAAACTTCCTCTGCATCCCCCGCATTTAAATAGAAGGTAGCCGTTCCCTCATCCGCCAGAGCGCTCATAGAGGACATCGCCGCCAGGGCACCCGCAAAAAGGACTGCAATTCCCACTTTATTTCTCATCGTTTCTTCCTGCCTCCGTTTCCTTCCTTTTCCGACACTTATTCTCCAACCACAATCGTTCCCGTATACAGATAAACCGTTGAGGTTTCCTGTGCCATACCGGGCCCGCCAGGCATACCGCCGGGCATTCCACCAGGACCGCCTGCGTTCTCCGCCTGCTTGCTGGCGCTGATTCCCACCGTAAAGTCATAAGTACCAGCCTCCGTAGGAGTACCGGTGATGGTTCCGTCCTCATTCAGGGTCAGGCCCTCCGGAAGAGCGCCATCCGTCAGCGCATAAGTAACGCTGCTGAAGCCGGCGTCAACACTGACTGTCTCCGATACAATCGCGGACCGCATCGCGCTGCCTGCTGTCAGGCTATCCAGCGCATCTCCCTCTGTGGTAAAGGCGGAGGATACCTCCAGCGTACAGGACGCACTGCGCTCTACCCACTGATCAATGGCCGCCGTCACATCAAAGTGATAGGAACCGGCCTGCACCGGAGTACCGGTAAGGGATCCGTCACTTCCAAGGGTCACGCCTTCCGGCAGCTCACCCTCTGTGACTGTGTAAATGGCAAAAGAAGTTCCCAGCACCTCATCGGACAGAGCAACCGTCTCATTGATTTCCGCCGCCTGCGCACCTTCGAATGCCTTTTCGTCCATGGTTACCTGGGTAAACCCATTTTCATTTGCCGTACTGTTTGCCTCCTCTGACAACAGGCAGATTGCAAACTGTCGAATGTAATAATACTGAACATCATTCTGTACGCCGTCTACTGTCACGCCGCCCATGCCGTCTCTCAGGGAAGCATCCCATTCGCCGGATACGGTGGTGGAACCGCCCAGGGCCAGCTGGATACAGCCGGTACGAACCATGTAATCACCGGTGGTGCAGGATGCAACACCCATGTAGCCGTCTGTCAGGAATACGCCGTTCCATCCCCACTGCTCATCTGCCAGCTTTACCAGGAAATCATAATTGACCGCCGTCGGGATACCGCTTACGCGGGCAAAGGCACACATTGCCGCCGCTGCTCCTCCTTCCTGCATCGCCATCTGGAATACCTTCAGGTTATTCTCACGCATTGCCTGCTCGGAAATAAAGGAGTTATTGTTCATGCCGTCACGGCTGGTCTCCTGATCATTTAACGCGAAATGCTTAATGTAAACTTTCAGGCCACGGGACTCTGCACCGGAAACAACTGCGGCTGCAATATACCCGCCCTGAAGGCCATCCTGGGAATAATACTCATTATTCCGTCCGGAGAAGGGAGAACGATGGGTATCCATACCCGGTCCCCACCAACCGTTCACGCCTTTATACATCGCCATATCGCCCACGAGGATTCCCTGCTTGCGGGCCAGATCCATATTCCATGTGGATGCAACCGTGCTTTCGTCGCACCAGGTATGGGTATTGGACAGGTTGTTGGGACTGTCAGCCTCCGTACCGGCCTTCTTGCCGATGGAGGGGATTTCCGATGTGCTGTGTCCGCCGGTCTCCGCCAGGCCGCTCCTGTTTGCATAATCATAAGAAGCAAAATCCTGTACCTGAATGGAAACCATCACCGTCTCCGTCTCTCCCGGAGCCAACAGGCTGCTCTTTGCAAAGCCTGCCAGTGTCTGATAGGATTTTTCCACCCCGCCCTGGGTATAAGGAGCCGTCACATAAACCTCCACTACCTGCTTACCAGTCACATCGCCGGTGTTTGTCACTTCAACCGGAATATACAGGGTCTCCACCTGGGCCGGGCTGTCCACCGCGGAAGCAAACAGGCTCTGATCCACCGTTTCTCCCAACGCCTGGGTACATGCAGCATCTGTGTATACGCCCTGAATATTCATGGCGAAATCCGTATAGGACAAACCGAAGCCGAAGGGATAGAGCACATTCTGCTCATACCAGGCATTGGCTGCCGCAATTCTTTCTTCCTCAGAAGCACCCTCCGGGGCGGAAGCCGCAGTATTTCCAAGATACGTCTCATAATAGTAAGTCTCATAATAACGATATCCCAGATAAATATCTTCCTCGTAATCCACCATATAGTACCCCGGGTCTGTGGGGCCTGTCTGTCCCTCACCGGTGAGCTCTCCCGCCTCATTCCGGATAATATTCGATGAACCGGTCTGCATATTATTTCCAAAGTTGTACCAGGTGGGATCCGCAGTAAAGTCAACGCCCCATTCGTCCACCAGACGGCCGGAGGGATTCACCGTGCCATTCAGGATCTCGCCCACTGCCACATGCCCGGTTTCTCCGGGACGCTCCATCAAAAGGATGGCGTTGATGTTCTCATCCTGCTGCAGGTTGTACATCTCCAGGGCATTGGCCGTATTTAACACCACAATCACCTTGTCAAATTTTGATTCCACATATTTGAGCAGGTTCTCCTCTGAATCCGTCAGCTGTTGATAATGCTTATACTCTGTCCCGCTTTCCGCGTCGTAGGTGAAATTGCCCTCCTCATCCCAGGAACCGATGGCCAGGGCCTTATGATGGAAAGCTGCTTCCTCATCCCCGTACAGATTGTCCTCTTCCTCCTGAAGCACCCGGGCGGTATCGCTGCCCTCTCCCGCGGCCCTGGTAAATACCACCACTGCCGCTCCGTCATAAAGCTTCAGGGATTCCTCTACCTCACGGTTAAACTCGTAAGTCTCATTTCCGATCTCTGTCGCCTGAGCGCCATAGTAACGCACCAGAGCCGGATTCACATTGAAGCCGGCCGCCTGCAGGCTGTCCGCGATGGTCCCGCTGGCATTCTTCGAATCCTCACGCACACTGATCAGGGAATCCGATCCTGCGCCAAACACACTCACCCACTCGTCCCCGGTCAGAGGCAGGGTACCGTCATTTTTCAAAAGCACATTTCCCTCTCTCGAGAGATCCTTATTCAGCTCATCCGCCGCCGCTTCCGCTTCCTCATAGGAAGAATAGTCATTAAAATACTTTCCATCCCCCATCGTTCCGGCTATTGACGTAACTGCTGGTACCGCGCACATCACTCCACTCAGAGCCAGCGCCGTCAAACGGGAACTTCTTTTTCTACTTGCCATATTTTTCTCCTTTCTTCACCCGGTATTCGGGCATTTGTTACTGCACATTATAGGGATTTCATAAAAGAAAGGAGCATTTTGTGAAAAATTGCATGGATCCAGGGAAAAATTGTTAACGCTTTGCTCAAAAAGGAGGAAAATTTCTCTAAAATAAAAGGGGCTGTCACAGCCCCTTTCTATTCCCTCGCCGGAAACACGATGCTCACACGAAAAAAATTATCCTCCTGCGACAGTCTTCGTTCGCCTCCGTATTTCTTCACCACATAGTCGATTCCCCGCATCCCAAGGCCATGATTCTCCTTGTCGGATTTTGTGGTCTGAATCATATTATCCCGCACCTCCACCGGATAGCGGCAGTAGTTTTCCGCATCCAGCAGAATCATATCATGGCTGCGGACAATCCGCAGATTGATCATCCTTCGCTCTTCCTCCGGCTCCTTCCGTTCGCTCTCAATGGCATTGTCCAGAATATTGCTGACAAGAGAGAACAGATCGGCAATCTCCATAAACGCCAGCTGTTTTCCGTCCACAATGAAGCTGAAGCGAATCTGATTCATCTCACACATAAGCCCCTTTTCCATCAATACCGCGTCCAGCGTGGCATTTCCGGTATTGGCCACCGTGTCATAAATCTCCAGTGTCCGAAGGAACGGCTGATTGGACAGCTTATGCTGCTCATGCTGCTGATTGATCAGCAGCTCCAGCGTTTTATTTTCCTCCAGCATCTTGGCAGAGAAGGACATGCTGAACTGAAGAAGCAGACAGCAGCCGCAACACAGAAGATCATACACATTGGTATAAACCAGCCCCTGGCTCTCCATGCTGCGCAGAGAATTCAGCACAATACAGATAAACAAAATCGCCATGGCCAAAAATACCTGATGATAATCCGCCTTCCGGTATACCTCCCGGTTTCTTCGAAGCACCACAAAGTAAAAAAGCGCACTCAACGCCAGAGGAGACAGGATGCTGAACGCCCAAAATGCCGAAGCAGCAGTCAACTCCTTAAACAGCAAATTCGCCAGGCAGAAGGAAATATGCTGCAGGAGGACAGAAAGATCGCACCTACAGCAGAAATATGGTACGCGGACAGCACAAACAGAACCACCAGAAAATAGGTCAGAAAATAACTCAGAATATCCTTACTGTTCTGTCCAAATACCGCCGGAAGCTTTATATACAGCAAAAGCAAAAGGACGCTAAAGAGCAGGCTCCCCGCCGCCCTCAGCCAAAAATATTTTTTTCGCTCCTCTCCTATCAAAAACAGCATCACCGGTAAAATCAGCTGTCCCAAAATAATCAACTGCGGATTAAATTCCAACATTTTCATATCAACCACCCTCGCTCAAAAAATGAATATACCGGTCCATAAATTCCTTCCGTTTTGGCCGGCTGATAGGCAGCTGTATCTCTCCCAGATACACCACATCCTCACCGCCCCGGTGCTGTACAAATTTCAGCGCTTTTTTCAGCTTCATCTCGAAAACAAAATAGGTGAGCGGCTTCATCACATAATCCAGTGCATTCACCTCATACCCGTTAATCGCATACTGGGAATAACTGGTAAGAAAAATAATCGGAACATTCTGATCCACCTCCCGGATCTTTTTCGCCACAGAGATCCCGTCCATGCGGGGCATCTCCACATCCAGAAAAATCACATCACAGTCTGCGCGGTATTCGCTGGCAAAATTAATGCCGAGAGAATACGCTTCAACCTCCATCACCTGCTTTGTATCCTGCGCATAGGTATGCAGGTATTCTGTCACCTGCTTTCGGCACTGATCATCATCATCCACAACCGCAATCTTCATACTTCACCTTCTCCCAAACACATTCGCCCTCTCCCCCTGTTCCAAACTCAGTTTCAGTTTATCATGAATAACCGCCTCCATCAACCAAATATCCCAAAAGAGTTCCTCTCCCAGGCAAAATCCGTTACTGTTCGGGTGCAATGTTCTTCGTGTTTTGTTAAGGAAGCGCCCGCCTCTTCCTGCTGTTCTTTGGCTGAATTTACAGAAGCACGCTAAGTATGGCAAATTAAGCAACAAAAATATAAACTGCATAAGCTGATAATAGAATGATATATGCTGAGTTTAAAAGATGTGGCAGCAAATTTACGTTAGGAGCAATTGTTATACAAGAGCTTGCACGGATTTGCAAGGGAAATTATTGCTTCACAGCACAAATCGGATTTTTTTGCTTAGAATGTCATATTTGGCATGATTTTGTAAAGCTAGCCAGAAAACAGCAGGAAAAGATGGGGCCGAGCGGGCAGATGCCTCTAAAAAACATTGCGCAGGATACATAGAAACACTTGGATGGAGCCGCCCTCCGATTTCG
>CAMNQN010000109.1 GCA_946549155.1 uncultured Lachnospiraceae bacterium | reverse complement strand
TTGGATGGAGCCGCCCTCCGATTTCGGGAGAGACGGCAGCCCACAAGGCTGACGGCTCAGGGGCACTGAGCCGGGAAATCATCAGGATTTCCTGGCGAATTGCCCCGGTGCCCGAAAGCGGAGGGCGGCTCCCTGAATAGTTAATTAAAGCGTTTCCTTAGAAGGATTTCTCCAGCCTCCGGGCCATCTCGTCGATATCCTCCTTTGTAATCACCAGCGGCGGCACGAAACGAAGCACATCGGAGCCTGCGGAAAGCACGATCAGGCCATTCTCCAGCGCCTTCCCCACAATCTCTCCCACCGGGCGGCCGGTTACCACCAGCCCCTGCATAAAGCCCATTCCTCTTCTGGCAGAAAGAAACTCGTATTTTTCCACCAACGCATCCAGCGTCTGTTCCAGATAGGGGGTCAGCTGCCGCACATGGTCAATGATCCGTTCCTTCTCAAACAGGTCAAACACCCGGGATACTGCCGCGCAGGCCAGGGGATTTCCGCCGTAGGTGGTGCCGTGATCCCCGGGAACCAGGGAGGAAGCCGCCGCCTTCTCCCCCAGCACAAAGGCCCCCACCGGCACTCCGCAGCCCAGAGCCTTGGCGCAGGTCATGATATCCGGCTCCACACCGTACTGCTGCCAGGCAAAATAGCTGCCGGTCCGGCCCATGCCGCACTGAATCTCATCCAAAATCAAAAGGATGTCCTTCTCCTGGCAGAGCTGCTTTACCCCTTTGAGGAACTCCGGCTCCGCCGGGTAAATGCCGCCCTCCCCCTGTACGGTTTCCAGAATGATGGCGCAGGTGCGGTCAGTTACCTGGGCCTTCACGCTCTCCAGATCGTTGAACCTGGCAAACTTCACCCCGCCCATCAGCGGCTTAAACGCCTCCTGATAATGGGCATTTCCCGTGACAGACAGCGCGCCGATGCTTCTGCCATGGAAGGAATGCTCCATGGCAATGATCTCATGATCCGTCCTTCCATCCTTATTATAGGCATATTTTCTGGCCGCCTTCAGCGCTCCCTCAATGGCCTCTGTTCCGCTGTTGGTGAAAAACACCCTGGAGAGGCCGCTGGCTTTCACCAGCTTTTCCGCCGCCTCCATCAGGGGAGCGTGATAATAGAGGTTCGAGGTGTGAATCAGCTTGTCCACCTGGCTTTTCAGGGCCTCGTTGTATTCCTCATTTCCATAGCCCAGCGCGAACACCGCAATACCTGCGCCAAAATCCAGATAGCGCTTTCCCTCCACATCCTCCAGGTACACGCCCTGGCCCTTTTCCAGCACGACGGGAAAACGATTGTAGGTGTGCAGCACCGCCTGCTCCGTGCGGGCCATATACTCGCTGGCCTTTGGCAGCTTTTTGCCCTCCCGGCCTTCTCCATTCTCCGCCGTTTTCTCATTTTTCTGCATAATACCGTTCCTCCTCATCCCCGATAATTGCTGTCCCGATTCCCTTGTTGGTGAAGAACTCCAGCAGCAGGGAATGCTGAATCCTTCCATCCAGAATATGCACTCTGGACACACCGGATTCGATGGCGTCAATACAGTTCTGCAGCTTCGGCAGCATCCCGCCTCCCGCATTCCCACTGGCAAGAAACTCCCTTGCCTCCGGCACCGTCATCTCGCTGATCAGGCTGGACTTGTCCAGGAAATCCCGGTACACGCCCTCAATATCCGTCAGAAATACCAGCTTGGAGGCCTTCATAGCCCTGGCGATGGCACAGGCCGCGTCATCCGCATTGATATTGTAGGAATGATACTCCGCATCGGAGCCGATGGGGCAGATGACCGGAATAAAATCATTATCCAGCAGCGTATTCAAAAGCAGGGGATTCACCTCCGTTACCTCCCCCACATAGCCGATATCTCTCCCGCCGGCCAGCTTCTTTTCCACCCGAAGCACACTGCCGTCCTTGCCGCTGATACCCACCGCCTTCAGGCCCACCTTCTCCATCATGGACACCAGGCCCTTATTGACGCGGTTCAGCACCATCTCCGCCACCTCCATGGTGGCCTTGTCCGTCACCCGGAGCCCGTTGACAAACTTGGTTTCCAGGCCGATTTTGTTGATCCATTTGGTGATCTCCTTGCCGCCCCCGTGAACGATAATGGGACGAAAGCCCACCAGCTTCAGCAGCGCCACATCCCGGATCACATTTTTTTTCAGCTCATGATCCACCATGGCGCTGCCGCCGTACTTTACCACAATGGTCTTTCCGTGGAAGCGCTGGATATAGGGAAGCGCTTCGATTAAGACGTTGGCTTTGTGAAGCCACATTTCCATTGATTCCATGTATGATATTCCTCCTGCTGTTTTCTAAAACGCCAACTGCTCCTCTTATCTAAGAAAATGCTGAATTAATCAGCGTTTTCCTAAGAACGGTAATCCGCATTGATGCTCACATATTCGTGGGTCAGATCGCAGCCCCAGGCCGTAGCCGCAGCTTCTCCCATCTTTACGTCAGCGATGGCCGTCACCTCTTTTTCGGACAGGATTTTGGTGGCTTCCTCCTCGCTGTAGCCGGTGTCCACACCGTTTTCGATGATCTTGATGCGGCCTGCCCTGCTCTCAAAATACAGATCCACCTGTTCCGGATCAAATTTTGCTCCGGAATAGCCCATGGCGCAGAGAATCCGGCCCCAGTTGGCGTCATGGCCGTAGATGGCGGCCTTCACCAGGCTGGAGGTGACAATGGATTTGCTCAGGGTCACCGCCTGCTCCTTACTCTTCGCTCCCACCACCTTCACCTCAAACAGGGCGGTGGCCCCTTCCCCGTCTGCCGCCATATGCTTCGCCAGCCAGGTATTCACATAATTCAGCGCCGCCGCAAAGGTACGGTAATCTTCATTTTCCTCTGTAATCTCCGGGTTGCCTGCCAGGCCGTTGGCCAGCAGCAGGCAGGTGTCGTTGGTGGAGGTATCTCCATCCACGGAAATCATGTTGTAGGTGTCCTTCACATCCGCGCTGAGCGCCCGCTGCAGCAGTTCCTGGGAAATGGCCGCGTCCGTGGTCACAAAGGCCAGCATGGTACACATGTTGGGGTGGATCATGCCGGCGCCCTTGGACATGCCTCCGATGGTCACGGTTTTGCCGCCCAGCTCCACCGAAACGGCGATCTCCTTCTTCACGGTGTCGGTGGTCATAATAGCCTCCGCCGCCAGTGTCCCTGCCGCCGCGGTATCCGAAAGCAGCGGGACCATGGTGCTGATGCCCTGCCGGATCAGATCCATGGGAAGCTGCCGTCCGATCACGCCGGTGGAAGCTGTCAGTACCTGATTCGCCTGGATTCCCAGAAGGTCCGCCGCAGTTTTCGCCGTCTCCAGACAGTAGCCGTACCCCTCCGCTCCGGTGCAGGCATTGGCCACGCCGCTGTTCATCACCACCGCCTGGGCCGTCTTCTGATGATACACAATCTCCTGATCCCATTTCACCGGCGCAGCCTTCACAATATTCGTGGTAAAGGTGCCCGCCGCCCTGCAGGGAACCTGGCTGTACAGCATCGCCATATCCTTCTTATCCTTCTTGATGCCCGCTGCGATTCCGATGGCCCGAAAGCCCCGGGCCGCAGTAACGCCGCCCTCTATTTTTTTCATCCTTCTATCTCCTCTGTCTTTTCTTCTCTTTTCCCAGTACATCGTCCCGCTGCTTCCCCTCTTACGCTTACGGGAACAGGGGCGCCTGCTGCAGGCCCGTCTGCTCCGGCAGTCCGAACAGCAGGTTCATATTCTGTACCGCCTGCCCGGCCGCTCCCTTCACCAGGTTATCGATGGCCCCCATGGCTACGATGCGGTGGGTCCGCTCATCGATCTTGTATCCGATGTCCACAAAATTACTGCCCTCCACCCATCGGGTTTCCGGATATACGCCCTGTTCCAGCAGACGAATAAAATATTCCTCTCCATACTGCTTCTCATACGCCGCCTGCACCTGCTCTCCGGTAACGCCGGGTCTGAGATTTCCGTAGGCTGTGGCCAGAATTCCCCGATTCATGGGAACCAGATGGGGCGTGAAATTGATCAGAATCTCCTTCCCCGCCGCATACCCCAGCTGCTCCTCGATCTCCGGCGTATGCCGGTGGCTGGTCACACCGTACGGCTTGATGCTCTCATTAACCTCACAGAACAGATTGGGCAGCTTGGCTCCCCGGCCCGCGCCGGAGGTGCCGGATTTCGCGTCAATGATGATGGTGTCCGGGTCCACAAGCCCCTCCTTCACCAGCGGATACAGGGTCAGAATGGAGCAGGTGGTGTAACAGCCCGGATTCGCCACCAGGCGGGCTCCCTTAATCTCCTCCCGGTTGATCTCGCAGAGGCCGTACACTGCCTCCGGGATAAACTCCGGGCTCTTGTGTGAAATGCCATACCACTTTTCATAGACCCCCACATCCTTGATGCGGAAATCCGCGCTGAGATCCACAATCTTCGTTTCGCTTAAAATCTCCTCATTCACCAGGGAGGCGCACAGCCCCTGGGGGGTGGCGGTAAACACCACATCGGCCTCCTTGGCCAGTTCCTTCATATTATCATCCAGGCAGCGCGCATCCACCAGCCGGAACATATTCCGGTAGACATCCGCATATCTTTGATCGATATAACTTCTGGAGCCATACCATACGATCTCCGCCTGGGGATGCCCCAAAAGCAGCCTCACCAATTCCTGTCCCGCGTAGCCCGTGGAACCTATAATCCCTGTCTTTATCATATCATCACCTTCAAGTCAAATTTTTACTTTTCCTATCATATACCACTTCCCCAGAGAAGTAAAGAGTTTTTTGACGTATATTTATACATTACTTATGAATATTTCTTCATCTAATCCAAGATTTTTCCGAAATTTTCAATTTAAGCTTGCATATTTATGATGGATGCGTTATAGTAATGCCTGGATGCAAAAACCGCAGCCTATAAAGCGTATTTACAAAAATAAATTTTTATTTCTATATGGAGGAATTTACAATGAAAGAAAAAGTGATCTTAGCCTATTCCGGCGGCCTGGACACCACCGCCCTGATCCCCTGGCTGAAGGAAACCTTTGATTATGAAGTGATCTGCTGCTGTGTCAACTGCGGACAGGGAAATGAACTGGAGGGCCTGGATGAGCGGGCGAAGCTGTCCGGAGCGTCCAAATTATATATTGAAGATATTATCGACGAGTTCTGCGATGACTTTATCATGCCCTGCGTGAAGGCCGGAGCCGTTTACGAGCACAAATATCTGCTGGGCACCTCCATGGCCCGCCCCGTGATCGCGAAGCGTCTGGTGGAGATTGCCCGCAAGGAAGGGGCCACCACCATCTGCCACGGCGCCACCGGAAAGGGAAATGACCAGATTCGTTTTGAGCTGGCCATCAAGGCTCTGGCTCCTGATCTGAAAATTATCGCCCCCTGGCGTATGACTGATGTCTGGACCATGCAGTCCCGGGAGGACGAGCTGGAGTTCTGCAAAGCCCACGGCATCAATCTTCCCTTTGACCACAGCCACAGCTACAGCCGTGACCGGAACCTGTGGCATTTAAGCCATGAGGGCCTGGAGCTGGAGGATCCCTCCAACGAGCCCAACTACAGCAATATGCTGGTTCTGGGCGTGACGCCCCAGGAGGCCCCCGATGAGGGCGAATATGTGACCATGACCTTTGAAGCCGGCGTTCCCAAGACCTTAAACGGTCAGGAGATGAAGGTATCCCAGATCATCACAGAATTGAACAAGCTGGGTGGAAAGCACGGCATCGGCATCATCGATATTGTGGAAAACCGCGTGGTGGGCATGAAGAGCCGCGGCGTGTACGAAACCCCCGGCGGAACCATCCTGATGGCTGCCCATGAACAGCTGGAGGAGCTGATTTTAGACCGCGACACCATGGAGACGAAAAAGAAGCTGGGCAGTCAGTTCGCTCAGATCGTATACGAGGGAAAATGGTTTACCCCGCTGCGGGAAGCGATTCAGGCCTTCGTGGAGGTGACGCAGCAGTATGTGACCGGCGAAGTGAAATTCCAGCTCTATAAAGGAAATATTATTAAGGCGGGAACCACCTCTCCCTACAGCCTGTACAATGAGTCGCTGGCCTCCTTTACCACGGGAGATCTGTACGATCACCATGACGCCTCCGGATTTATCACACTGTTTGGACTGCCGCTGAAGGTGCGGGCGATGAAGCTGCAGGAAGTGAAGGAGAATCAGAAATAATAAACCGCTAAAACCAAAAGAGAGCTGCCGCCAAAACGTCAGCTCTCTTTTATTATCCCCGCTCCACCCGGAAAACCACTTCATCCATGGTTTTCCTGTACTCCGTGGGGCTCTTTCCCGTCACCTTCTTAAAAACCTTGGAAAAATACTTTTCGTCCCGGAAGCCCACCCTGGGGGCAATCTCATATATTTTCATCCGCCCGTCATACATAAAATCACAGGCATACTGAATCCGCAGCTTATTCAGATAATCCACAAAGCCGCAGCCAAATTCCTGGGCAAACAGCGTGGACAGGTAGGAGCTGGACACTCCCACATACTCCGCCACCACACTCTGGCTGATATCATCGGAGAGGTGCTCCCGGATGTATTCCTCCGCAGCCTTTAGGATGGGATGCTTTGTCTCGCACCTGGCCAAATCCTCATGCAGCCCCTCCCCTCTCACCAGCCTCTCCAGCTTCCTCAATACCTCCGTGGAACGGCAGGGCTTCAGCAGATAATCCACCGCTCCCAGCCGCAGGGCCTGCTGCGCATAGGCAAACTCTTCATACCCGGACAGGATAATAGTTTTGGGACATTTCCCCGCTTTCAGCGTTTCCTTCATCACATCCAGGCCGCTTTTCACCGGCATCTTTATATCCAGAAGCATCGCATCCGGGTGATATTTAAACACGATATCCAGCGCCTCCTGCCCGTTCTGGGCACAGTAAATCTTTCCGAAACAGACGGTTTTCCTCTGAATAAAATCTCTCATGCCCTGCAGAATCATTTCCTCATCGTCTGCAATCAGAAGGCTATACGTTTTTTCCATCTTTTCCCTGCTCCCTTTCTATCGGTATAACCAGCTTCACCAGCGTCCCTTTATTTTCTCCGCTGATAATATCCAATTTATATCGGTCACGGTAATGCAGCCTCAGCCGCTCCTGAATATTGGAGATGGCGTAATGGCTGATCCGGGCATCGGAATGGGGCCTGACGCTCTCCTCCAAAATCCGGTCTGCTTCCTCCTGCTGCATACCGATGCCGTTATCCTCCACCGTAAACACCAGGTTATCGCCCTCCCGGCAGCCGCACACCTTCACCAGGCCGCCCCATTTGCTGCTCTCTAGTCCATGCACCACCGCATTCTCCACAAAGGGCTGTACCAGAAGCTTGCTGATCCGGCAGTGCAGAATCCGCTCATCCATCTTTATCTCGTAATTCAGACGCCGGTTCAGTCTCATCTTCTGCACCTCCAGATAGGACCGAATCAGTTCAAATTCCTTTTCCACCTCAATAATGTCCTGCCCCTGATTCAAGACCAGCCGGTACAGATTAGACAGCGCCAAAATCTCCTCCGCCATGGTGTCATTTTCCATATTCACCGCCTGCCAGTACAAAGAATCCAGCACATTGTAGAGAAAGTGGGGATTAATCTGGGCCTGCAGAATATCCAGCTCGCTCTCCTTTTCCTTCAGCGCCAGCACATAGTTCTGGTCAATGAGAAGCTGCATATTTTCCGCCATTTTATTAAAGGAGACCGCCAGCTGGCCAATCTCATCCTCTCCCTTTACCTCCACCCTCTGCATAAAATCCCCATCCCGGAATCTGTCCATGGACAATCGCAGCTCATTCAGCGGACGCGCCAGAAGGCCCGACAGATATCTGGTCAGCGGCCACATGCACACCAGAAGGGACAGCAGCAAAAACAGCGGAACATACAGCATGCCAAGCGCCTTCTGAAACCACACTGCCTCCGGCGAAAAATAATAGACCCTGACTCCGCCTTCTTCGCTCTTCGCGCCAAAGACATGGTAGTTCCCCGACCGCGCAAAGCCTTCTCCCGCAGGAAACAGCTCCATGGCCCGGGAAAAATCCTCCCCGAAAAGCTCCCCCACCTTCACCAGCTCCTTATTGTTCTGGTCGGTGATGACAATACACTCCTTCCCGGAAAGCCGCACATTTTCGCAGACCGCCTCATACCTGGACACATCCAGCCCCATGGCCAGAAGCCCCAGCTTCCTTCTTTTCGACATATTAAAAATCATCTTCATACCCACGATTTTATCAGAAGTATTTTTCTCGTAGATCCCGTTTTCCCCGGCGTCCATGCGAAACCACACCAGATCTCCCCGGGCTGCCGCCGCCTCCTGATAAAAATCCGTGCCGGCAATCTCCGATAAATCCCTTTTCAGCACACTGGAATCCCGGCTGACATAGTAGGGCTCCATCCCATTTTCCGGATATAGAATCAGGGTGCGGAACTGGCTCTTAATGGAAAGCACATCGGATATAAAGGACACCGGTATCTCACTGAACCAAAACAGAGAATCCTGCTCCTCCTTTGAGGGATTCTCTGATAATACCCGATGGATCTCCTGATTGGCCCCCATATAAATGGAGATATCCCAGATGTCCTGCTGAATACGCTCAATCTCGCCGCTGATGGACTCCGCCATTTTCTGATAAACCGCCTGATTGTCCTCCTGGGCGGACCGCCAGCTGTAATAGTAAATCACAAAGGAGCTCACCAGGCCTGCCGCAAAGACCACCAGATACATGGCCAGAAGAATCTTATGCTGTATTTTCAAATGCCGGTAAAAAGCTGCCGCCCTCGCCCTGATCGCCATGTCCGCCCCTCCTTCTGGCCTTATAAATCATCTTCATTTTACCCTGTATTTTCTTTCTGTTCAATAGGAAAATGACAGCGCTCTCCTGCACTCCTCCGGCGTAATGTGGCCCAGCGCCAATTCCAGAATGGAAGCAAGGCAGGCCTGCCGGAAGGACGTATCCCCCCGGTCCGCCAGAGGCACGCCCGAAAAGCTTTCCGCCAGAGAGAGCGCCTCCAGAAAATCGCTTTGCAGGGACGTCCCCTCCCTTTGTTCCGGCTCCTCTCCCTCCTGGGCGGATATGCAGGCGCCATTCTCCAGGACAGCCCAAGGCCAGCCCTCCGGACGCATCATATAAGACAGAAGCTTCAGTGCCTCCTCCCGATTCGCGCCGTTCCTGGTTACCGCATAGCCGCCCCCGTGCCACATGGTAAGCTTCCGGCTGCCATCCGCCTGCTCCTTAAGCGGCGGCATGAAAAAGACCCGTATTTCCTCCCGCATCCCCGCGTCGATCCGCGGATCCCGGGCCATGTCCATATCCCAGCTTCCCATATAGAACATGGCGGCTTTCCCGTCCAGAAACAGATGCTGGGCTGTGCTGTAATCGCTGGTCTCAAATTTGTCCTGGAACAAACCGGCCGCGGTGCACTGTCCCAGCAGATCCATCCCCAGAGAAAAAATGTCATCCGAAAAATTCTTTTTCGCCAGGGCCTCTGTCAGGACGGCGTTCAGATCCCCCTGACAATTCTGCTGCATCAAATCTGTAAAAAATATATTCAGCGGCCATTGATCCAGCCCGTCCATGGCCACCGGTATCAGCCCCCGTTCCCTGATCCTTCCCGCCAGCGCCAGCAGCTCCTCAAAGGTTTCAGGTACCTGCCAGCCATACTCCTCAAACATTCCCGCATTATAATAGAAGCAGGCGATATCCCGGTTTCTTGGCAGGCCATACAATCTGCCCCCCTGGGAAAATCCATCCAGGGAATGCTCTGTGAAGCCATACCCCTCATAGTCCGCCGGATTCAGTTCCACCAGCACCCCGGCTTCCATCAGCTGATCCATAAATTCCGGTTCCCCCCACACAGTGATCAGATCCGGCATTTGGCTGCCGCTGATATAAGCCCGAAGCTTTGCTTTGTACGCCTCATCCTCCAATGCCTCCACCGCGATTTCCACCTGCGGGTTTTCTTCCATATAGGCGTCAAAGAGCATCTGCTCCGCCAGCCCCTGGCCGGAGCAGCGGTCCGGCAGATTTGTGAAAACCTGAAGCGTAACCTCATTCTGCGTTTCTGCCTGCCCCCCGCGCTCCCTCTCTGTCTGCCTCTGTAACGCGCCGCACCCCGTTACCATCCCTGTCAGAGCGATTGCCAGGCAGACCAATGTCCACCTTTTTGTCATAAAATTTCTCCTGGTTCAGCCTTTTACGGCGCCGCTTAGCATGCCGTCAATAAAGTTCTTCTGGAAGCATAAAAACAGAATCAATACCGGAAGCATGTTCATAACCGCCCCGCAGATCGCGGCGCCATAGTCAATGGGATTTCCCGGCGTGGTCATCAGCGCCAGAATCAGGGGCATAGTCTGCTTATCCTTTGTCTGCAGAACAATCAAGGGCCACATATAATCCCCCCACCGCTGCACGAAGGACAGGATACCCAGGGATGCAAATGCCGGCTTCATGGTGGGGATAACCACCTGGGCAAAAATTTTTACCTCTCCCGCCCCATCAATGCGGGCCGCCTCCAGAAGATCACTGGGAAAAGCGCTCATCTGCTGACGCATCAGAAAGACACCGAAAACAGAGGCCAGCATGGGAAAAATCACCGCTCCCAGACTGTTCATCATATGAAACGAAGTCATCTCCACAAAGAGAGGAACCACGATAACCTGCTGCGGAATAAACATGGAACACAGACAGATAAAAAACAGAAGGTTCTTCCCTTTAAACTGGAATTTCGCAAAGGCGTATCCCGCCATGGAATCGATCACGCACACCAGCAGCGTGTAGGCCCCGGCCACAAAGATGCTGTTAAACAGATTCCGCCAGATATTGGTGGTTCCCATCAGATTCCTGTAATTTTCCAACAGGTTCGTGCCGATTCGAAAGGTCCACACCGACTGGAAAATCTGCGTGCTGGTATGG
>CAMNQN010000108.1 GCA_946549155.1 uncultured Lachnospiraceae bacterium | reverse complement strand
ATCCTGCGCAATGTTTTCCAGAGGCATCTGCCCGCTCGGCCCCGTCTTTTCCTGCGTCCTGCCAATTAACAACGCCCCCCAAACAGGCGTAAACCGCAATCAATTTGGTAGAATATGATAAAAGAAAGTGGAAATAGGCTTTTCAGATTGGATAAAATGAGTTATAATTCTTTGTATACAGCAAATGTACGGAGGGTATAACCATGAAAAAAATCCTATTTGTCGCCTCAGAGGGCGTGCCTTTTATTAAAACCGGCGGATTGGCTGATGTGGTGGGATCGTTGCCGAAATGCTTCGATAAGGAAGCGTATGATGTTCGGGTGATTTTGCCGAAATATATGTGCATGAAGGAAGAGTGGAAGAATAAGATGAAGTATCTCACTCATTTCTACATGGATCTTGCATGGAGGTCCCAGTATGTGGGAATTCTGGAGATGGAGTATGAGGGCATTCCCTTTTATTTCATTGATAATGAATACTATTTTGCGGGGCCGAAGCCCTATGGCAATATTTATCAGGACATTGAGAAATTTGCGTTTTTCTCCAAAGCCGCCCTGTCCGCTCTGCCGGTAATTGGCTTCCAGCCGGATATTGTGCACTGTCATGACTGGCAGACCGGGCTGATACCGGTATTTTTAAAGGATAAATTCCATGAAGGGGAATTTTTCCGGGATATGAAATCTATTATCACGATACATAACCTGAAATTCCAGGGCATCTGGGATATGAAGACCGTAAAGGACATCACGGGACTTCCCTCCTACTACTTTACGCCGGATAAGCTGGAAGCTTACGGGGATGCCAATTTCCTGAAAGGCGGCATCGTCTATGCGGACGCCATCACCACGGTGAGCAATACCTATGCGGAGGAGATTAAGACACCCTTCTACGGGGAACGTCTGGATGGCCTGATGCGGGCCCGCTCCAACAGCCTGCGGGGCATTGTGAATGGAATTGATTATGAGGAGTACAATCCGGAGACGGATCCCCTCATTGAGAAGAACTATAACGCCCGGAATTTCCGGAAGGAAAAGATTAAAAATAAGAGGGCGCTGCAGAAGGAGCTGGGCCTGGAACAGGATGACCGTAAGTTCCTGATCGGCATTGTGTCCCGGCTTACCGACCAGAAGGGCTTCGATTTGATTGCCTATATGATGGATGAGCTTTGTCAGCAGGATGTACAGCTGGTGGTTCTGGGTACCGGGGAGGAGCGCTACGAGAATATGTTCCGCCATTTTGCCTGGAAGTATCAGGGGAAGGTTTCCGCCAACATTTTCTATTCGGAGGCCATGTCCCACAAGATCTACGCATCCTGCGATGCGTTCCTGATGCCGTCCCTGTTTGAGCCCTGCGGATTGTCCCAGCTTATGAGCCTGCGCTACGGCACTGTGCCCATAGTCCGGGAGACCGGCGGTCTGAAGGATACCGTGCAGCCCTACAATGAATACGAGAGCACCGGCACCGGATTTAGCTTCGCCAATTACAATGCCCACGAGATGCTGAACACGGTGAAGTATGCGATGCACGTATATTACAACAAAAAGCGGGAGTGGAATAAATTGATCGACCGGGGAATGGCTATGGACTTCTCCTGGAATACCTCCGCGCGGAAATATGAGGAGTTGTACCAGTGGCTGTGCCCGTAAATGCATAAAGAAAATTGTTTTTTTCATATTGTGAATCTATGGCTGTTCCATTTCCTGCCCAGCCAGCTGCAGAACAGGAGAACAGAGAATCCCCAGATTCCTGTGGCCAGCAGGAAGGGAGGCCATTGGTTGGTTTTTTGCAGAATAGGAAATATAAATTGAAGTAATTTCAGGAATCCGGTGGCTGCCAGGACGCAGCCACCGGAGAGTAAAATCAGGGAGCCGGGACGGAAGGAGAAGGACACACTGCGCCTTAAGGTGTACAGACTGAGAAAAGCAGTGGCCAGCTGACTCACCAGCAGCCCCCACAGGCATCCGCGGATTCCGAAGTAAGGAATAAAGAAAACGGAAAACAGCAGTCGAATCAGAAGCCCGGTCAGGCTGTGGAAGAAGACATTCATGGTTTTTCCAAGCCCGTGCAGAATGCTGCTGTTTGTGGTGCTCAGATAGAGGAAAGGGCAGATCCAGGCCAGGGTTGCCAGATAAGCTCCCACCTGATCGTTTCTGTAGAGCAGCTGTCCGGCGGAGGAGCCAAACAGTAAGAAAGCAGTCATGCATATGATACCGAGAAAAAAACACAGCAGCAGCGAGGATTGAATCGTTGCCGCTATTTTTTTGTCGTTTTTCTGTGCATGAGCTTCCGAAATAGTGGGAAGCAGCATCATGGAAAAGGAACCGGTGATGGCACTGGGAAACATAATCAACGGCATAGCCATTCCGGAAAAAATCCCGTAAACGGAAAGGGCGGTGGAGAAATCTCCATAATATTGCTGCAGAAGCAAAGGAATCATGGCAGCCTCCACACTCTGCAGTACATTCAGCATCAGACGGTTGGAGGTGACGGGAAGAGCAACCTTCAGAATCAGGCGGGTATTCTGCTCCAGATTTTTCCGGAAGGCGGGAACGGTATCCTTTCCCTCCGGTGTTTTTTGAAAAGCCAGCACAGTAATCGTAATCAGAGCAGCCACCATTTCCGCGATCAGCAGCCCGGCTGCGGCCAATTCAGGGGCGGGAGCAATATGTTCCTGAAGCATGATCTGGTACAGCAGCAGCGTGGCCAGAACCCGCACAGCCTGTTCCAGAAGCTGGGAGAGGGCGGGAAAGCCGGTTTTGCGCTGTCCCAGAAAGTAGCCGCCTGCGCAGGTGTGCAGTGTTTCAAAGGGAATGGACAGCGCCATCAGACGGAGCAGGGACAGGCAGCGCGGTTCACCCAGAAGATAAGCAGACAGTGGTTTAGCGCCCCAGAAGAGCAGGGCAGACAGAAGAAGGGAGACGGTGAGCGCCATGGACAGTCCCGTTAAAAATAAGCTGCGGGCTTCCCGGGGATGCCCGGTGGAACATTTTTCTGCGGTAAACCGGGAGATGGCAGTCTGGATTCCGGAGGAAGCCAGGGATACGCAGAGCATGTAGGTGGGAAAAACCATCTGGTAAATGCCGATTCCCTCTGCACCAATCAGCGATACCAGGAATATTTTATAATAGAAGCCGATGATTCTGCTTATCAGTCCGGCAGGGGTAAGGAGCAGAGTACCTTTGATCAGGGGATGTGCATTTTTTTTCATGTTAGAACCTGTGCCTTATTGCATTCTTTCCAAATATATGCGGTATGGGGGCTTGACAGAACCGGATGCAGGTGGTATATTTTGCTTAATTCCAAGTAAAATAGTAGGAATTAGAATGAGGTGAAACGATGAAACTGTCCACCAAGGGAAGGTACGGACTGCGGGCTTTGATTGATCTGGCAGTGAATTGCGAGACGGAAAGCGTTTCGATCAGCAGCATTGCGGCACGGCAGGACATCTCTGAGGCTTATCTTGAACAGCTTATGGCGAAGCTGAAAAAGGCGGGGCTGGTGGTGAGCGCGCGGGGGGCCCAGGGCGGATACCGGCTGGCGCGTCCGGCCGGGGAGATTTCCGTGGGAGATGTGCTGCGGGCCCTGGAGGGAAATCTGGATGCGGTGCAGTGCCCCGGTCTGACGGAGGGGGGCTGCCAGGGATCAGAGCTGTGCGTGTCCAAATACGTATGGAAGAAGATCAACGACAGCATTGCCAGGACGGTTGATGAGATAAAATTAGACGCGTTGGTGAAGGAGAGCCGCAAGGCTCGGGAGAAATACGAGACAAAACTTCCGGATATGAGGAATAACTGCAAATAGAAGGAGAAATAAAAAATGGGAAAATTAATTTATTTGGATAATGCCGCCACCACAAGGACTTCGCCGGAGGTGCTGGAGGCCATGCTACCCTACTTTACGGAACATTACGGGAACGCCTCCGGTATCTACAGCCTGGGACAGGAGAGCAAGGAGGCCATCACCAGGGCCCGGGGGGAGATTGCCGCGGTGCTGGGGGCAAAGGAAAATGAAATTTATTTCACCGCAGGGGGCTCCGAGGCGGATAACTGGGCGCTGAAGGCCGCTGCGGAGGCTTACGTGGGGAAGGGAAAACATATTATTACCACAAAGATTGAGCATCATGCGATTTTGCATACCTGTGCATATCTGGAAGCCCAGGGCTATGAGGTGACTTATCTGGATGTGGATGAGTTTGGAGAGGTGAAGCTTTCCGAGCTGAAAAAGGCGATCCGTCCGGATACGATACTGATCTCCGTCATGTTTGCCAACAACGAGATCGGAACTCTTCAGCCGATCAAGGAGATTGGCGAGATCGCCCATGAGCATGGAATTTTGTTCCACACGGACGCGGTGCAGGCCTTCGGGCAGGTGCCCATTGACGTGGACGCGCTTCATATTGATATGCTCAGCTCCAGCGCGCATAAGCTGCATGGCCCCAAGGGCATTGGATTTCTTTATATCCGGAAGGGCGTAAAGATCCGCTCCTTTATCCACGGAGGCGCCCAGGAGAGAAAGCGCCGCGCCGGTACGGAAAATGTGCCCGGCATTGTGGGATATGGAAAGGCTGCCTCCATTGCGGCTGCTTCCCTGGAGGAGCGGGCAGCGAAGGAGACGAAGCTTCGGGATTATCTGATTGAGCGTGTGATGAAGGAAGTGCCCTATGCACGGTTAAACGGCCATCCGAAGAAGCGGCTGCCCAACAACGCCAATTTCTGTTTCCAGTTTGTGGAGGGCGAGTCCTTGCTGATTATGCTGGATATGGAGGGGATCTGCGGTTCCAGCGGTTCCGCCTGCACCTCCGGTTCCCTGGATCCCTCCCATGTGCTTTTAGCCATCGGGCTGCCCCATGAGATTGCCCATGGCTCCCTGCGCCTGACCCTCAGCGAGGAGACCACCAGGGAGGATATTGACGATACGGTGGAAGCGGTGAAACGGATTGTGGAAAAGCTGCGCAATATGTCGCCGCTGTATGAGGATTTCGTAAAGAAACATCAGTGAGATGGAAAAATACAAAATAGCAGACAGGAGATAGAATTATGTACAGTGAAAAAGTAATGGATCATTTTCAGAATCCCAGAAATGTGGGGGAAATTGAGAACGCCAGCGGTGTGGGCACCGTGGGCAACGCCAAGTGCGGAGACATCATGAGAATCTATCTGGATATCGACGACCAGGGCGTTATCCGGGACTGTAAGTTTAAGACCTTTGGCTGCGGGGCCGCTGTGGCCACCAGCAGCATGGCCACGGAGCTGGTGAAGGGAAAGACCATTCAGGAGGCCATGGAGGTGACCAACAAGGCGGTTATGGAGGCACTGGACGGCCTTCCCCCCGTAAAGGTACACTGTTCTTTGCTGGCGGAGGAGGCGATTCATGCCGCCCTGTGGGACTATGCCGGGAAGCATGGCATCAAGATCGAGGGGCTGGAAAAGCCCAAGTCCGATATTCATGAGGGCGAGGAGGACGAGCAGGAGGAGTATTAAGGCAGCAGCGGCACCTGATGGGGCTTCCTCTGACGGAAAATGGTGTAGCTTTCAAAGCCAAGCTCCCGCAGAAGCTCCTCTGCCTGCCGGAAATCATAGGCGATATGCTCCGGACGGTGGGCGTCGGAGCCGATGGTGATAAGACGCCCGCCCAGCTCCCTGTAGCGGCGCAGGACGGACTCCTCCGGATTGGGATGGCCCAGACCGTATTTCAGCCCGGCGGTGTTGACCTCCAGGCATTTTCCCTGAACGATCAGGTGTTCCAGGATGGGGTCAATGCAGGAGGCGTAAGCTTCGTAGGAGTAATGCTTATTTTTACCGGGGCCGTAGCGCACCACATAGTCCAGGTGTCCCAGGGTATCGTAGGAGCGCATGGTTTTTAAGTTGGAGAGAAGCTGGGTGAAATAGGCCCTGTAGCAGTCCTGCTCGTTCTTTCCCTCCCAATAGGCGGGGGAGTAGGGGTCCGCGCCATCCAGCAGATGCTGGGAAGCGATGACAAAATCAAAGGGATAGCGCTTCGTTATTTCCTGATATCTTCCGGCAAGCCGGGGCTGCATTCCAAGCTCTACGCCGAACAGGATCTCGATCTCCTTTTTATACAGTCCTCGAAGCCGCAAAAGCTCTTCCTGGAAGGCATCCAGATCCACGGTGAAGGTCCCGTATTCCCTGGGGAAATCCAGATCCAGATGTTCCGTGAAACAGATGGTTTTCAGGCCCAGGGCGGCCGCGGAGCGGACCATGGTTTCCATGGGAGTGTCCGAATCCTCGGAGAAGCTGGTATGCAGATGAAAATCACTGGTTATTTTCATGATTATGTCCTTTCTGAAGGGGATTTTGACACTATAATATAGTAATGTCGTTAAAAAATCTACTATTTTTTAAAAGGGTCTTGAATTTTTGGGACAAATTGGTTAGAATAACAATCAGGTTGAGGTAAAGCATTTTATTGTGCTGGCGTGTGCCTTGACAAACAACTAACTTTTAAATTCACATTAGGAGGAATTGGAATTATGGCAGTAAAAGTTGCTATTAATGGTTTCGGCCGTATCGGTCGTCTGGCTTTCAGACAGATGTTTGGTGCTGAGGGATACGAAGTTGTAGCGATCAACGATTTGACTTCCCCGAAGATGCTGGCTCACTTATTAAAATATGATTCTTCTCAGGGCAAATATGCTCTGGCTGATACTGTTACCGCTGGTGAGGATTCCATCACTGTTGACGGAAAAGAAATCAAAATCTACGCAAAGGCTAACGCTGCTGAGCTGCCCTGGGGCGAGATCGGTGTAGACGTAGTTCTGGAGTGTACCGGTTTCTATACCTCCAAGGAAAAAGCTTCTGCTCATATCACCGCAGGCGCTAAGAAGGTTGTTATTTCCGCTCCGGCTGGAAACGACCTGCCCACCATCGTATATAATGTAAACCACACCACCCTGAAGCCGGAAGATACGGTTATCTCCGCTGCTTCCTGCACCACCAACTGCCTGGCTCCGATGGCAAAGGCTCTGAACGACTATATGCCCATCGAATCCGGTATTATGTGCACCATCCACGCTTACACTGGCGACCAGATGATCCTGGATGGACCGCAGAGAAAAGGCGATCTGAGAAGATCCCGTGCAGGCGCAGTGAACATCGTTCCCAACAGCACCGGCGCTGCAAAGGCAATCGGCCTGGTTATTCCGGAACTGAACGGCAAACTGATCGGCGCTGCACAGCGTGTTCCGACCCCCACCGGTTCCACCACCATCCTGAACGCTGTTGTTAAGGGTGAGGCTACTGTTGATGGTATCAACGCAGCTATGAAGGCACAGGCTACCGAATCCTTCGGTTACAATACTGACGAGATCGTTTCTTCCGATATCGTAGGTATGAGATTTGGTTCTCTGTTCGATGCTACCCAGACCATGGTTGTAAACCTGGGTAACGGAACCTCTCAGGTACAGGTTGTTTCCTGGTACGATAATGAGAACTCCTATGTAAGCCAGATGGTTCGCACCATTAAATACTTCGCAGAGCTGGCTTAATTCAGAGGCTGAGTAAGATTTAGACCTAAAAGGGTCCGGTCGTTTTGGACCGGGCCCTGAATTTTTCTGCTGGAAAATTCAAAGCCATGCAGACAGATGTTTGCGCGGAAGGAAAAGACGATTAGGAGGATTTTGATATGCTGAATAAAAAATCAGTGGATGATATTAACGCGAAGGGAAAACGCGTTTTGGTAAGATGTGATTTTAATGTACCGCTGAAGGACGGCAACATCACCGATGAAACCCGTATTGTGGCGGCGCTGCCCACCATTAAGAAATTGATGAACGACGGCGGAAAGGTGATCCTTTGCTCTCACCTTGGAAAAGTAAAGAACGGCCCCAACGAAGGAGAGTCCCTGGCGCCGGTTGCGAAGCGTCTCTCTGAGAAGCTGGGCAAAGAAGTGGTATTTGTTTCCGATTACAATGTAACCGGTGAAGCTGCCACAAAGGCGGTAGCTGAGATGAAGGACGGCGACGTGGTGCTTCTGCAGAATACCCGTTTCCGCGGCAAAGAGGAGACGAAAAACGGCGAGGAATTCAGCAAAGAGCTGGCGGATCTGGCGGATCTGTATGTTTGCGATGCCTTCGGTTCCTCCCACAGAGCCCACGCTTCCGTGGCCGGCGTGACCAAGTTTATCACGGCGAAGGGCGGAGAGAATGCGGTTGGTTATCTGATGCAGAAGGAGATTGATTTCCTGGGCAATGCAGTGGAGAATCCGGTGCGTCCCTTCGTGGCCATCCTGGGCGGCGCCAAGGTAGCGGACAAGCTGAACGTGATCTCCAATTTGCTGGAGAAGTGCGATACTCTGATCATCGGCGGTGGTATGGCCTACACCTTCCTGAAGGCCAAGGGCTATGAGGTAGGTACCTCTCTGGTGGATGATGAGAAGATTGATTACTGCAAGGAGATGATGGAGAAAGCGGAGAAGCTGGGCAAGAAGCTGCTGCTTCCGGTGGATACCACCATCGCCAAAGAATTTCCGAACCCGATTGACGCAGAGATTGAGGTATCTGTAGTGGATTCCAATGCGATCCCGGCGGATATGATGGGACTGGATATCGGACCTAAGACTGCCGAGCTGTATGCAGATGCGGTGAAGTCCGCAAAGACGGTGGTATGGAACGGCCCCATGGGCGTATTTGAAAACCCGATTCTGGCCAAGGGAACCATCGCTGTGGCGAAATCCCTGGCAGAGACAGATGCTACCACCATCATTGGCGGCGGCGATTCCGCAGCAGCTGTGAATCAGCTTGGCTTCGGTGACAAGATGAGCCACATTTCCACAGGCGGCGGCGCTTCTCTGGAATTTTTGGAGGGCAAAGAGCTTCCTGGTGTAGCGGCGGCAGACGATAAATAGGCGAAAGCAGCGCAGGAAATGTAAGCCACAGGCGCAGCAGGTGTTTCGTTGAGGGAACAGAAAGATAGAACAAGGAGAATATAATTATGGCAAGAAAGAAAATCATCGCTGGAAACTGGAAAATGAACATGACTCCCAGCGAGGCAGTAGAACTGGTAAATACCTTAAAACCGCTGGTAGGAAACGACGAAGTGGATGTTGTTTTCTGTGTGCCGGCCATTGATATTATTCCGGTAATGGAAGCAGCCAAGGGCTCCAACATCCAGGTGGGTGCGGAGAATATGTACTTTGAGGAGAAGGGCGCCTACACAGGCGAGATTTCCCCGAAGATGCTGACCGATGTTGGCGTAAAATATGTGGTTCTGGGCCATTCTGAGAGAAGAGAATATTTCGCGGAGACCTCTGAGACCGTAAACAAGAAAATGCTGAAAGCCTTCGAGCACGGCATCACTCCCATCATGTGCTGCGGCGAATCTCTGGAGCAGAGAGAGCAGGGCATCACCATGGACTGGATCCGTCAGCAGGTAAAGGTTGGCTTCCTGAATGTGACCGCTGATCAGGCAAAGACCGCGGTAATCGCTTACGAGCCGATCTGGGCTATCGGTACCGGTAAGACGGCCACCACCGAGCAGGCGCAGGAAGTCTGCAAGGGCATCCGTGAGTGCATCGCTGAGATCTACGATGACGCTACCGCGGCAGCGATCCGTATCCAGTACGGCGGTTCCGTAAACGCAAAGACCGCTCCGGAGCTGTTCGCACAGCCGGATATCGACGGCGGCCTGGTAGGCGGCGCGTCCCTGAAGCCGGAATTCGGACAGATCGTAAACTACAAATAAGTTTGAAGCCATTCATAAATCAGACCTAGTGAAAACGTCATCAGATGCTGTGAAATTTGGTAATAGTACCTAATTGAGGAGTGTTTGATGACGTTTTAGTTACTGATTACAGTAAACAGTAAAGGAAGTGATGCTATGCCACCAGCAATTCAGGTGTATGATATGGCGGGGGCTTATATTGAGCATTCCATGGTCATAAGCAATTTTGTAATAAAAGTGGGAAGTCAAATACGGGATGGATTGTGCCGCGTTTTTAGTGATAATGTCCAGTATAAATGGTATATGGGAGATGAAGAGAAAACAGTCATTCCGGATGTGTCAATAAACTGCGGTTTCAAGAACAGAAGGGGAAATTCTTTTTATAATTGTCCCCGCTTTGTGATGGAGGTCCTTTCTCCGTCAACAGAAAAATATGACCGGAGCGAAAAAATGGAGCTTTACCGGCAGCAGGAGATCGATGAATATTGGCTCGCGGACTGGCAACGGAAGCGGGTTGAGATTTATGTCCTTGATTATGATGAAAATAAGAAGCCTTATTATCATTTATTTAATATAATAAGCGAAACGAACAAGGAAGAGCTTGGAATTATTCATTTTCCTAATCTGAAAATTACTTTTGAAGAATTGTTTAACTTTGAATAAAAGGAAAGTAAAAATATGGCGGGGTTTTTCAGAAAGGAGAACTGGAATGGAAAATTTGAAGGCAGAAGCCGAAGAAAAGGCGGAAACCGGGAGACGGACCGGGACGGAAGCGGAGAAGAAAAAAGCAGACGACAGGAAATATTCCTATTTCAGCCACAAGGAATGTGAGTATTTTCCCTGCCACGCAGGGGCTGATCCGGAGAATTTCAACTGCCTGTTCTGCTACTGTCCGCTGTACGCGCTAGGAAAGGACTGCGGAGGAAATTTTATCATCACCGCCAAGGGCCGGAAAGACTGTACCAACTGCCAGATTCCCCATAGGAGGGAAAATTATGATTACATTATCGGCAAGTATAACGAGGTGGCGGAGATAGTCAAGACCCGGCTGTAGAAATGGTGGGCTCTTCGTGTTTGGTTAATTACCCGGACGCAGGAAGAGGCGGGCGCGCAGGGCCACAAGCATCTGGAAAATAACTCCGGATACCAAGAAAATCTAAGATGCAGCCGGACGAAAATTTCGGGCACCGAGGCAGTTCGCCGGGAAATCCTGATGGATTTCCCAGCTCAGTGCCTCTGAGCTGTCAGCCTTGAGGGCTGCCAGCTCTCCC
>CAMNQN010000107.1 GCA_946549155.1 uncultured Lachnospiraceae bacterium | reverse complement strand
ACAGGCAGTACATGAGGTCATTGTCAATGCGCTGATTCATCGTGACTATATGGAGTTTCAAGAAAATCAAGGCAGATTACCGCCATGCGGTCAATTACCGTCCCGAAGTTGAGCCGATGTTCAGATCAACACCTACATCATTTTTTGCCACGCTCTACAATCTGAATTATAATGTTCCGATGAAAAAGTGTTAATTGACCCAGAAAAGATTGCAGTTGAAGGCGAAAATGTGTTAATTGCTTCCGATAACCTTTTAATTGAAGCTGCGATTGACAGCTTGAACGCAAATAAGAACACAAAGGAAAATGCAAAAAAACTGTTTGCCCACATGAGCTTTGACGGCATATTCGGACGTAACGATATAATGGAAATTGTGAATATCTCTATTACTGCTGTCGGTAATCTCATAAATAAGCTGAAAGAAGCGGAGCTGATTGAATCGGTCACACCCTCCTGCTTTGCCATAGCGGAAACAATGGTTTCTATACGTTCGTTGCAGGCTTGGTCGATCTCGGCTAAATGCTTAAACAGCGTTCCCTCCAACACATAGTTGTTGTAGAGGATTTTTCGATGTTCTTTCAGATATCTGCGGCACATACGCCCGTATTTGCCTATCTGATAATTGCCGTCATCCGGCAAGACAAGGTTGGGGATGAAATAATCGCCCACTTGACGGTATGTGCCGCCCATTTCTTCAAAGACAGATTTCATAAAATATCAGCTCCTTTTTTGTGTTGATTTTTAGCGGTTATAAGGCTTTTTCTGCTCCTTTCCTATAACTGCTTTTCAATTTACCACAAATGAGCCGCAGTCATATGTATTCGGGTGGAGAAACCACCCTTTACATAGTAACTCTTGCATGCTAATTTATCTTCCCATCCTTCACCGACTGCTTTTTTCCAGTCGTCTGGGCAGGAATCCCATACTGCTTTGGAAAATCCATACTCTTTTACCTTAATAGATGTCGTGGCAAGCTGTTGTCTTTTACGCTCTATAATTCCGTCCGGAGTAATAATGCCTATATATGTATCAACTGGCTGAGGATATTTTTTGCCCGATACTCTTTTTGAGGTTCTTTTATAGAAGTAGTAGGTATTTCCCACCTTTTTTACAGTGGTTCCTTATATTCGTTGTTGTTGCACCCATTCTGGATATACTGTTTCGTTCTTCATATAAAGTCCTCCTTTTATGTAGAGTATAACATACCTATACTATAATTCTATTATACCTCTACATAAGGAAAAAGACCAGAAAATCTGCAATTTTGTATAACTGCAGATTTTCCAGTCTTTTCAAGTACTTCTTACTTCTTCACTTTTCATTCATGAAACAACCCTAATCCATTAATCTTCAAAATTCTCTTTCAGCTTGTCGATAAAGCTCTTCTTTTTGCCCTTGCCGCTCTCCTTGGGGGCCGCCTTTTCCTGATCCTGATTCAGGCTGTTGCCGCAAAGCGCGTCGTACTCCCGCAGCGCCCGCTTGGCCTCCTCGCTGAGCCTGGTGGGGATCCTCACTGTCAGTGTCACATAGTGATCGCCCCGAACACTCTTATTCCGCAGGGAGGGTACGCCTTTTCCTTTCAGCCGCACTCTGGTTCCGCTCTGGGTTCCCGGCTTCACCGTATAAATCACATCGCCGTCCACGGTGCTCACTCTCAGGTCACAGCCTAAAGCTGCCTGCGCAAAGCTGATCTCCTCGTTGGAGAAGATATCCATATCCTGGCGCACAAACCGCTCATGACGTCCCACGCTCACCTCCACCAGAAGGTCACCTCTGGGACCGCCGTTGACGCCCGGCTCGCCCTTTCCCCGAATCCGGATGCTCTGGCCGTTGTCGATTCCCGCAGGAATCGTCACCTGAATCTTTTTCCGGCTGGAGGTGTAGCCGGTGCCGCCGCAGTTGGGGCATTTATCCTTGATAATCTTACCGGTTCCCCGGCAGTCCGGACAGGTCTGTACATTCTGCACCATACCAAATAAGGACTGCTGGCTGTACACTACCTGGCCCTTGCCGCCGCACTTGGGGCAGGTGGTGGGAGACGTTCCCGGCTTGGCCCCCGTGCCATGGCAATTCGTGCACTCCTCCTTCAGGCTGATCTCCAGCTCCTTCTCACATCCGGAGATCGCCTCCGCGAAGGTAATCCGCACGCCGGCCCGGACATTCGCCCCCTGCATCGGACTGTTGGAAGCCCGTCTTCTGCCGCCTCCTCCGAATAAATCACCAAAAATGTCGCCGAAGATATCGCCCATGTCCCCGCTGAAATCAAACCCGCCGAATCCACCGGCTCCGCCGGCGCCGCCCTCGAAAGCGGCATGGCCAAACTGGTCGTACTGGCGTCTCTTTTCCGGATCGCTGAGTACCGCATACGCTTCGGATGCCTCTTTAAATTTTTTCTCCGCCTCTTTATCTCCGGGATTCGCGTCGGGATGGTACTTTTTCGCTAATACTCTGTATGCTTTTTTTAACGCAGCGTCATCGGCGTTTTTGTCAACACCCAGAACCTCGTAATAATCTCTCTTGCTCTCTGCCATCTCTTCACCCTCTATCCAGGCTTTCGTCCGTGGTTTTCCCGCAGCTTTCCATATCTGCTGACGAACGGCAGCCTGCTCATTTACGCACAACAAAGGTAAGCAATCTGAAAATCACTTACCCTTGATGCGTTCTTCCCATTCTGCGTCCGGATTATACCTCCCGGTAATCTCCATCCACTACATCATCATCCGCGGAACCCGCCTGGCCTGCTCCCATATCCGGGCCTGCACTTCCCGCTGCTCCCGCTGCGCCTGCCGCGCCCTGGGCCTGCTCATAAACCTTCGCAAACAGCTTCTGAGCGCTGTTCATCAGACGCTCCTTACCGGCCTTAAGCTCATCCAGCTGTGCATCGGTCACTTCATCGCCGCACTTGGCGATGGTCTCCTTCAATGCCTGAAGATCTGCCTCCACAGCTGCCTTGTCATTGGCGTCGATCTTATCTCCCACTTCCTCCATCGCTTTCTCCGTCTGGAATACCATGGAATCTGCGTCGTTCTTCGCGTCGATGGCTTCTTTCCGTTTCTTATCCTGGGCTTCGTACTCCGCTGCCTCTCTTACAGCCTTATCGATATCCTCATCAGACATGTTGGAACCGGAGGTAATGGTGATGTGCTGCTCTTTTCCGGTACCCAGGTCCTTGGCGGATACATTTACAATACCATTGGCATCGATATCAAAGGTAACCTCAATCTGCGGTACCCCTCTTCTTGCAGGCGGGATCCCGTCCAGACGGAACTGGCCCAGTGTCTTATTATCTCTGGCGAACTGACGCTCACCCTGTACCACATGGATATCCACCGCTGTCTGATTATCTGCCGCAGTGGAGAATACCTGGCTCTTCTTCGTGGGAATGGTGGTATTTCTCTCAATCAGCTTCGTGGCTACGCCGCCCAGCGTCTCGATGGACAGGGACAGGGGCGTAACATCCAGCAGAAGGATATCGCCTGCGCCGGCATCGCCTGCCAGCTTGCCGCCCTGAATGCAGGCGCCGATGGCCACACACTCATCCGGGTTCAGCGTCTTGCTGGGATCATGGCCCGTCAGCTGTTTTACCTTATCCTGCACAGCCGGGATACGGGTGGAACCGCCTACCAGCAGCACCTTGGACAGCTCGCTGGCGGAAAGTCCTGCGTCTCTTAACGCGTTCTGAACCGGAACAGCGGTGCGCTCCACCAGGTCATGGGTCAGTTCATCGAATTTTGCCTTCGTCAGATCCATCTCAAAGTGCTTCGGGCCGGTCTCATTAGCCGTGATGAAGGGCAGGTTAATGTTGGTGGTGGTGGCGGAAGACAGCTCCTTCTTCGCCTTCTCTGCCGCTTCCTTCAGCCTCTGCAGCGCCATCTTATCATTGGAAAGGTCAATGCCTTCTTTTGCCTTGAAATCAGAAATCATGTATTCCGTGATTCTCTGGTCGAAGTCATCGCCGCCCAGACGGTTATCGCCGTTGGTGGCCAGAACCTCGATAACGCCGTCGCCGATCTCGATGATGGACACATCAAAGGTGCCGCCGCCCAGGTCGTATACCATGATCTTCTGCTCTTTTTCATTGTCCAGGCCGTAAGCCAGAGCCGCGGCTGTGGGCTCGTTGATAATACGCTTTACATCCAAGCCCGCGATCTTGCCGGCATCCTTGGTGGCCTGACGCTGAGCGTCATTGAAGTAAGCCGGAACGGTAATAACCGCCTCCGTTACCTTTTCGCCCAGATAGTTCTCTGCGTCCGCCTTCAGCTTCTGCAGGATCATCGCGGAAATCTCCTGGGGAGAATATTTCTTGTCGTCAATCGTTACCCTGTAATCTGTTCCCATATGTCTCTTAATGGAAGAGATGGTCTTGTCAGCATTGGTCACAGCCTGACGCTTTGCAGGTTCCCCCACCAGACGCTCTCCATTCTTTGTAAACGCAACTACGGACGGTGTGGTTCTTGCTCCCTCTGTATTTGCAATAACAACCGGCTTACCGCCTTCCATAACCGCTACGCAGCTATTTGTCGTACCTAAATCAATACCAATGATTTTTCCCATAATAGTTTCCTCCTGTTAAATTGTGTACAATATGAAATCAAAATATTTTAATAAAATTACCTTTTTATTAGTTCGCTACCTTTACCATACTGTGGCGTACCACCACATCCCGGTACATGTAGCCCTTCAGCAGCTCCTCAGCCACCACATTCTCCCCAAGATTTTCATCCTCCACATGCATCACCGCATTGTGGAAATCCGGATTGAACTCCTGTCCCACCGCCTCGATGGGTCTGACCTCCAAAGACTCCAGCGTGGTCATAAGCTGTTTGTAAATCTTCTGCATCCCCTCCGTGAACGGATCCTCACAGTTCTCCTCCACACCGGCTAACCCCCGTTCAAAGTTATCCACCACCGGGAGAAACTTCTCAATGACGCTGCGGGCTCCCACTTCATACATGGCAACTTTTTCTTTTTCCGTCCGTTTGCGGAAATTATCAAACTCCGCCATCTGTCTGCGGACCCGGTCCGTCAGTTCCTCGATCTGAATGTCCTTTTTATCCTTCTTGTCCTTTCGCTTCGCAAAAAATCCTTTTTTCTGGGAAGTCTCCTCCGTTTCCGCTTCCCCGGAAGGTTCCTGCTCTGCTTCCGCTTCCTCCGTTTCCGCGTTTTCTCCGGTCTCCGTCTCCTTTACAGGCTCCGTATCCTCCGGCTGTGACGTTTCCACATCTTCCTGTACGGTTTCATCCATGGCTTTTTCCTCTTTCATCTCTGCCACTTTTCTGCATCCACCTTTCTTCTATATCATGCTCCCGTCCCTGGCGGCTGCCGCCGGGCTGGTGTGCTTTTTGGCTTACTCTCTTTTAAAAATCTCATCCAGCTGCTGCGTCAGATTTTTCAGGATACCTACCACCTTATCGTAATCCATCCGCTTCGGTCCCACAATACCAATCCGTCCGTACATTCCCTCTCCCAAATCATAGGAAGCAGTCACAACGCTGCAGTCCTTCATGGCAGAAACCGGAGTCTCCTGACCGATGTACACCTGAATCCCATGCTCATCCCTTCCGGGCTCCTCCCCGTTCATCAGACGAGCCAGAGGATGCTTCTCCTCAAAGGTGCTGATCAGTTCGCTGGCCTTCTCACTGTCACTCAGCTCAGGATACTTGAAAAAGTTCGTAGCCCCGCTGGTGTAAATCTCCATGTCCTCCTTCTGGCTGATGGACTCTGCCACCGCGTCCAGAACCCGGCTGACCAGGTCACTGTGAATACCGGCCTCCTCCTTGAGCGCGGAGATCGTCGCCAGATTAATCTCTTCAATGGTCAGGCCGTTCAGTCTGCTGTTCAGCAGAATGTTCAGTCTCAGTACCGTTTCGTAATCCAGGCCGTGCTCCATGTTGATCATTTTGTTCTTAACCACATTTCCCTCAGCCACGATCACCGCCAGGATCTGCTCTTCATTGACGATGGAAAGCTGTATGAACTTCAGCTTCGTCCGATGGTACTGGGGACCGGATATCATGGTGGCATAGTTCGTATTCGCTGCCAGCACTTTGACTACCTGCTTCAGCAGAAGCTCCATCTTATCCTGCCGCTGTATCATCAGTTCCTTCATCTCCGTGACTTCCCGGTCCTTCTCCTCCATCATCCGGTCCACATATAAGCGGTACCCTCCGTCAGAAGGAATACGTCCCGCGGAAGTGTGGGGCTGTAAGATATAACCCATCTCTTCCAGATCTGACATTTCATTACGGATAGTGGCGGAACTCAAATTCAAACCAGGATACTTGGAAATCGTTCTGGAACCCACCGGCTCGCCTGTCTCCAGGTATGTCTTGATGATGGCCTGCAGGATCGTCCATTTTCGTTCATCCATCTGCATCTGAAATCCCTTCTTCCGTTTCTATGTTGTTAGCACTCATTCGTTTAGAGTGCTAACATCCATAGCACTATAATATGACAGCAGTTTTCTTTTGTCAATACCCTTTTCAAATTTTTTTCTATCGCTTTTTATTTTCATTTTATCCGGTTCATGGTAAAATGAAATTCAAAATTATCATTCGTAAAGGATACCGCTATGAATAGGAAAACTTTTTGGGAACTTGTGTTGTCTGTTTTTTGCCTCATACTGCTGCTTGGGCTGAGTATTTATCTGCTGCTGGATCTGATGCACAGCCATGACAGCGGCCTGTTAGCTTCTGAATCTCCCTTTGTGGTGGTGGAAACAGAGCATACGGGACAGGACACCGGAAATGCAGGGGGATCGCTTCAGGATGGCCAAAACACAGCAGTCATCAGCCAGGGCAGAGGAAACACCGCGGATAAGCAGACCGCCGCCGCACTGGAAGCCCTCCAGGCCGCCCAAATGCAGCTTCCCCGGCACCAGTTTATCTTTGTGGGGGACTCCCGCACTGTGGGAATGGGAGATGCGGAAACGGACGCCGGGGATACCTGCCGTTATATCGGGGCAGTGGGGGAAGGATATTCCTGGTTTGCGGATACCGGGCTTGCCCTGATGGAGGAGGCCATGGACGCTTGCCCCGACGCCCCTGTAATTTTGAATCTGGGAGTCAATGACCTGGACAGGATCGACCAGTATCTGGAGCTCTACCGGACCTTTAAGGACAGCTATCCAAACCGGGACTTCTACTACCTGTCTGTCAATCCGGTGACGGAACAGTCCGCCCATGTCACGAACATGGAGATCGCCGGCTTTAACACCCGGCTGCGGGAGGAATTTCCGGATCAATATCTGGACAGCAATACCTACCTTCGGGTGCAGGAATTTGAGTCCGCCGACGGGGTACATTATTCCGACGATACCTATCGGATGATTCATGATTACGTGGTAAGGCAGATAGCAGGATAGTCTTTTCAATCTAATAGAAACGCAGCCAGCACCTGATTGCTTACATCGATACCCAACGGTGTCAGACTGAGCCTTCCTTTTTCCATGCGGATCAGTCCCTGCCCCTTCAGGCGCTCCAGTTCTTTCCTATATACAATCTCCAGCGGAACTCCGAATGCAGCCTCAAACGCTTTCAAATCGATGCCCTGCATCATACGGAGGCCCAGATACATGGTCTCTTCCATCTCGTTGTCCTTCGTCAGAATCAGAAATTCCCTCTTGGAAAAGTCTCCTTTTAAATAGTCCTCCAGACAATCTGTATTTTTGTAACGCAGCTTCTTTAGCTGGGAGGAGGCTCCCAGGCCGAAGCCTGCGTACTCCCGCCGCACCCAGTAGCCGCAGTTGTGGATGCTTTCCCGGCCGGGTCTGGCGTAATTGGAAATCTCATAGCGGTACAGCCCCGCCTCCTTCAGCATACGCTCCGTAGCATAGTACATCTCCCGCTCCGTGTCCTCATCCGGAAGGGGAGCATATTTTTCCGGCCCCATCCTGCTCCCATCCGACAGGCCTCCATGCGCCTCTTTCCCGGCCCCTTCCCCGTAAATCTGATAGAACGGCGTGCCTTCCTCGATGATCAGGCTGTAGGCGGAAATATGCTCCGGCTCCAGCTCCAGCACCTTATCCAGGGTCCGCTGCCAGGAGTCCAGCGTCTGGCCCGGAAGCGCGGACATCAGATCCACATTAATATTATGAAAGCCCTCCGCCCTGGCCTGCTCATAGTTCTTCTGAAATTCCTCCCAGGTATGAATACGTCCCAGCAGCCTCAGCTCCTCATTATCCGCAGACTGCAGCCCCAGGCTGAGACGGTTCACCCCCTGCTCCCTGTAAATACGAAGCTTCTCCTCTGTCAGCGTCCCCGGATTACACTCCAGGGTAATTTCCAGAGAACAGCTCTCTTTCCTGCTCCCGCATCCCTCTTCCCGGGACGCCCTAAAACCAAATTTTTCATCCAGCGCTTCCAGAATCTCCCCGATCTCCTCCCCCTTCAGAATGGAAGGCGTCCCGCCGCCGAAAAATACACTGACCGCCTCATACTGCTCTGCCCCCTCAAACCGGCAGATTTCCTCCTTCAGCCGTTCCACATAGGCATGGCGCACCGCAGCATCCGCCGGTGCGGATAAAAAATCACAATAATTACATTTGCGTACACAAAAGGGGATATGTACATATATCCCCAGTTGCTTTTTCCCTCTATTTATCATCCAGCTTCAAAACGCTCATAAAGGCCTTCTGCGGAATCTCCACATTTCCCACCTGCCTCATGCGCTTCTTTCCTTCCTTCTGCTTCTCCAGCAATTTTTTCTTTCGGGTGATATCGCCGCCATAGCATTTCGCCAGCACATCCTTGCGCATCGCCTTCACCGTCTCACGGGCAATAATCTTTCCGCCCACGGCCGCCTGAATCGGAATCTCAAACAATTGTCTCGGGATCTCCTCCTTCAGCCGTTCGCACATCCTGCGCCCCCGCTCATAGGCCGTGTCCTTATGCACAATAAAGGACAGGGCGTCCACCTCCTCGCGATTCACCAGAATATCCAGCTTCACCAGCTCGGACTGCACATAGCCCTTCAGCTCATAATCAAAGGACGCGTATCCTCTGGAACGGGATTTCAGCGCGTCAAAGAAATCATAGATAATCTCATTCAGCGGCAGTTCGTATTTCAGCAGGGCCCTGGTTTCCTCCATATATTCAATGCTGATATAGACCCCCCGCCGCTCCTGGCACAGCTCCATGATGGAACCGATAAACTCCGTCGTCACCATAATCTCCGCGCTGACCATGGGCTCCTCCATGTACTCAATCTCAGAAGGATCCGGCAGATTGGAGGGATTGGTCAGATCAATCACTTCGCCGTTGGTCTTGTGCACCTTATAGATAACGCCGGGAGCCGTGGTCACCAGATCCAGGTTGTACTCCCGCTCCAGCCGCTCCTGAATAATTTCCAGATGCAGCAGTCCCAAAAAACCGCAGCGAAATCCAAACCCCAGCGCAATGGAGGTCTCCGCCTCGAACTGCAGGGAGGCATCATTCAGCTGCAGCTTCTCCAATGCGTCCCGCAAATCCGGATACTTCGCGCTGTCCGCCGGATACATCCCACAGTACACCATAGGATTCACCTTTTTATATCCCGGCAGGGCCTCGCTACAGGGACGGTCTGCGTCCGTCACCGTATCGCCCACCCGGGTGTCCTTCACATTTTTCAAGCTGGCAGTCAGATATCCCACCATGCCCGCAGACAGCTCCTCACAGGGAATAAACTGTCCCGGCCCGAAATATCCCACCTCCACCACATCAGCCTCCGCGCCGGTGGCCATCATGCGGATGCGGGTGCCCCGCCGCACTATGCCCTCCTTGATCCGGCAGAACACGATCACACCCTTATACGCATCGTAAAGAGAATCAAAAATCAAGGCTTTCAGCGGCGCCCTCGGATCCCCCTGGGGAGCCGGGATCTTCTCCACAATCTGTTCCAGCACCTGGTCCACATTCAGCCCCGTCTTAGCGGAGATCAGGGGAGCGTCCTGGGCCTCCAGGCCAATAATATCCTCAATCTCATTGATCACCCGCCCCGGATCCGCGCTGGGCAGGTCAATCTTATTAATCACCGGCATCACATCCAGGTCATGATCCAGCGCCAGATAAACATTCGCCAGGGTCTGAGCCTCAATGCCCTGGGCCGCATCCACCACCAGCACCGCTCCGTCACAGGCCGCCAGACTCCGGGACACCTCATAATTAAAATCCACATGGCCCGGGGTATCGATCAGATTAAAAATATATTCCTCCCCATCCTTCGCCCGGTAAACAATGCGGACGGTCTGGGCCTTAATCGTGATTCCCCGCTCCCGCTCCAGCTCCATATTGTCCAGCACCTGAGCCTGCATCTCCCGGCTGGTCAGAAGCCCGGTCATCTCAATAATCCGGTCCGCCAGGGTAGATTTTCCATGATCTATATGCGCGATAATGCAAAAATTCCTGATTTTGCTCTGTTCTATTTCTGCCAACTCACAATTCCTCCTGTTTCGGTCCGCCCCGTACTGGGAACCAATCTTTAGGAATTGTACCATACTTAATTCCGATTTGTCCAGTATGTCCGGAATAAACTTCGGGGGGCGTATTTCGTGTTTTGTTAATTAGCAGGACGCAGGAAGGGAAAGCGCGGAGCCGACCCTTCCTGCTGTTCCTGGTAAGCTTTACAAAATCGCGCCAAATGTGACCTCCCAAGCAGAAAATGTCCGACTTGCGTACAAATTCCGGCAGAACGGTACGTCTGTTCCGATATCATCGTTACAATATATCTTTGTGTCCCTGTGGTTTCGTAATGTCCATACTGTATTAACGGATCTGCGTTCCATCCGGCATTTGTCACTACACGATCTATTTCAGATATTTACCGCTTAATATGCCACCTTTCGCGTGATTCTGTAAATTCAGCCAGGAAACAGCAGGAAGAGGCGGGCGTGCAGGGCCACAAGCATCTGGAAAATAATTCGGAGGATACCGTAGAAAATCTTAGATGGAGACGGACGAAAATTCCGGGAGAGCTGGCAGCCCTCAA